>JAFUVY010000026.1 GCA_017477335.1 Bacteroidales bacterium
GCGAAGCGGAACGGAGTCCTCCGGGAGGGTATTCCATTCCTCCGTTACAATCAGACTTCGGTACGGAGTAGTGAATTCGGTTCTGGAGAGAGTTCCAGAGAAGAGTGAATCCCTTTCCGTGAAAGCGAGTTGTCACTTTTCGTCACAGAACGGCATTTTTGCACTTCTCCCCGGATTTAAATTGGACAAGAAGTGCAAAATCGGCCTCCCAGAGCATTTTAGTGATCACTCGGTTTTTTGAATATTTGAATAAAAAAAACCTGTTCCATTTTTATCGCCCATGGCCACCCTCGGCCGTGTAAGAGGGAGGGGCCCACGAAGTGGGAGGGGGCGCACCTTGTGCGACGGCAGGAAAAATGGAATAGGTTATTTTTTTTGTGTAAGAAGAAATGGAAAAAGTGATCACTCGGAGGGCGGAGTTACTCTTTTACGATAAGTGCCGATGCCCACACCTGGCAGCCTTCTTCACGGCCCGTGAAGCCAAGGTGTTCCGTGGTGGTGGCCTTTACGGAAATGCGGTCTTCCGTGACTCCCAGAATGGGAGCAAGCGTAGCACGCATGGTATTGATATAGGGTGACAGTTTTGGACGCTGAAGGGCTATGGTAATATCTGCATTCCCGACATGATACCCTTTTTCCCGGACAATGGCAACAACCCTTGCCAGCAGGTCTTTGCTGTCCGCTCCCTTCCACTCGTCCGATGTATCAGGGAACAGGTGGCCGATATCCCCAAGAGCCAGACACCCAAGCAGTGCATCGCACAGGGCGTGAATGGCAACATCACCATCCGAATGTGCCACAAATCCCTTTTCCGAAGGGATTTTCACTCCTCCCAGCCACATCTCCAACCCGTTCTCCAAAGCATGCACGTCGTATCCGTTGCCAATCCTTATATCCATAATTGCCTGTCTGTTAATATTCCAGGCACAAATATAACTGTTTATTTTTATACATTCCTCTTCGTCCTTTTGGAAAAAATACTTACATTTGGCCGAAAAGGAGAATAAGACTCGGCATATAAAATATGAAAACGCGCTCATTTATCATGCTGGTTATGGCGGTGATATTTACCGCTTTTATCCAGAGCTGCTCCTGCGATACCAATTACCACGCGGTAACGGACCCGGAAGAAAAGCAAGCCTTACGCGTCCGCGGCGAGGGCAACCCCATCAACAATATCTTCAACTCAATCTCCCTTCCCCTTCTGAGAGCCGATTGGGCCGCCCTTATGGAACAGGCTCCGGAAAAACTCCTGGAACAGGCCAACGAGGGCAAAAAGAAAAAAGAAAGGATTTCCATGGAGGAGTTCGAGGTAAGTGAATGGGACAAGTTTGAATATGCTGAAGACCATATTGACGAAATGGCCGGGGACCGCTACAGCCCCGCCCTTACAATATACTTCTACCTGATGCTTGTGGTGTTTGGTTGCGTGCTTGTCTGGAAGACTGTCAAAACCTTTATAATCAAACCTAAACGCTGAATCCATGACAGAGAGTGACGTACGCAAAAAGCTTAATGCTTATGCAAATTCCACGGAAGGCCATCCTTTTCCCAATCTGGGAGACAAGGTGAAGATTACGGTCCTTGACGAGTGCGACTTCTTCAGGGCTTCGCTCACTTCGGAGTATGACACCCGCACCTGTGAACTGCGACAGAGGCCTTACAATAACGACAGCGTGGACCCAAGGACGGTTTACAAGCCCTCGGACGTGGATTTATGGAGACTGAGGCTTCACGTGACATCCGGGTTCACCAAGCAGGAGGGGAGTTTTGTGGCGCCGGGATCGGCCCACGTGGAGACTTGCGAACCTTGCCATGGACGCGGGAAATGGACCTGCCGGGAGTGCGGGGGAAACAGGGAGGTAACCTGCCCCAATTGCAGCGGGTCCAGGAAAGAGAGTTGCCCTTCCTGTGACGGGGGTTACATACGGTGCAGCAGATGTGGCGGCAGCGGCAAGATAAAGACCAGTCGTCAGGAGTCTTACATAATTAGCCAGACTTACCGTCCAGGCAGCGTTGTTCCGGACACCAAGTGGGGTACCAGAACGGTTTACAAAGACGAGAGCTGCCCAAACTGTTCCAATGGTCGCATCAGATGCAGCCGATGCGGAAGTACCGGCAAGATCACTTGTTCCCAGTGCGGCGGCAGAGGGACCATTCCCTGCAAGCGTTGTAACAGCACCGGCATTGAGACCTGTGGCGTATGCCGTGGTAAGGGACGGAATCTGCATTTTATAGGCGTGGACCAAAAGATGTATCCGGAAACCCGCAGCGCCCAGTTCTTCGACACCAGACTGGACAAAATCCAGGAGCTGGTAAATCCGGGCACTGTCCTCACCACAACCACCCTCTTCCGGCAGAAGAAGGAATTCCTCCAGGCCGATTGCTACACCGGCCGGGAGAACATCGGCAAAAAAATAAACCAATGGCTTGCCCAGGCACGGGAAAAAGTGAGTTCTTCCACCCACATCCTCTTCCAGGAAGCCGTGGTGCAGCAGGTGGTGGATGTCTGGTACCTGGAGTACCAGCTTAACCGCAAAACCTACTACGGGGCCTTTGCCGACGGCCAGTTCTACGCCGGTCACTCTCCGATTACCGAGTACGCCCAGAACCTCATGAAAAAGGCCGATAAGAACATCGGCGGAATAGGAACCGTTGCGGCCCGCGACATGCTTGAAAAGGCGGAAAAGCTGAATGTCTATGGCCAGGGCGTTGATATAAAACGCCTTAAAGTCTATATACAGAAGCATCTTAACCTGCTGTACAACACCGGAATAGACCTGGCCTTCTGGCTGGTGGTGCTCTTTACCACTCCTGTCCTGTTCAATTTCTATAAGACGCTGAATCCGGTTATCGGCTACGCCTACATAGCCAACCTTCCGGACTGGGGGCCGGCGGAAATCCTGCCCATGGTGCAGTGCGTTATCTTTATCGGAGCGCTGTGGTACATTCGCAAGATAATGAAACTGCAAGATCACAGCAGCCACCGCTTCAAAACCGTTTTCGGCTTCCTTTTCTCAGGAATCGGAGTGTTCCTGCTCTATGCCATTGCCGTTCTGGCGGCACTGCTTGTGCTCAACTACTTTGGCCTGAGCATCATCACTTCCTTCATCGGATGGTACGCATGGGGCATAATAAAGGTGGTCCTCACCATCGTTCTCTTCGTAATCGTCCTCCTCTACCAGGCCGTCAAATGGCTCTGGGGCTTGTTTTTCTAGAACTGGAAGTAGATGAAGGACTGGAGGTCGGCGGTGATAAACTGGTATATCAGGAAGATGATGGCAAAAACCGCCAGTGCCATCAGGCCAAGGGGAAGGCGGGAGAAAACAATGCGGTAACGGCGTTTGAAGCGTTCCGGAAGCCAGTGGATTATCATGCCCAGGACAAAGAGAATGAGCACGTTACGGTGTTCCCAGGCCATGGTGGGAACAATATGAAGGTCCCAGGAAGAGCCTATCTGGTTTACCATGTTCTTGGCTGTGTTCCAGGCCTGCTCGTTGGCAAGGGCCGGGTCCAGATTGGAGCCGCTCCGGAAGAAAAGCCGCGTAAAGGTTATGAAAACAAAGGTCTGGAGTACGTCCCAGGCGCGAGAGAACCAGGTTTCCTCAGCGCAGCCACGCACCTTACGGACAAGGGCTTTCACAAGAGTTCCCGCACAAAGCACAAGTGTCCAGACAAAGAACATGTTCCAGACCGGGGCCGGAGCAAAGCGGGAAAGCAGGTAACAAATGAGGGTCACCAGGCTTATCACCACCGTTTTCCAAAGCATGGTATGTCCGGTCCACACCTTGTAAATCACCTGTCCCAGGCCGTTGAGGCCGCCCCAAATCATGAAATTCCAGCTGGCTCCGTGCCACAGGCCGCCCAGGAGCATGGTATTCATGGAGTTTATGTTGGTGGTTATGAGCTTGCGTTTGTCCGGACGCATCCAGGCCCACAGGCCTATACCGGCGGCAATGAGCCCCACAGCAAGGGCTACCAGCCAGGATCCGCTGAGGAAACTGCCCGTCACCGCCACCAGGGCTATTATGATATAGGTCCCGGCCGATGCGTTGCGGTTCCCGCCCAGGGGGATGTAGAGGTAGTCGCGAAGCCATCGGCTCAGGGACATGTGCCAGCGACGCCAGAACTGCTGGGTATTCACCGCCTTATAGGGAGAGTTGAAGTTCTGAGGCAGATAGAAGCCCATCAGAAGGGCCACGCCTGTTGCGATGTCCGTGTAACCGGAAAAGTCCGCATACACCTGAAGGGAGTAGCAGAAAAGGGCCGCAAGGTTCTCAAACCCGCTGAACATCAGAGGATTCTCAAAGACACGGTCTGCAAGGTTCACGGCCAGGTAGTCGCTTAGGACTATCTTTTTCACAAGGCCGTTCATAATCCAGAAAACCGCAATCCCAAACCATCGGCGTGAAAGGTTGTAGGGCCTGTGCAGCTGGCGTATGAACTCCGATGCCCGGACAATTGGGCCCGCCACCAGCTGGGGGAAGAAGCTTAGGTAAAAGCCAAAGTCCAGGAATTTCTCCACCGGGCCGATAGTCCCCCGCTTCACGTCCACCACGTAGCTTACGGCCTGGAAAGTGAAGAAGGATATGCCCACGGGGAGGATGATGGCGTCGGCCCCGAAGATGTCGTGAACTACCATGGAAAGGCCCAGAAGATTGTTGGCGAAGTCCACCAGGAAGTAGGCGTACTTGAAGTAGGCCAGTATGCCAAGGTCCACCACTATGCTTAGGACCAGCACAAAGTTCCTCCAGAAAGGCTTCCGAAGCCGGTGGAGCACTTTGGCCGCAAAGAAGTTGTAAACTATTACAAACAGGAGCAGAAGCAGGAAAACTCCGCTGGTCTTGTAGTAGAAAAACAGCGACGCGGCAAACAGGTAGCCGTTGCGCAGAAGCGTCTTGGAGTGCAGCAGGGAAAAGCCGGCGAACACCAGGGCGAAGAAGGCCCAGAAATAGAACTGGGTGAAAAGCAGCGGGTGAGCCTGGTCAAAACTCAGCAGGTTGTGCAAAAAATCCGTGACTATTTGGGCGAGTCCGTTCATCTGGTGGCGTCGTAAATTGCGTCAAACAACATGTCACCCAGGAGATTGTACCCGGCGGCGGTAAAGTGAATGCGGTCCGGCTGGGCCAGTCCGGCTTCCTGCCACAGGGCCATGGAGCCGTAGCCTCCCATAATGTCGTACATATCCCAGAAAGCGGCCTTGTATTCCCGGGCAAGGTCCCGGAAAGCCTTCTGCACCTCCTCCGTGTGCGGGTTCACCGCCTTTCCGCGTCGCATGCAGCTGTCGTTGATTCCGGAAAAGACAATTGCGCAGCGGGGATTCACCCGGCGGACCATGCCTATTAGTTCCCGGTACCGCTCCTTGAATTCCTTTGCGGAAAAGACATTCCCCTGGATATCGTTTATGCCGATTGAAAATATCACCATGTCCGGAGCTACCACCCTCAGGTTATCCTCCCAGTGGGTGCAACCCAGCCAGGAACGGGTGGACGCTCCGTTGATCCCGGCCTCGCTCATGGTAAACCCTTCGCAGCTCTTGTCCAGATATATCCCTTCCAGGGTAAACTGCCCGGAGGGAGCCTCAAAGCCAAGCTGTATCCAGTCCCGGTAGTAGGGCAGCTCAAAAATCCACAGATTCCCCTCTTTCCTGCCGCGGAGCGTGTCCTTGGGAGAAAGCAGCAGCACGGGACGCATGGAGCCGTAGCCCATAACCGTCACTCTGTCAAAGACATAGCGGTGCCGCATGGTCTGGGTGCCCCCGGGAAGCAGGTCTATTGCGGCCCGGGCCGATGTATCCAGGGCCGTAACTTCCACCCCGGGCAGGCCCATGTCCCGTCCGGGATGCAGGCATCGGCTGTAGTCCCAGTTGCCGGTGGCGGTGGTGGTGTAGCCGGAAGGAGTGAGGGTCTGGGCTGCCGCAAAGGGGAAAACCAGGCCTCGGCCGCCGTCGCTCCCGTAGCGGAGGGACAGGAAATTGCGGCGGATACGGTCCGGCCATATACCTGCCTGGACATGCGATCCGCCAACCTGAAGCACCTTCAGGGAACCGCTGCCCCATACGGCAAGGGAATCCAGTTTGCGGGAAAAGACTTCAAATTCCTTGGACTTCCCGCCCGGGAACTGGAGCGTGTTCCTTTCCGTGTGAATAAAGGGATAGCGCCTTGCCCCAAGAGGCAAAACGCAGAGCAGTGCAGTTATCAGAACAAACGCCCGCCTCATCTGTCGCGAAGAGTGTAATAGTCGTAACAGGTAAGGAGGGACTTGCTCAGGGCATCGCCAACCTTCCTTGCTCCGGCAGGTGTAAAGTGAGTATAGTCCGCTCCTGCATAGGGGGGATTGTGCTTTACCCACTGGGCCATGGAGTTTTCCCCTCCCATCATGTGGTAAAGGTCCCAGAAGGCGGCGTCGTTGCTGAGGGCGGTTGCCTTCAGGGAATCCACCATTTCTCCAAGCCGGGGACGCGTGACCATCTTTCCGCCGCGGCTCACGCCCATGTCAGACGGGCCGATGAAAAGGATGGCTGCATCCGGAGCCACCTCATGGAAATACTGTATCTGGCGGGCGATATTTTCACAGTAGGAGCTGATTATTTTGGAGGACGAGGCCACGGGCATGTAGTTCCCGCCAAACTGCAGGATGATGAGTCCGGCATCCATAAGCTCCATGCAGTCCGTCATGAGCGGTTTGGAAATGCGGGTGAAAATGGTTCCGGAGCAGCCCCTGAGAGGGATGTTGTCCACCGCCACGCCTGAGTTTCCGTCAGTGGAGACCCCGTAAATCTCTGCATTGCCGCTGAAACTGAGCCTGGCCTTGGCAACGCTGCGGCCGAAGTCCCAGGTGACAAGGGTGGTTCCGCCGGGGCCCTTTTGTATCTGCGGCTCCGGGCGCAGGGTGTCGCTGACGGCCTTCACCTTGAAGGCGTTGTCCTTTCCGTAGAGGACGGACACCGTCCTGAAGGACTTGCAACGTTCATACGCAGATTTGCTGGAGGTGGCTCGCAGGTAAAGGCTTCCGCTGCCGCCAAGGCTCACCACCTGGGCCATTATGCCGTAGCGGTTGTGACCGGCACGCTGGGTGGTGGAATCTCCGTACATGGTGTAGTGGGCAAAGGCCCCGTCCGCCTTTTTGTAGATGCTGGCCGACGGGACATTCCCCAGGGCGGGGAACATTCCCGTGCCAATTCCTCCGAAACGCTCCTGCAGGGCGTCCCTGAGGTCCGACGATATGCGGTCCATCTCTATCTGGGAGTCTCCGTAGTGGATAACCCTTACCGGTCTGTCGGAGGCGTTCTCAAAGCGGCGGAACAGATTATCAAAGTAGTGGATGTCTCCGCGAGGCATGTATATACGGTCCGGATTCTCGCTGAAAAAGCGGCGATAGTAATCCAGAGTGTCGCTTTCCATCTGGAAGCGGCTTTCTACGGCCAGCAGCACGGAATCCACGTTCACCTTGTGCTCCGACGCGTCTTCCAGCATGGCCCGGTACGTGGGGAAACGGAGCGTGGCGGGACCGGCCGCCACCCCCTCCGAGGGGAAGGTAAGCCAGGCAAGCCCCATAAGGGCGAACACGCCAAGCAAAAATGCCAGTACCTGAGATGCTTTCATAAGGATTGCAAAGGTACGTATTTTTTGATAAATTTGCAGATTGTAAATTACTTGGTATGGCAGGATTCAATTTTGGTTTTTTCGGGAAAGAAGAGCATAGGGTATTCAACTACAAACCCCGTTACTACGACCCGGAGGAAGAACAGAGGAAAAAGATGTTCGGAGCCGTTGACGGCACCATGGAGAAGGAAGCCCAAAGCGGCACAAGAGCTCCCGGGAGCAGTATCCGCGGGGCTTTCCGCGAAGGAAATTACCAGAAAACCCGCTCCTCCATGGGTAAAATCCACGGTATCATAACCGTAATCACCGTGGCCCTGATTGCCGCCGTACTCCTGCTGTTTACCCGCCTGTTTACATTTTTTGCCTGATGGAACTCAAGATTCTTCCGCGTAACATTGCAGACATGATAGCAGCCGGAGAGGTGGTCCAGAGACCGTCCTCCGTGGTGAAGGAACTCATGGAAAACGCAATTGACGCCGGGGCGACCGACGTGAAAGTTGTAATCACGGACTCCGGCCGCACGCTCATTCAGGTCATAGACAACGGATGCGGTATGACCCCGGACGACGCCGTCCTCTGCTTTGAGCGTCACGCAACCTCCAAACTCCAGAGTGCAGAGGACCTGCATCACATACTTACATTCGGTTTCAGGGGTGAAGCCCTTGCCTCCATAGCCGCCGTGGCCGAGGTTACCCTCCGCACACGCCGGGAAGGCGATTCCGTGGGCTCGGAGGTGGTCATTGCCGGGTCGGAGGTAAAGAGTGTCAGGGAGGTTGCAACGCCGCAGGGCTGCAACTTCTGCGTAAGGAACCTGTTTTACAATATCCCCGCCCGCAGGAAATTCCTCAAGAGTGACACCGTGGAATTCCGTCACATAGTGGAAGAGTTCCAGCGTATTGCCATAACAAGGCCGGGGGTTGCCTTTTCCCTCACCCACAACGGTCGGGACATTCATGTGGTAAAGCCCGCCCAATCACTCAAATTCAGGATTCAGGACCTCCTTGGGGCTGCCCTCGTAGGGGAGATAATGGATATCGGCGCCAATACCAGCGTATGCACCCTGAGCGGCTTTGTGGGAAAGCCGGAAAGTGCCAGGAAGACTCTGGGCAACCAGTTCATGTTTGTGAACGGAAGGTATTTCCGCAGCCCCTACCTGCACAAGGCCGTGATGAAGGCCTACGAGGACGTCATTACGGAAGGGGCTACGCCCTCCTACTTCATTTTCCTGGCGATGGATCCCGCTTCCATGGACGTGAACATCCATCCCACCAAGACGGAAATCAAGTTTGAAGAGGAGCAGATGCTCTTCCAGACTATCCAGGGCGCGGTACGCGAGGCCATGGGACGCAACAGCATAGGCGGAGACATAGACTTTGACAACCCGGAGGCTGTGCAGATGCCGGTATTCACCAGGGAGTTCCAGGAGTTTCACCCCGCCACTTACAATCCTTTCGACCCCTATTCCGCCCACGTGGACAAGGCTCCGGCAGAGGATTATGGCGTCCTGTTTCAGGAAAAGACCATGCCCTCCACCCAGGTAATGACCATCCAGGGGAGGTATATCCTTAGCCAGAGTGCTTCCGGCCTTATGGCCATCCATGTAAAAAGGGCAAGGGAACGCCTGCTTTTCGAGCGCTTTGCAAAGGCGCTGGAAAACAACGTACACATGACCCAGGCCTCGCTTTTCCCCGTGCAAGTGACGGTTGGAACGGAAGGGGTGCTCCTCCTGCAGGAGTATGCCTCCCTTCTGGAGTCACTGGGCTTTGACATTGCCCCCTTCGGCACTGATACCGTGGTGCTTAACGGTGTCCCGGAAGGTTTTTCCACGGAGGCCGGAAAGGCAGAGGAACTCCTCCGCAACGTCCTCCTCCTGCTGGAGGACAACAGTTCCTCCCTGCCGGAGGCAATGGCAAGGGAAACCGCCCGGAAGTTTGCCATGTTGGGAGCTTCATCGGCCCCCGCCATAACTTCCTCTTTTGAGGCCCAGCGCCTTGTGGACGCCCTCCTGCAGCTGGACAACCCGGAATTCACCCCCGGAGGAAGGAGGGTCATTTCCCTAATTTCGATTGACGAACTGGAAAAAAGATTCTGATGAACAATATACCCGTAGTAACCCGCAACCTGCTGTACGTGAACATTATCATGTTCATTGCAAGCGCCATCAATCCCGTATTCATGGAGAAGACCTTTGCCATGGCCTTCCCGCTGGCCCAGGACTTCAGATGGTGGCAGCCGCTCACCCACATGTTCATGCATGGCGGCTTCTGGCACATATTCTTCAACATGTATTCCCTTGTCATGTTCGGATCCGTGGTAGAGAGGGCTCTGGGCACAAAAAAATACCTGATTTTTTACTTTGTGACAGGCTTTGGCGCCGTGCTTCTTCACTTTGGGGTGCAATGGCTCCAGATTCTGGGGACCCTTGCGGCAAATCCCGGATATGAGCAGGAAATTTACAATCACCTCCCGCGAGTCATGGGAGCGTCGGGAGCCATCTACGGCATCCTGGTGGGTTTTGCAATGCTTTACCCGGAGGCCAGGCTCACCCTCATATTCCCGCCCATAACCCTGGACGCCAAGTGGTGGGTCGGTATTTTTGTGGGGATAGAGCTGTTTACCGGCGTCGTGGGTACAAGGATGGGTATAGCTCACTTCGCCCACCTTGGAGGAGCCCTCTTCGGCTTCCTTCTCATTCGTTTCTGGAAGAAAAATGGCGCGCTCTACAGATAAAAACAGGCACTCTCTGCTGGGAAGGCTGTCGTTCGGAAGCATTTCCGCCGTATCTTCGGGCCTGCTGTTTCTGAGCTACCTGTCCATAGTCGTGGACCCTGCAAAGGCGTGGTTTTTCACCCTGTTCGGCCTCATCTATCCGCTTGTGCTCATAGCCACCGCGACGCTTTTTGTCCTGTCCCTTTTCCGCCGCTCCAAAATGAGGCTGGTCCTTGGTCTGGCGCTGCTTCCGTCAGCATTTTTTGTCGGCACATACTTCCAGATGGGCCATTCAGACAATGCCCCCGGCGACCTTAAGATTGTGTCCTACAATGTGGCCCGCTTCCAGGAGGCCGGCCCTGCCGATATAGTACAATACCTGCGCGGGCAGGATGCCGACATTATCTGCCTTCAGGAGTTCCGCCTTCCATCCGGCACTTCCATAGACGCCTGGCTCAAACGCAATTTCCCCGGTTATAGGGCAGATTATTTTGTGTTTCAGGGCAAAGGCGGGAGTTTTGGCAATGTTACCCTGAGCAAAAAGCCCATACTCTCCAAGGGAAAAACCACCTTCGAGGGCTCTGCCAACATGGCCGTTTTCACGGACATAAAGCTGGACGGCTCCGTGGTAAGGCTGTACAACTGCCATTTCGAGAGCTACAACATTTCCCTGCCGCGTGTGGTCAAGGGAATTACAGACGAGGATATATTTGAAGAGACGGAGCGGAAGATGCGGCGCTCCATAACGGAAAGGCCCAAGCAGGTGGCAAAAGTCCTTAAGGAAATTGCCTCCGATGGGCAGAGCACCATAGTGCTGGGGGACTTTAACGACACCCCTCTCTCCTACACTTACTTCCGCCTGTCACGCGGCCTCAAAGACAGTTTTGTCAAGGCCGGGCACGGATTCGGCGCCACCTACAGCGGCCTGTGGCCCCTTCTGAGGCTGGATTACATCCTTGTGCCGGGGGAACTCAAGCCTGAGACTTACAAGATAGACAAAGTGAAATATTCTGACCATTATCCTATCATAGCAACATACCATGAAAGCGGAAGAAATACTCGCTGAGGCCCTTTGCGTCCTGCGTGAGGGCGGCATCATACTCTATCCCACGGACACGGTCTGGGGAATCGGCTGCGACGCCACCAATCCCGAGGCTGTGGCCCGCGTTTTTGAAATCAAGAACAGGCCGGAGGCCAAGTCGCTGGTGCTCCTTGCAAGCGACCTTGACATGGTTGCAAAGTACATCCGGGAGATACCTTCCATGGCTATAGACCTGGTGGAGGTGAACGACGCTCCCATGACCATAATCTATCCCGGAGCCCTGGCCTCCAAACCCGGAGAGCCGGCAGACAGGCGCCGCCTGGCATACAACACCGTTGCGGAAGACGGAACCGTTGGAATACGCATTCCCATGGCCCGCTGGTGCAGGGACCTGGCACACAAGCTGGGACGTCCGCTGGTGTCCACATCGGCCAATATCTCCGGGGAGCCCACGCCGCAGCGTTTTTCCGACATTAGCCCGGCGATAAAGGATGCCGTGGACTTTGTGGTTCCCCCGTCCGTGGACACGGAATCAACAGGCCGCGCCTCCCAGATTATCAAAATAGGGCTGCGCGGCGAAGTTGAAATTATCCGTAAGTAGTTGTCCTATAGCCTCTGCCTGCCGGTGTGTGATGCGTCGGCTCCCCTCTGGGGCCAGGGCGAGGCGGCGGAAGGTCCGGTGGTCTCCTTGTAGGAGAGCCTGATTACGCGGGCCTGATGATTCTTCCATGAAGACCCTTCCAGGGTGAAGGTAGTAACCGCCAGGTACATCTTGCCGTCATTGCCTATGGCAACGGAACTCCACGCCCGGACGCTGTTATTGTCTCCAAGGGCATCTGCCGCGTACTCCCTTATAAGGGAACAAAGCTCTGCCGAAGCCACCAGTTCGCATGTGTGGTTTTCGTAATCCGGCTTTACAATGGCATAGTAGCATGCTCCGCTGTCAAAGTCTCCGGCAATGTGAACGTAACCATTGTTGTCCACCGCACAGGAACCGCAGACATCCCGGCCGCCGGGAAGCGTGTAGCTGTAGGCTTCAGTTCCGTCGGAGAAGAAGGCCTTGATGGCGCCGGGATAACCCTTCATGGAGACAATGGCCTCTCCGCGGGGGCCGATTACGATACCGCCCTGATCCTGGTTGGTGACATTTGTAATGCTCTTATCCAGGAGGAAAACTTTTTTATCAAATGACAATTCCTTGCCGGACTCTACCTTGGAGCACATTACGTGCATGTTATAGCTGCCGGAAGTGGTTTTTTCCATTCCAACGGCCCAAACTGCATCCTGACCGTCAATCTTGGAACAGGCGACGCCGCTTCGGGAACTGCTGTAAGACCAGCCGTGGGAGAATCTCTGGGCCCAGGGCACATAGGAGCCAAAGCTGTCATGTGTCTTATCAGGATTATCCATCTTGTCCCTGTCTGCCGTAAAGATGCCGCCGCTGCAGTGCCAGACAACCTGGCCGGAGGAGGTCATGGCAAGGCCGGACATGACGCCGCCGCTGGGACCGCCTGTGCCGTCGGCGGCACCTGAAACATAGGACACCCGCTCTCCGGTTTCCTTGTCCAGGGTAAGGACGGTACCGGTAGTTCCGGCGTTGCCCACATAGATATTCTTTTCGCCGATGGCGGGAGTGACTCCGTTGAAGTTGGGTGCGGGAGTTGCTCCGTTGCCAAAGAAACTCTCGGGTCCCACAGTCCACTTCACGGAACCGTCGGCACCGCTGACCGCAGTCACGCGGCCGGAACCGGATGTGCCTCCTATGGCATAAATCACGGAGCCGTCAGGCTCGCAGGAAGGAGATGCGTTGTTGTCCAGGGTATATCCAAGGGGTGTCGCCCAGGCAAGTGAACCGTCGGCCGCGTTCAGTTTATAAAGGGAAGCGGCACCTCTTGCGGGCTGGACATATACGTTTCCGGCATTGTCCACCGCGGCAATGTTACCTCTTATCTCGGATGTCTCCGCCCCCTCTTCAAGGCCTATCGGAGCACTTATCCAGTCAAGGGTGACCTTGGGGTTGAATTCCTTTGCATTGACGGTAAGCTCCACGCTTTCCCCTTCTGCAACTGCGGACTGGACCGTGAGCTGCTGGCTGTATTCACCTCCGTTCACGGACACCTCCACCACGTCTCCGCCCTTCCACATTGCCGCAATTGCGGCTTCCACCACTACGTCATCGGCAAGGGGAGTGCCTTTCATGTCCACGGTGATTGCGTTGGTGGCGTTGAGCCCTGAAAGCATCTGCTCCGGCTGGACAAGGTTGGCTGCGTACAGGCCGGCCATGTTCCTCTGTCCGCTTATCTTTATCTCCTGAAGGGGAAGGCCGGAGGCTACGGATTCCTCCACGTTCCGGAAGCGGAGCACCACTTTGGAGAGTTTGGTCCTGAAGAAGAGTTTAATCTCCGAATCGGGCCTGTACTCCGCAATGTCAAACCTTGCGGCCGGCTCTCCGTAGCTCACATTCTCCGGGATGTAGAGGGGTATGGCGGACAGGTTCTCTCCGGCAGAAGCGGAGTAGGGATAATATGCCCCCAGGACGGTGGCCTCAGGGGTAATCTCTCCTGCAAAGTACGCCCTGTTCTCCTTTCCTTCCTCCAGATAATCCACCTTGAATTCCACATTGAAGTCGTCCGTGGTGTATAGGCCGATACGGTCCTGCGCCGTCCAGACGGCTCCGTCCGGGGTGCGTCCCCATATCTTAAGAGTTTCGCTTGTGGGTTTCTGCTCTCCTCCGCCCTGGATTCCGGAATTCTCGGCCTCCTGCCTGTTGCAGGAAAGCAGAGCCGCGGCAATAAGGGGGATTGTGACTAATAACTTTTTCATAACTACCTTAATCCTTTAGCTTTAAGATAAAGATGGGCCAGTTCGCACATGTCTGTCTGCACAAAGTCGGAGCCGCTGGCAATGAACTTGTCCATCACGGCACAGCTGCCGGTGAGGTTTTTCTGGTAATAGTTTGTGTACCAGGTACGCAGCTGGGAGTCGTAATCGAGGGAGTTGGAATAGGAAAGGGCACCCTGGGCGTGGCACTTGCTGCCAAACTTGTCTATCGTGGGCGTATAGTACCCTGTGTAATTGTACTGGAAAAGCTTTGCGCAGTCATAGTAGCCCGTCCTGTAGGAGTCAATATCCTCCGGCTTTGATATGTAGGGATGGATGGCAAGCCAGTCCCCGCAGCGTTCGTAGCCTTTGGAGATGTATTCCTTCTGCTCGCTGGTTCCGTTTGCTCCGTAAATCATCACCTGGCCAACGGTCCCGGTATTCTGGATGGCACGGACCACTCCGGCCGGGGAGCAGTTCTTGTTGGCAAGATCCAGATTTACATAAATCTTGTCCTTGCATGCGGCAAGGGCCTCTTCCAGCGTGGGGACACGCACGGGCTGGCCGTTTACCTTGTAATAGGTGGAAGCACCTCGGGCACGCATTTCCAGATTGCAGAGCTCTTCGTAGGTGTAGGTGTCCACGTTGCCCTTCCCGTTGGTGGTGGCATTTACGGTAGGGTCGTGCATGAGCACAAGCACCCCGTCCTTGGTGGGCCTTACGTCAAGTTCCACCATATCGGCCCCCTTGGCTATAGCCATCTCTATGTTGGGAATGGAATTTTCCGGAATCTGGTTCAGATAGGCCTCGTAGGTATTTGCGCGGTGGGCGCAGATGAACACGTGATTGGTGGGGACGGAGGCGTCGTTGCCATACTCCGCTATCTTTTCGTTCAGAAGGGTAAGCAGCGTGGTGGTGGCAGCGGCGGGCTTTTCCTCGTCCTCCGGGACTACCGGCGTCACCGGATCCACCTTATGAGGCTCACCAGGGCCCTGGTTTTTCCCGCAGGACGGGACAAAGGCCACGAGAAGTGCCGATACAAGTATGTATAAGAGCCTTTTCATGACTGCTTAGATTTGCTTGCAGGTATGCCTGCGGTCATGTCCAACCATGGGCCACTGGGAAGCGGCAGGACCGGAGCAGCCTTCGTAGCTCAGGCTTACCACGCCGCCGAAGGCACGGGAGTCGTCATCCGTGAAGCAGATGTACATGCGGCCGTCGTCGCCTATTACGGGAGAGCACCAAATCTTTGCGGTGTACAGTTTGGAGAAGGATGCGGCATAGCGGCTGTCTGCAAGCACAAGGTCTGCAAGATTGCGCTTGACAAGCAGCTCACAGTTATTTCCGTCCGGCTTTACAATGTAGTAGAATCCGGATTCCGTTCCAAAGTGAATGTTACCTTCCTTGTCCACTGCGGGTGAACCGGAAACCTTTTCCTGGGTGCGGAAGCGGGAAACCACGCTGCCGTCTGCGGGGTTCACAATCACAATGCCGCCGTTGTCCTGGCCAAGGGTATAGTTGAGGGAAGCAACCAGGTTGCCGGAAGCGTCCAGCACCACGCCGCCCTGGTCCTGGGCGTCAGTGTCGTCAATGTAGCAGATGCTCACGGGAGTGCCGTCAGAGGCATCCACGGTGTAAATCTTGGTTCCCTTTCCGTCTGTGGCGATACCGGACACACAGTGCTTTCCGTTAAGGTCAAAGCAGGCCAGCTGGCCTATGGCGTTGGTGGTGGCACGCTCCACGTTGTCTGCGCTGAAGAGGCTCCACTTGGTGTTCAGTTTGGAGTCTCCGCCGTTGTCCAGAATGCTCTTGTCAATGGCAAACAGGCCATAGACACCGCCGTACCAGTGGATGGTGCCGGCCTTGGAGATGGCGATGCCGCTGCGGGCGCCGCCTGTGGGTGCTGCAAAGCCGTTGCGCGCTCCGGTAGCCTTGTTTACGGACATGACCAGGCCGTTCTGGCCGGTGTGGCCAAAGTAGATGTTTTCGTCGTCAATGGCAGCAATGGTTCCCTGGCAGGTGGGAGTGGGAGTGCCGGAGCTTCTCCACCACTGGGTGAAGTTCCATTTTTCCGATCCGTCAGCGTTGAAAGCCTTGAGGGTGCCGTCACCGGCGGAGTCATTGCTTGCATCGCCCGCGCCAATGAAAACGGTTCCGTCCTTGTCTATGGAAGGAGTTCCCAGCGTGGCGCTGGTCTTGCCGCTTATCTTGGTGGTGAATATTTTCTTGACCCAAAGGGATTCGCCGCTTGCGGACCATTTGTAGAGGTTGTTGTCGCGGCAGGTGGTGTAGATGGAGCCGTCATCGGCAATGGCGGCCGACGAGATGGAGTTGTAGCCTTCCATGCGGCCCACCCAGTTGAGGACAAGACTGCCCATCTCCGGAATCTTGGCGGAGTTGATAACCACGGCCTTGCGTTTCTGGGCGCTGGCTCCCTTGGAGTCCGTTACGGTAAGGAGGACAATCTCTGACCCATTGGTCTTGAAAGTATAGCTCAGTGAAGGATCCTTCTGGCCCTGCACCTCTCCGCGGATGGTCCACTCGTAGGTGTAGGGGCTTACGCCTCCGCTTACCTGGGCCTCGAATTTAACAGCGTCGCCGGCAAAAATCTTCTCCGGAGAAACGCTGAAGTTTACGCTAAGAGGCTGGGAGGCATCTCCTCCTTCCTTGTTGCAGGATGCCACGAGGGGCAGGGCTGCAATCATGAAAACCAAAAGCTTTTTCATATCGTCAGTTTTATTTATTGTTCATAACCTGGATTCTGGGTAAGGGCTCCGTAGGATTTGTCCCTCTCTGTCTGAGGAATGGGCCAGTACATAAGCTGATGACGGTCGTTCCAGCCGTCAATAGTGTAGCTGTCGTTGCCGGGATAAACCGTCTTTATCCATGCGGGGAAGTCCTTGGAGGAATAGTCCGTGGCGCTTACGTATCCGTGATGCCTTATGGCAAGGCGTTTTACGTCAAACCACCTTCTGCCCTCGCCGTAGAACTCCCTTTGGAGCTCGTCCATGAAAAGGGTCTCGAATGCGGCGTCCGTCATGGTTGCGGGGAGGGAAACCGCAGCATAACGCTTCTCCATAAGGGTTTTGAGGGTGGAGAGGGCGTCATCTACGCTGCCATCAAGCCATTCTGCCTCGGCCTTGATGAAATAAGCGTCGGCAAGGCGGAAAACGGGAAGCGGGGACTCGGACGGGAGCGGGTTGGCGATAAACTGCCCGGCCTGGCCGTTGGGGAACTTGATTACGCGGGTGGCGTCTTCCCCGAAGGTGGCTGCCTTGCGGATGTCCCCGGTGCGGAGGGCGTCATCGGCATAAAGTCCGTTGTAGAGGGCCTGCGTGGGGGAATAGTTGAAGGAGCCGTCCGTGTCGTTCACCTTCTCAAAGAGGCGGATGTAGTCCGTGGAGCGGATGTTTATGGGAGCAAAGACCAGTTCCTTGGAGGAAGTGCCGCTCACAAACATTCCAGCCCAGTCTGCCGATGTGCCGCCAAGGGTGAAACCGGCGGGGGAACCAATCACGGAAGAGGCTTCGGATACGGCTCCGGAATAGTTTCCCTGCCACAGATATACCCTGGCCCTGAGCAGCGCCACAGCCTCCGGAGAGACGTAGGCAAAGGATTTGAAGCCGGTTTGCGCGGCAAGCAGGCAGGCATCGGCACGGTTCAGGTCGTCAAGGATGAACTGCCAGATATCGGCTTCGCTCTGCCTTGGGACGGAAGGGTCCAGCGTGGTGGGCTTTTCTATCCTGGGCACTCCGCCGTAGCGTGTCACAAGGTTGTAATAGATGTAGGCCCGGAAGAAGTAGCCAACCCCAAGCGCTTCCTGCGCGTCACGGGAGGCATTGTCCTTGGCCGCGTCTATCAGAAGATTGGCATACTGGAGCTTCCCAAAGCAGTAGTTCCAGCGGGTAAGGGCGGTGGCCGATGATGCCGACTGCGTCTCCGCATGGGTGTCGCTGAAGGAGAAACCGGGGCCGGAGGCGTAATTCTCCGCAATGTAGTCACCCTCGAACCAGAGGTTGCTCACGATGGCCTCAAACTGATGCATGACACCGTTGTTGAGCAGCGATATGTCGGAAGGCGTGAGCTTGTCCTTGGTGATAGCTCCCTTAGGGGATATGTCGTCAAGCATCTTCCCGCATGAAAGTGCTCCCAGAAGCAGCGTGGCCGTTACAAATAGTCTCGTTTTCATGGCTCGTCAGAATTTGAAGCTTACACCTGCAAGGAAACTGCGAAGAGAAGGCTGATAACCAAAGTCAACGCCATAGTTTGCAGCCGCAGGGCCGCTTGCCATGGAGACCTCCGGGTCGTAGCCGTCATAGGAAGTGAAGGTAAAGAGGTTGTCAACGCTCAGGAAAACCTTTGCCTTGGGGAAATGATAGGCAAGCGTGACGGTCTTTATCTTAAAGTAGGAGGCGTCCTCCAGATAACGGGAAGACGTAAGGATGTTGTAGTCCACGTCCCATCCGGTATGCATGCCGGAAACTACGGGTCGCGGAATGCTGTTGGAAGTGCCGGGGCCTTTCCAGTAATTGAGCGCGGCATCGCGGCTCACGTTGAAGTACTGGGTGTAGGACTTCCCGTCATCCCCGATGACGCTTCCGGCGGACAGGCCCAGATGCTCTGTGCCTTCCTGGCCTGCACCCTTCCAGGCGGCAAATATCTTGCCTCCAATGCTGTACTGGCAGAAGATGTTGAGTTCCAGGTTCTTCCATCGCATATTGGAGTTGATACCGCCAAAGAAATCAGGCGTTGCCTTTCCGGTAATGACGCGGTCGGAGTTGTAATCTATGTCTCCGTCGCCGTTAACGTCGCGGTAGCGGACATCGCCGGCACGGACGCCCTTTGCATAGAGGGCCGCCGGGACCTCGGAATCGTCCTGATAAAGTCCCTGCGCCTCCAGCATGTACCACGTGGAGATGGGCTGTCCGGTTATTATGGCATGCTTGGTGCCGCCGTAAAGGTTGGATGCGCTAACGTAAATGATATCCTGTTCATCCAGAAGCCTCACCAGCCTGTTGGCAGACCATGAGAAGTTTCCGGAGAGGTCCCAAGTGAAGTCCCCGGCCTTGATGGCGGTGCCGCCCA
This sequence comes from Bacteroidales bacterium, assembly GCA_017477335.1. GTDB lineage: Bacteria > Bacteroidota > Bacteroidia > Bacteroidales > UBA932 > Cryptobacteroides. The sequence continues at coordinate 19,261 of JAFUVY010000026.1, forward strand.
GGGTGAGTTCCACTCCAACATTATCCATGACGCCGATATTCGAGGTCAGGGAAGTATAGCCGGATGTGCCTATAACCGGTTTGCTGTACAGGAGATCGTCAGTGCGGGAGTAGAATACGTCTGCCTGGAAGCTGAGCCGTTCCTCCAGCCAGGAGGAATCAAAGCCCAGGTTGAACTTTGTGGATTTTTCCCACTTGAGGTCCTGTGCCGGAGTGCTGAACGCCAGGCCGGACACGCCGTTGTAGGCCGATCCCGCACTCACAAGGTCCATCGCCGCCCAGTTGCCGATTCCGGCCATGGAGCCGGTCTGGCCCGCGGAGAGGCGAATCTTGAGTTCGCTCAGGACGTTGTTTCTGGGGAGGAACTTCTCATTTGTGACTATCCACGCCAGGGATGCCGCGGGGAATATCCCAAAGCGGTTGGTCTTTGGGAAACGGGAGGAACCGTCGGCACGCACGGACAGGTTAAGGATGTAGCGGTTGTCCCAGTTGACGGCCGCACGGGCAAAATAGGATTCCAGGGCATAGGCATTATAGCCGATACTGCCGGGATAGATAGTATTTCCGGAGGTGATGAGATTGAACGAGGAAGAGGGGAAGGCGGAATTTGCGTAGTTGTCCGACGCCGCTCCAAAGGTGTCGTACTCGTACTTCTCAAAAGAATGGCCGGCCATTACGTTGTAATTGAGTTTTCCCGTCTCCTGGCTCCAGCTCAGCACATTGTCGAAAACCCAGCGGAGGGAGTTGTTCTTCTGCTCCGAAAGGGCGTTCCAGCCGTCCTTGTAACCTCTCTCCGTGTTCTTCTCCGTGAGTTTCTTTACAACGTGGTCGTAAATTGTGTAAGCGCTCAGGGAAGGGGAGTACTTGAGTCCCTTTATGGGCGTAACGTCAAAGGACACGGTGCCGGAAAGCTGATACTTGTCCGTATAGTAATCCTCTTCCCGGATGCACATCACGGGATTGTGCCTTACCAGGCCGTCTATGCTCATGGTGCGGTAATCTCCTTCCAGGGCATTGGTGCGGATTTCCCTTCCGTACTCGTCCGTGCCCCGGACGCAGTAGGGAGTGTACCAGGGCTGCTCCTCGCGGGCTGCACGCAGGATTTTAAGGGAACCGTCTGTCTCTTCAGTCCTGTCATACCGGGCATAAGCTCCCGCAATCCTGGTGTTGACGGATAACCAGGGGGTTATCTTGTGCACCAGCTGGGTACGCAGTGTGTATTTGTTGAAAGCCGTCTTGTTAAGGTAGCCTTCCTGGCCGTTGTACCCGGCGGACATATAGAAGGTAGTCTTGTCCGTACCGCCGGAAATGCCGGCAGACACGGAACTTCTCTTTGCCCATTTGCGGGAAATGGATTCCACCCAGTTGAAGTCTGCCGGCTGGTCCGGGACATACAGGGTTTTGAGGCTGCCGGAGCCTTTCTCCGCCACATAGACGTTCCAGTTGTCCACCGCTGCCTGCATCACGTCCGTGTACTGGGCCGTATTTGCCATGGGGATGTCGTGGGCCACATGGGCAAGTCCGAAGTTGGCCTCCGCGTCCACCCTTGTCTCCCCGGCCTTGCCGGATTTGGTGGTGATGAGGATTACCCCGGCGTTGGCCCGGCTGCCGTATATGGCCGTTGCCGATGCGTCCTTGAGCACCTCCATGCGCTCAATATCGGCCGGGTTGATATTAGGATAGCTCTCGGCCGGGATACCGTCAACGACGTAAAGCGGGGAGGACGATCCGGAGATGGAACTGACTCCGCGGATGATTATGTTGGGGTTCTCCCCGGGGATGCCGGACGGGCTGGTAACGCTTACGCCTGTCACCCTGCCCTGGAGGGATTTTACCGGGTCCAATTCTGCTCCACGGTCTATATCGTCCATCTTTACGGACGCAATTGAAGAAGACACCAGACGCCTGGACGCGGTGCCGTAACCAACCACCACAACCTCTTCCAGAAGCTGGGCGTCCGTTTCCAGGGTGACAAGGAGCTCTTTGCGGCCGTTTACCGGGACGTCCAGTGGCTTGAAGCCAAAGCAGGAAACCTCCAGGACCGCTTCCGGGGCGGCGGAGATGGTGAAATCTCCGTCAGCACCGGTAATGGCCCCTTCCGTTTTGGACCCATTGAGCAGGACGGCTGCTCCCACGACAGGGGCGCCCTGCTGGTCCAGGACAGCGCCATGCACGGAAATCCTATCCTGTGCAAAGGCATCAACCCCGAATGCCACAAGTGACATTAACAGGGCTGATAAAAAATATAGCCGGACTCTCATGGCTAATCCTGGTAAGCGCCTGGCCAGAGGTCTCCGCTGCGGGTCACGCCGCGGCCGTCTGTATCAAGGGCACCAATTTCTTCCAGCCAGTTGCAGAAATCCTGTCCGATGTTGGTAATGGAAGTGCGGATATTGTCCTTGACATTGTAGTCGCTGTTGAGGGAGCTCTTTATTTCATCCTTTGTCGCGGGAGTGAAGCCGGTAAGTGTGTTTTCCCACATGTAAACGCCATAGAGAGGAATATTTTGAGTCTCGTCCAAATAGACGCCTCCGCCTATGGTGGATTCGCTTTGGCCAAGAAGGGTTGTGGAGGCAATGGTGAGCCCGTCCGGAGCGTTTTCACAACTCATAAGGTTGTGGCCCTTGTCAACGAAGTTGCCTGCGGTCTTGAGAACGAACAGGTTGTCCGCCGTCTTATTATTGAAGATGATGTTATTGCATACAACCGCCTTCTTGCTGCCGTTTGCACGCACAATGGCAGTTGCCATCTCGTCCACAATGGTGGAGTTGATAATAATCCAGCCTCCGTCACTGTTAAAGGAAATGTTGTTTCCGGGGTTGGAATTTGTTGTCCTGTTTCCGTTAGAAGTGACGTTGTTCATACAGATGTTGGCGTTTCCGGAATGGATATTGACACCCCAGCCGCCAGATGCCGTATTGACGTTGTTGTAGAATGCCACGTCATTGAGGTAAACAAGGCAGTCCGCTCCAACCTGGATGGTCCCGCCGGAAGCCTGAGTTGTATTCTTTATGATACAGTGGTTCATCTTTAGTTCGGCGTTCTGGTTAAGTCCAAAAATGCCGCCGCGGTTTGCAGAGACGTTGCCGTCAAACAGGCAGTTTTCAAAGTATGCGGACTGGGCTGCCTCTACCCTCATGACGCCGCCGAAAGACTTGGTGCCGTTAGTCTTGTTGCCCAGGAACTGACAATTCCTGGCTTCAAGTTTTATGGCGTTATTGTCAAGCCATATTGCACCGCCGTTCATGCCATTGTCTGCGGCAGGTCCGTTGGTGTAGCAGTTCTTGATTGTACAGCCGTCCATATAGACAGAACCACGCTCGGCAGCCAGAGCACCGCCCTTGCCGTTTTCCGTATAGTTGCCGTCAAAGAGGCAGTTTTTGAAGCGTGCAACGGCGGAAGCGTTGTTGTTGATGTGGATGGCACCGGAGCCGTTGTAAGCGGTATTGTTTTTAAAAGTGCAGTTTTCAAAGTCAACGGGGCCGTAGCCAAGGCGGGCGGCTGCACCGTGGAAGTTTCCGTCAGTGCCCTTCTTACAGATGTTGTCGTGGAAGTTGCAGTCTATGAACTTGCATTCTCCACTGCCCAGCTCAAGGTTGAGGCAACCTCCGTTACGGCCTAAGCTGGCTGTAAATTCGCAGTGGTCCGCGACAAAAGAAGTGACGCCGTTCATGGAAATGGCGCCGCCGTTGGAATAATACATGGTGGTGCCGGGCTGGCCTGCTTCGTTACCGGTAAACAGCACGTAGCTCATTGTAGAGGTGGTTTTCTCATTGAGCCAGATGGCACCGCCGTTGGAACACTGGTTGGCGGTTGCAAGAGTCTTGTTGCCGGAGAATTCAATACTCTCATCTTCCGTTCCGGTAATGCGGAAACCGCCCCAGGAGAAGATTGCTCCGCCTGCGCCGTAGGAACTGTTTTCAGAAAGGACAGTGCCGTTGTCTATCACTATGGTTGCTCCGGTGTCTGCGGTAGCAATTGCGCCGCCAAGACCGTTTGTTGCGTTGTTTCCGGAGATCAGGCAGTTGCTGAAGCTTACAGTAGCCGCTCCGGTGGCAATGACGGCACCGCCGGCTGCGTTTTCATAAGATGCCCTGAGGCCGTCGGAATTGGTCTCAATAGACTCCCTGTTTCCGTGGGAAGCGGTATTCTCGGAGAAGATGCAGTCCTCGAAGGCAAGTTCACCTTTTTCAATTGCAACTGCGCCGCCGCGGTCTGCTGAATTGTTTTCAAAAGTGCAGCCGGTGAGAGAAACGCTTGCGTCTGCAATGTAAAGGGCGGAACCGTCTCCTTCGGAGCTTGCTCCGGAGAAAGCGACATTCTTTATGTTGAGGTCCAGGTCTGACGACACTGTAAAGATACGGTGGTTGGAGCCGTTAATTGCAACATTGCCGCGGCCTTCAATATTTAATACAACGTCGGCGAGCTTGATCTCAATGGGATCCGGAGTGTAATTGCCATCGGCAAGGAAAACCGTGATTTCCTCAAAGCCATCGGAATTGCTTGCATTGCCAAGGAATGCGGCAAGCTGGGCTGTGTTCCAGGGGCTGTCTTCCGTAAGACCGTGTCCGTTGCCGTCCGCATCTGCGGAAACATAGCGGTGGTTGAGTTTTTCTTCCGTACCAAAGTCATAAATGGTTGCACGGACAAAATCAAAGGCCGATGTGGTTACGACGCTGCCGGCAACTGAAGTCCCGTGCATGGAACGGATGGTAACGCCGGCGGAGATCCTGGCTCCGGGAAGGACTGCCGCGTAGTACACGCCGGCTCCGTTTACGTTGACCACCAGCTCTGAATTGCCGGATTCAACGGTTTCAGCGGGGGTGATGCCACCGGCTGTGACGGTGAAGGTCTTGGTTCCGACAAGGTTTTCACCTTCCGTGTTGGAGGAAATCTTAAGGGCGGTCACCTCTGAATCCAAAATCTGAATCTTGGCAAGGGAAACTGCGTTGAAGAAATTGAGTACGTCGTCGTCTTTGGATGCCTTTGCAAGAGCGATGTTGGCCTTTGCAAAGTCTCCGTCCTGCTCTGCGGGAACGGCAATGGAGAGGCCACCGTCTGCAAAAGTCGCATTGACGTCATAGGGATAACTGAAGTAGAGGTCCGTAACGTCTGAGGCCACTTCAACCGTAAAGGTTGCAACGCCTTCGCTCACGGCAGCCACAGTCTTTGCTGTCTTGGTCTCACCTTCGGAAACGTAGGTGACTTTAACCTCGTCTCCGTCCTCCCATGTGGGAGTATTGCCGTCAAGTGTGGTTTTTACGGCTTCGCTATTGGCTGTAAACTTCAGGACTACAGTCTGCCGGAACCACTTCGGGTTCTTTGCCTTCTTCCTTTCCAGGGGCGCTTGTCTCCTTGGAACAGGCTGCCGCAGCGGCCAATGCCATGGCGGCAACGATAACAGTCTTGAATGTCAGTTTCATGGTATTTGTGGTTTTAGTTATAGTCTTAGCCAGACAAATATAATAAAATTAGGTCAAAGTTGTACCCTGGAGCACAAAAAAGGGGCTGACTAAAAAGTAGATTCTTCGGCAGGTGAACCTGCCTCAGAATGACATGAGACTGTCATTCTGAACGAAGTGAAGAATCTTTTCAGTCACCTCCTTTTTGGTTTCTATCACTGCCCAGGTGCTACTAACGTCCCACTTAATGGGACGTCAGTGTCATTTTACCCCCATTATCGCTACTATCGTCCCAGTGATTGGGACGTTAGTAGCACCCTTGAAGTTGTGAGGAGGAAGGGAGACCCTCCAGGGGGCTTGTGCACCCACGCACAAGGGTAGGGGGAAGGGGCCCGTTGGATACAAGTTCCCGCTGCTAGCGGGGACGCGGGAGACAATGGGAGGGGCCGGAACGGAGCGAAGCGAAGTGGAGTCCCCCTGGAGGGTCTCCCTTCCTCATAGCACCCTTTATCGATAAAGCCGTACCCTGGCGTCGTCAATTACACCTTTCCAGTTGAGGCCGAAGGCGAAGTCGTAGGTGTTTCCTTCGGAATCCTTGTAGCATTCCATGTCGCGGGGGACGTCCTCGCACTGGGCCTCCACGGTTTCCATGTTGGCCGGCAGTTGACACGGCAGCAGGCCATAAGGCTCCGCCACGCCGCTCAGGATATCCAGCAGGGCATTGTTGGAGACGCCGCAGAAAACGAGCAGGGCATCGGCCCAGGGCTCAATCTCTGCCGGAACAAAGGGCCGTTCCATGGCCACCAGCACCACCACCGGCTTGCCTCCCATGGCGGCTTTGGTCCGCTGCACCAGCAGGGCGTCGGTACTGTTGGACGATGTTTCCGTAAAGCCGCGATAACTGCGGTTGGCACTGCTTTCACGCGGGTCGCCGCCGGCCAGGCTCTCCTCGCGGGCGGTAGCTGCCGTATAAGGCCCCCACTGCAGGCTGATGGGATTGTAATGGCCCTCCGGATACTTCTCATCGGGCATCACAAAGCCCCAGTGGCCCACCGGACTTTTGATGGAAACCAGGGCGATGTCCGCCTCTTCCGGCGTTTCCACTACCTCGAAGTATTGCCCCAGCAAGTCCTTGGAAACCGGATATTCGTCGTAGGCCGCCGTAGGCTTCTGCCAATGGGAAAGACCGGCAGGGACATGCCGGAGCGGTTCATATACCCGTACCTTTTTGTCCAAAGGCAATACGCCGCCCTCATTTTTGAGCAGGACGATACTCTTGCGCTGGGCGTCATAACCGGCCGCCACAAATTCCTTGCTGCCTACAATGGCCGCCGCCTTTTCCGGACTCACATAAGGGTTCTCGAAAAGGCCCACGCGGAAGATATTCACCAGGATACGCGTCGCGCTCAGCTCAAAGCGGGCGCGGGCGCTCTCTTCACCGTATTTTTGAGCCCACAGCGCATACGCGGCCATGCTCTCCGCATTATCCTTGGCGCCGCCCAACTGGTCCACGCCCGCCTCAAAACACAGCAGGCGCCGCTCGGGACCGCTCAAGGTTTCCGTGCCCCAAGGGGTACCTTTGTGCTCCCACGGAACATTGTAATCCTTGACTATGCCCCAGTCCGTGCAGACTACACCATCATACTTGAACTTGTCGCGCAGCAAGTCCTGAATGATGTACTTTGAAAAGCCGTTTCCGACATTCTGCCCGGAAGGGTCCTGCCCGTAGGAAATTGTATAATAAGGCATGACGGCCGATGCCATCTGAGTCTTGCCCGGGAGTTTGAAGGCTCCATCGACAAAGGGAACCATTCCCTGTTCAAAATTGTTTCCGGGATACACGGCGTACTTGCCGGTCCCGAAATGCGCGTCGCGGCCGCCTTCGCCGGAACCGCCGCCCGGCCAGTGCTTCACCATGCAGTTGACGCTCTGCACGCCCCAGCCCGTCTTGCTGTCCGGGGTATTCTGGAAGGCTTCACAATAGGCCCGGGCCATGTCACGGGAGAGGGCGGGATCCTCGCCGAAGGTCCCGTAGAAACGGCGCCAACGCGGGTCTGTGGCAATATCCACCTGCGGAGAAAGGGCCGTAGTGATGCCCAGAGCCCGGTATTCGGCCGACACCACCTCTCCATGGGTGCGGATGAGGTCCATGTCAAACGTGGCGGCCAGGCCTAGCTCCCGCGGCCATTTGGAGATGTCGCTCTCCCCCGACGGGTCGAACTCACCGTCCTGCTCGGGCTTGTAATTGTTGATGTTGGCCGTACCGTTGGTATAGTTGCGGGGATCTGTACTGTTGTTGGACGGGATGCCCAGACGGGCCTCCTCGCAGAACGCCTGTACGGCATTGGACCAGCCGGCCCCCACGGCCGGGGAGGCCACGTTGCGCACCAGCATGTGGCGGATGTGGTCATCGGCCAGGAGCGAGCGCGCCTTGGCGTCCAGCAGCGTGTCGTTGGCATCTACCGCACTGGAATACAGCATGAGGCCACAGATTTCCTCCAGCGTGAGCCGGGATGCCAGGTCCTGCGCCCTTGTCCGTGCATCCTTTCTCCAGTCCTCGTAAACGTCCAGGCTCCCGTTACGGTTCAGGTCCTTGAAGGCATAGCCGTCCACCGTCAGGATGGGGGCCGATGTGTAGCCGAGGGTAGGGCCCTGGCTCTGATGAACAAGTGTGTACCCTCCCTGCGGCTCCGTAGTGATGACATTTTTGCCGCAGGCGGCCATAAGGAGGCAAAGTAAAGACAGCCGGAAAAATTGCTTCATGAACGTAAAAGAAATAAACTATTTTCTAAAAAAACGGTCCACGCCAAGAGCAATGGCACCGTCCCCCGTCACATTGCACGCCGGACCGTAGCCGTCCAGGGCCAGGTAGATGGCCATGAGCAGGGCCGTCATCTCGGGCGTGAATCCCAACATGCTCTCCAGGAATCCCACAGAGGCCATAAGAACGCCGCTCATGACGCCGGGAGATGCCACGGTGGCAACGGCAAGGATGAGCATGAAGTTGAAGAATAGCCCGAAGGAGATGGGCTGCCCCATCATGAGCGCCACGGCAACGGCCGTAGTGGCCAGTTTGATTACCGAGCCGCACATGTGCACGTTGGAGCACAGCGGAACCACAAAATTGGCCACCTCCTCGGAAACGCCGTTCTTCCGCGTACACTCAGTAGTGACCGGAATCACTGCCGATGACGAGCAGATGGAAAAGCCGGTCAGGTAGGCCGGGAACATGTTCCAGAGGCATTTGAACGGGTTTTTCCCGGCAATTGCGCCGGCAATTCCATATTGAATCACGAGGTACAGGATGGAAAGGACGACCCCCGTTGCAATGACCTTTGCCCCAGTGCCCATGACAACGGCCATTTTCCCGGAAGCGCTCATCTCGCACATCATGGTGAAGATGTAAAAGGGCATCAGGGGGATGATGGCCTTTTCGATGGTCATCTTCACCACCTCGCCAAACTCGTTGAACCAGTTTCTGAGCGCTTCGCCCTTGATATAGATGCAGCAAATGCCTACCATGAACGACAGGCAGAGTGCCGTAAGCATGTCACAGAGCGGTTTAATCTGCAGGTCAATATAGGGAGCGAACGTCTTGGCCGACGCAGCATCTGCCTGAAGGTCTCCCACTTCAAGGATATGCGGGAAAAAGGCCGATGCGCTCCCGTAGGCAAACAATCCGGCGCAAACAGTGGATACGTAGGCCACGCCCACTACCCAGAGCAGCATTTTTCCGGCGCCTTTCCCGAGGCCGTAAATGGCCGGCGTCACCAGGCCCAGCACCAGGAGCGGGACGATGAATTTGAGCAGTTGGGCGAACAGCACGTTGAAGGTCTTGAACATACGCACAAGTACCTCAGGAGCCACCAGCCCCAACAACGAGCCCAGCGCAATGGCGATGAGCACCTTCACAAAAAGGGAGAGTTTTATCTTTTTCATAGTTCTGCAATTGCTGTCTGTTCCTTGCCTTGGCTGTCCTTCCAGCGCAGGCGGTATGTTCCCTTGAAACCACGCCAGCGCACTTCTCCGCCCCGGCCGGCCTTCACCTCCAAACGGGTGCGCCACTCGTGGAGAATCAGTTCCTCAAGCGCTTTATAGGCCGCCTTGGGGGTCATATCCCGGTGGAAAAGGCCCGAGGTGGAGGGCTCTCCGGGGAAGCCGCAGCCGTCCACCAGGTTCCACCACGTGATGGCAAACATCTTCTCAGAGCTGAACCACAGGCGGTAAAGGTTCCGGGCGATGATGGCCTGAATCATTTCTCCGCGTTCCCCGTCCATGGGCGCCGTGATGGTAATTTCACTGATGCAAATGGGAAGTCCAGGTGCAGACAGCCGCCTCATAAGGTCCCATACATAGTCCGGCGTCTGGATGGCGGCGCCTACCGCAATCCGGCGACATTGCTCCGGGTCGTAAAGGTGCATCTGGGAACCCACGGCCTGCACGCCGTATCCTTCTTCCAGCAGCGCCTGCACCTGACGGGGATAGTCGTCCGTATCTACATAGTCGTTGATGCATTTCAGCTGGGTTTGCGGAATCATCTCATCCGCGATGCGCCAGGTCCGGCGGGTATAGTCGCCGGGAAGCAGCATATAACGGCTCTTGGTGAAAAGGTCTCCGGGAATCTGCACACCGGCGCGCCAGTCTTTGCAGCTTTCGTTCACCACATCGTAACTGGTCACTGCCGGATTGTTTTTATAATGGCCGATTATCTCCTGCACATGGGCATCGAAGGTCTCCCCCAGCGCTTTCCCGTACCCGGGAAGCAGCCGGGCCAGTTCCTCCGGGGAAAGGGCGTCATACCGGGCCGACCGGGGAACCTTGCTCTCAAACAGGGAAACGTCTTCCAGGGAGTCCAGCAGCGCCTGTTCGGAGGCCGGTGCCAGCTGATGCAGCCAACGGGGATTGTTTGTGCCGCTGCCCCAGGCCAGGGGATGCAGGTGCACGGCTACCCCATGTGCGGCGCACCAGTCCACGATGGGGTCTGAAGCCGGACGCCGCCAATGTGGTTGGGCAAATGGTTTCTTCTTGAACGTATTCCAGTATGCTTCACTGTCGCGGAATTCGCCCTTGTAGCGCATGGGCGACGTGCGGAACCACTGGAAATCGCGCCAATACAGCCCCACCGTGGCCCGGTTGAACAAGGTTCCGAAGAGCTCCCGGTAGCGGGTATTCGCTTCCGGCGTTCCCAACTGATTATAGTTGAACGTGGAGGCCCCAAAGAGGAAGGCCGATGATATCTGTTCCACCTGAACCGACGTGCCTCGCTTGAGGCCAGGGATTTTCACCACGCCGTCAGCTTTGCGGTTACGCTCGATGTCGGCGTCAATCCGTTCCTGGACCGCGTCGTTCCACAGGGCCCAGTAGGCCGGACTCATTACCCCTTCCGTGTCTTCCGCCGCCCGGTGCGGAATGGTCTGCGCACCGGCCGGGCAGGCAAGGGACAAAGCGATGGAAAAGAATGCTAAACGTTTCATAATAAGCCAAATCCAAAATCATAGGTATTTCCCTCGGTATCCCGCCAAGGGATCATGTCCTGGGGGACATCTTCCAGCTGCCGCTCCACCGTCTCCATGTTGGCCGGGAATTGCATGGGCAGGCGGCCCACAGGCTTATAGGCCCCGGAGACAAGCTCCAGGAAAGCCTGGCTCCGTACCCCGAAGGCCACCAGGATGGCATCGGCCCAGGGTTCAAACTCCATTACTACCGGACGGGTGGTCTGAAGGAGAACCACCACCGGCTTTCCACCCATCTGTGCCTTAGTATCCTGCACAAGGGCCAGGTCCGATGCGTTTTCCACTTCCACATGCCGTCCCTTGTAGCTGCGGTTGGTGCCCGGCTCCGCCGGGTCGCCTCCGGCAAGGGATACGGTCCGGGCATTAGCCGCTGTATAAGGCGAATACTGCAAGGAGATGGGCATGTAATGGCCGTCCTTGTACCCGATACCGCCTTCCGGCTCGGTGATGGCCACCAGGGCCCAATCGGCCTCCTCAGGACTGGAGACAAGGGTATAATGCCGGGCCACCGCGGCCGTATCTACGGAATAGCCCACATAAGGTGCTTTTTTGAGCCTGCCGGTCATGGAATACACGCCGGGAATGTTGCGCTGCGGAACATACACCTTGGTGCCGGGTTCTACGGGAAGCACGCTTCCCCGGTTCTTTACCATTACCACGCTGCGCCGCTGGGCATCCTCTCCCAGCGCCTGCGCTTCCGGGCCCGATAGCACTTCTACGGCCACGGCGGGGTCCCGGTACGGGTTTTCAAAAACGCCGTTGCGGAAAAAGGCCGCAAGGATTTTCCGGGCCGATGCCTCCCAGCGCGCCCGCGCCGACGCCGCTCCGTATTTGTCGGTCCAAAGCTGATAGGCCTCCATGATCCAGGACGCGAAGACGGACCCGCCGAACTCGTCCACACCGGCTTCCAGCGCCTTCAGGATGCGTTCTCCCTTGGTAAGTGACTCCACGCCATAGCATTTCCCGCCAGTGGTGAGCGGGTTGCCGTTATAGTCGGCCACAATGCCCCAGTCCGTGCAGACAATGCCTACATACCCGTATTGTTTTCTGAGGAGCGTGTCGATGATATAGTTGCTATAGCTGTTGCCTACATTCTCTCCGGATGGGTCCTGCCCGTAAGAAACTGTATAATAAGGCATTACCCCGCATGCGTCCAGACAGAAAGCGTCCATGGCGGTTTTAAGCTGCCCGCCGGGGAATACCGCATATTTGCCAATGGACAGGTGCGCATCGCGGCCGCCTTCCCCTGCTCCGCCGCCCGGCCAATGCTTCACAATGCAGTTCACCTCCGGCTGCAGGGTGTGGATATAGGCCGACGCCATCTGCCGGACCAGCTCAGGATTTTCTCCGAAAGTGCCCGGTACGCGCCGCCAGCGGGGATCCGTGGCCAAATCGGCCTGTGGAGAAAGGGCGGTTCCAAAGCCAAGGGCACGGTATTCACGCTGCACTGTCCGTGCAAAATTGACAGCTACCGTAGTGTCAAAAGTTGCCGCCAGGCCCAGCGGCGTTGGCCACTGGGAGCAGATGCCACCGGAGCCGGCGTTGAACTCGTCGGTGGCCTTGATTTCGTTGCGCGGATCCGTGCAATTCAGGGCGGGAATGCCCCAGGGCAGGCTTTCGCAGAGCGCCTGTACCTTATTGTTCCAGCGGGCGATGGTCTCCGGTCCGTCGGAGTGCGCCAGCAGAATCTGCCTCGTATCGAAATTCACGAGGGCGTCGTGCAGCCGGTCGCAGATGTCGGAAGGTTCCGCTCCGCTCTCGGCGTAGGGCTTTCCATTGTACGTGATGCCACTCACGCTCATGGAGGAAATCCCCGGCACATTCACTGTATGGCCGATGGTCATCAGACCGGAAAGATACTCCGGCGCCAGTTTGGCTGCCAAATCGGCCGCCCTTTCCTCCGGAGCAAGCCGCCAGTCCTCATAAGGGTCCAGCACCCCGTTGCGATTATGGTCTTTGAAGCTTTTGACGCCCTCACGCAGTAGCGGCACATCTACATAAGTGAGCGTGGGCCCGCCCATCTGCGTGAGTTCCCGGTAGCCGTCCTTGCTTTCAACGGCCGTGCAGGCGACAAGCACCAGCGGAAATACTGACGTCAGGATGAGTTTTCTCATAGCTTGTACAATTTGATTCTATAGATGCCGGAGACTTTGAAGAGCGCTTGGTAGGCGGGGCGGAAACGGCGCTGGTAGCTGAGTCCGTAGAAAGGCGCATCCGCCGGGAGGTCCAGCCGTCCGCGGAGGTAGAGCATGTTGTGGTGGCCGGTTTCGTCGCCGTTAAGGACCTGCCAGCGCCTGCCGTCGCGGATTTCCTCGCAGAAGGCCAGGTTGACCTGCGGGCCAAAGTCTATCCAGGCGCCCACGCCTGCTACGGTAAATTCGTCCGGTGCTGTCTGGACAATGATGCCATGCGCATTTTGCTCCCCTTCAATGCAATGGACATTAAACGTAAAATCGCCCAGGGAAAGCGTTTCCACGGCATCCGGAGCATCTTTTTTGTCTATTCGCACAAAGCCGCGCATGGGATGTCCTTCCGCGATGAGCGGCAGCATCTCGGAAATCACCTTGCACTCCGCCGTATAATAGGGGTTGTCAAAGTGTTCCTCGTAGCCAAAGCCAAAGACGCCTTTTGCTCCAGCCTCGCCCAGGGCATACCAGAAGCGGCCGGCCTGGCAGTTTGTTTCCGGAATAAACAGCGGCTGCCCTTCCCCGTACGCCGCGCACATCTCCTTAAGCTCGGCGCCGTAGATATCCGGCGAGAGCCAGTCCAGATGGGGCGCGTTCTTTTTCCAGACGTCCAGAACGGCCACGCGCGGGCCTCCATTGGGGTATTTGCCATAGGCTTTGTCCGCGGGGGCCAGCCAGGCATTGGTGAACAGGGGAATGTCGTAGGTTTCTTTTCCTGCCGCAGCAACGTAATCCACATAACGGGCATAGGCTTCGGCCATAAAGTACTGCGGGGCCAGCGGGTCGTCCGAACGGCTCCAGGGGCTCTCCTCCCAGGCTTTTTCACCGGCCGCAGAGAAGTCGCGTTCTGCAAAGACGCCTACTTCGTTCTCCACCTGGACACAAAGGACCCTTCGGGCCTTGTCGGCCGCCTTCAGATGGGCCATGAGCGCCTTGAAGGCCGTTGCATCAGCCTCACGGGCTACCTCACAGAAGGGGGAAAGGGGGCCCGTCTTTTCCGCCACGCAGGTAGGAGTGCGGAAGTACGTAGCCGTGTCGGCCTTCACCCAAAGCGGCGGGTAGGAAGACTCGCCGTTTTTCCAGCTGCCAAACCACAGCAGCCCAAGATACAGGTCCCGCTTGTCGGCGGCCTTCAACAGGTAATCCACCAGCGTAAAGTCAAATTGCCCCTGTTCCGGCTCCAGGAGTTCCCAGCTCACGGGAGCGAGCACCGCATTGAAGCCCAATGACAGCGCCAGGTCCAAAGACGCATCGATGGATGCCGGCGTAGAGGCATTGGAATTGTGCATCTCGCCTCCCCAAAGGACGGTGGGAACCTCGCGGCGCTGCTGACAGGAAAGCAGAAGCAGCAGCGGCAGGATATGGAGAAGATACTTTTTAATCATGGTGAATGGCGTTATAGACGGCCCGGCGGACGTGCCGCGCCGTGGTTGGGTTCATGTAATCCGTGGGATAATAACTGATTTTGTCCGGAGCGATCTCCAGCAATTCATAGGCAAAACACAAGGAGGCTACATACTTGGGAAGGCCCTCGGCCAGGTGCGTATTGTCCTGGCTCCGCTGGAGTTTGTAGCCGTAGCCTGATAGTTCTGGGTCCTGGCGGCAGGTTTCCACGGCCTTTCCCACATTGACACAGGCGTCCATGGACAGGCCTTCACAAAGCAGCGGCGCCGCCTGCTGGATAAGCTGGTACTGGACTCTGTACAGGCTGTCCCACTGTGCCTGGCTCTCCGGCCAGCGGCCGCCGTTATAGAGGGCGACAAACTTCTCCCGGTAGTCTTTGTTCCCCTCCGGGTAGGAAAAAGGAACCATGAGGCCGATTCGGACTTTGCCTCTTGCGGCCGGTTGCATCATGCCTTTCACATCCTCCACCAGAGCGGCAAGGCTATATCCATGAGCGTTTTCTTGCCCAAGATGACGTCTGAAATCCGCTCCCATGGTGGCCTCCGGCTGGAAGACAAGCCAGTCCCAAGGCTCATCGGCAACAAGGTCCTTCAGGCTTACTCCTATGCCCGCAAGGCCGTTTTCATAGCCCGCCGCAGGCGTTTTTACCGGGGTTTCGGACGCCGTATATTTCCAATACTGATAAGTAGAGTGCACCTTTTGCGGCTGCCCGTTGTGTACGTAGCAGTAAGCGGTGTCATGCAGGCCCAGCCACTGGTCCTCCAGCGTGCTGCCGCCCAGGTATCCGTGCCCCACAATGACGGGACGGTTGGCACTGGCGGCGATGGCGCTCACATAGCGCAGGGCATCCCGGGTCCAGCTATTCCCCACTCCAAGGATGCGCAGCGTATCCGACGTGGCCTTTTTTACAAGAAGGATGCAGTCGGCCCGCAGGGGCTTTCCGGAATTGCCGCCGGAAACCGTGACGGAAACGCTGTCGGAGAATTCGAAAGTGCCGAGCGGCGCCCAGTCGCCTTTCATCTGGCCGTCGAGGGCAATCGCCCTGGAATCCACCGTAACGCTTGTTCCGGCCACGTCGTAATGCGTCACCGGCTCGATATCGTCAACCAAATTCACATAGGAATACGCTTCATACAGCCCCGGAGCGGGCACCCTGGCGCTGAAACGGACGGATGCTCCCGAAGCCGATGACTCCAGATAGGAGGGACCGTATCCGCGCTTGGACTTCACACGCGTCCAGCCGGAAGGAACGTCCATAAGGGCGTCATCCATAAACAGGTCCGGCACGGAGCCGTCCTGCAGCGGGTCCCGGGCCAGCCTGGACATCAAATCCTCTGCCGACACATCCTGAACCGGAATGCCCTGCCGCAGCGACATCACGGCAGCCAGACCGGCCACCTGCCCCAGGGACATAAACACGGGTTCCATCCTTAAGGAACCGAAGGCAATATGACTGGCCGACACACAGACCGGCACCAGGAGATTGTCGCACGCTTTCCGGGCAGGGACAATACTTCTGTAAGGAATGGGCCACGGCCCGGGAATCTTCTCCTCCACATTGCCCTCGTTCTTCACCATCCCGTCCGCCACAATGCGACGGCAGTTGTGGGAATCCATCTTGTATGCGGCGTAAGCAATGCCGTCCGGCACATCCGTGAGCCCTTCACAGTCCCTCTGGGTGACCACATAGTCCGACACCATCCGGCGGCCTTCCCGCACATACAGTTGTGGCGTCCAGTTGCCGTTATCCGGATATTCGTCCTTGGGAAGGCCCCAGCGCGCGAGTTCCTCCCGGGTGGCAGAAGGGACGCGCGGGTCCGTCATCATAAACCAGAGCAGGCCCAGCGTGTAGTCCGTGTGCGCCTGATAGATCTTGTAGCGCCCCTCATAAGAGGCTTCCAGATAGCCGGCATTCCCGCCGATAAAATCGGTCGAGAAGCCACCGTAGTTGTTAACATCGGTCTTGCGTCCGGGCATCGGGCTCCAAATGAAATACTTGGCCGATTCAGGCTGCGCGGCAACCAGACGTGCAAGCAGCTCATAACGCATAGAATCATAGCCGGAAGGCTTTGTCAGCGGGATTTGGTTTTCCAGCGAATCCGTAAGGCAGAGCCGCAGATTATACGCCTGCAGCAAGCCGTCCCCCTCGCCATCCTCACCTGCCGGCCCTTCAGTTATACCGGGAAGAAGCCCGCTTGCAGGGTCGCCCGGCACCACATACGGGTCCACGCCGTCCGGGAACTGATGGTTGGTGGCAATATGGCGGCCGTTCCAGTTTTCCCCATATTGGGCCCGCGATTCCCGCCCCACGGCATAACTTACGCCGGCAGCAGGCAGCAGGTCTCCTTCATAGCTGGCATCGACAAACACCTTTGCCCGAATCTTCGGCCCCCGTCCAAGCACCCGGCCTTCCTCGTCGAGCAAGATTGTATGCATGCCCTTGATGTGCGTTCCGTGTTTGCAAAGCCTGTCCAGGCCGGTATGGCGCAAAACGCTGATGCGGGGATGCTCCAGATACGCATCCATCACCTCCTGCGCCACATGGGGCTCGAACACCCAGCTTTCCAGCTTGCCGTAACGCTTCCCAAGTTCCCGATAGAACTGCCGGGAAAGCCCCTGAACCACCTGTTTATTGCCGATGTCGGTAAGGCCAAGACCGCCTGTGGTGAGCCCGCCGATATGACCGGAAGGCTCCACTATAACCACGCTGTAACCCTCCTGGGCAGCGCTTCTTGCAGCCACCACACCGGCCGATGTCCCGCCGTATATGCATACGTCATACTGCTTCCCGCATGAAAGCACGGACAGCAATATACCGCCCAGCAGGATGATATGCGTGAAGGATCTCATTGGGTCAATATTTTCATGATGGGCTCTTTGACCGATTCCATCCACAGTGTATAGCCGTAAGAATCCGGGTGGGAACCGTCGGAGGTGGCCTCGTGGGAGGGCGAAGTGGCATTGGTGGTGTTAATCCAATAGACGTTAGGATACTTGGCCACCATCTCCTGCATCATCTTTTCAGCGTTTTCGCGCTTGGCCTTTTCGCGGGCGTCATAGCTGTCGCTGAAATTGCGTTTTTCCCGCCTTAAAGTCTGAAGGAAAATGAGCGGAATGCCGGGGCGCTCTTTCACGAAACGCTGAATGAAAGGTTCCAGGCGCTCCTGCACTTCCTCCGGCGAGGGATTGGAGAAGGCATCGAAGATGAATGCATCTACAGGTTCTCCGGCAAGCAGGGCATCGGCAAAATAAGGCTGAAGCTTGCAGTTGCCGCTGAATCCCAGGTTGATGAAATTATAGCCCGTGGCACGCGAGAGCTGGGCTTCCCAGGTCATGGCGCAACGGCCTGCACCGGAGCCGTGGGTATAGGAAGAGCCCCAGACGGCGATGCGTCCCTTGAACGGCTGGGCATCGGCCTCTATCCAGCGGCCCTCGTCCGTCACGACATCGAGGGATTCGATCTGGGAGAAGAGCGGGAGGTACAAAAGGCAGTGCTTCTCTCCATTGCCGCTATCCTTTATCAGTTCCACCTCGTGAGGCTCGCCGGGCGTGTTCTTGGGATAGCCGTTGCCGGCCCAGAGCCACTTTCCGTCCTTTTTCATGTAAAGGTCAAAGCCGCGGGCCGCTATAGCCCCCATATTGCCGCCGTCAGTCGCCTTCTTTCTCCAAACAACACGCACGCCGATGCACTTGGAGTTGGTAGAAAACGCAACGGCCATGCCGGCGCAGTGCCGGGCCTGGCCTTTCTCTCCGTCGGTCATGCCTTCCCGCTGGTCCAGGCGGTCCCAAGGGTGCTGTGTTTCTGTGTATTTCCCCACTACGGTAAGGCTCAGGGCATCTGTATAATCTTTTTGGGCAAAGCAGGGAAGCGACCATAGGCCCAACAGGGCCGCTACCATGAATTGGAACGTTCTCATTTTACACTTTTTACTATGGCTGCCCAGCCGCCGCCAGGTGCCAGATGAATTTTCATTTCGCCGGAAACAGAAACCATACGCTTCTGCCAATCCGTGGCTTTAGAATCGGCGTCCGGGCCGTCTTCCCAGGCCTCCACCGTTGCTGCGGATACGCCCAGACCGTCCAGGTTAATGGTAATTTCCCGGGCATTCCAGTCGGTCATGGCGCCGATGTACCAGACATCGCCCTTGCGGCGGGCGGTTACAATGTATTCGCCGATTTTACCTTCCAGAACGCGGGTTTCGTCCCAGACAGTGGGAACGCGATAGATGAATTCCGCGCATTCCGGCTCGGCCTCATAGCGGCAGGGACCGTCGGAAATCATCTGCATGGGCCCGTCAAATACCACGTACTGGGCCAGTTGGCGGCAACGGGTGCCTTGGGACATGGGAGCCGGCTTGTAGGGAACGAAGGTCTCACGGGTACCGTTGAGGAAGGCTCCGGGCGTGTAATCCCCGGGACCGGTGACGAAGCGGATAAAGGGCAGGGTAACATCGTGAGTTACCATGTCGTACTGCGGATACGGACGATTCCGCATCTGCTCCAGGCCGAAGATGCCCTCATAATTCAGGACATTGGGGTACTGTTTCTGGAGCCCGGCAGGAGGAGGACAGCCGTGGAAGTCAATCAGAAGCTTGTGTTTCGCGGCAATGCGGGCGGTCTCGAGCATCACGTCCTGGACCGTCTGGTCGTTGCGCTCGAAAAAGTCTATCTTGAAGCCCTTTACGCCCATCGCCGCGTAATGCTTGCACACCTTTTCAATATCTTTCACGAAGGCCGAATAACCCGCCCAGAGGATAATTCCCACATTCTTTTTCTTTCCGTAATCGATGATTTCCTTCAGGTCGATTTCGGGGACGACTTCAAACAGGTCATCTGCATACCTTACTGCCCATCCCTCGTCCATGAGCACGTATTCAATCCCATGGCGGGATGCGAAGTCAATATAGGCCTTGTAGGTTTCGTTATTCACTCCTGGCTTGAAATCCACGTCGCCCAGCGCGAACTGGCTCCACCATTCCCAGGCCACCTTGCCGGGCTTCACCCAGGAGAAGTCGCCTTTGGCAGGCGGAGCCAGGCGGGTGACGAGGTCATTCTGGGCAAGGGACTTGTCGTCGCGCGCAATGCAGATAACCCTCCAGGGGAAGGTCCTGGCTTTACCGTCCCACTTGGCGATATAGTTCTCGCGGGCCGTGACTATCATTTGAAGATTCCGCTTGCCCCCTTGCTTGAAGGCAGCGGGATAAGGAGCAAAATCGGCCATAAAGCCATTGCCCAGGGGCTTGAGAAGCATGCCTGGGTATGCCGTCAAATCCGACTCTGCGATGAGCAGCTTGACGCCTTCACTTTCCACAAGGGCAGGGATGACGGCACGCGGTTTGGCCGAAAGAGGCTTCATGTCCACAGGCTTGTCATACGGGCCGGGGGCTACGTCCAGAAGCGGTTTTCCGGTATCCCAGATGGGGAAGCTCAGCTTGGTATAGAGGTTCTGGAAGTCGTCCTGATAGGGGTCCACATTCTTGTGGGTATAGGAAAGCGTCGTGCGGTCGCCGGCGCCAAAACGGAAGGCCGTTCTCTCGGACACCACCTGACAGGGTTTTCTTTTGGAGGCCGTCCAGCGGAAAGCCACGCCGTCGTCAGAGGCACGCGCTTCCAAATCATATCCGTCATATTTAAAAATCAGGCTGCCATCTCCTTTTTCCACCTTGCGAGGCTTTCCGGCGCCGAAAACCGTGCCGTCCGAAAGCGTCATGGAAAGAGGCGATGAGCGGACGACCACTTTGTCGTCGCAAATAACCCTGTAATAGGCCGATTCCTCTCCCGGAAGCAGCTCAAGGGCAATGCTTCCGTCCGGAGAAACCGCCCGTTCCCACTCCCTGGCACTCTGGTCGAAAGCGACTGTGGCAACAACCGGATAATGGTCCGATGGATAATGCAGGGTTCCGTCGGCCGTGGGGAACTGTCCCCTTTCAATCCTGAAACTGCGGGCCTTGAATCCGTCCAGCATGATGTGGTCGGGATACCATCTGGTGGAAGCGGTCTCATCTTTGGTATTCTGAGTTCCCCACTCACGGTCTTCAATCTCCAGGCGCCCCTCCTTGGAGAAGCGGGTGTACACATCTTCCCATCGGCCGTCGGCAATGACGTGCCAGTCTTTTGCATTATGGGCAATATTCAAGTCTCCCACCAGGATGGAAGGGACGTCCTCCGGGACCAGGGCCTCGCCCAGGCGGCGGGTTTCCTCCAGGTTGAGCACATTGCCGCGGTTCCGGGGCCATTGGTCGTCCTTGTATTTGGTGGGCACCACCGTATGGGTGTCCAGAAAATAGAATTCCTTGCCGGAAGCCTTGTGGACAAAGCGCGCCCACACCAGCGGCTTGCAGGTGTGCGTGGGCTCGCCGGAGCGGGTTTTGGGCCTGTCCGGATGTCCGCCGGTCCAGAAAATGCCGGTGGCCAGCGTGTCAAACACTTCCCGCTTATAGGCAATGGCCACGTCGTAAGAAATGCCCTTTACGGTATTGGGGTACAGGATCCATTCATAGCCCGGATGGCGCTCCTCCACCAGGCGGCGGATGTCCAGGTCTCCTTTGTTGCCCCAGATGCTGTCACAGACCTCCTGGATGCCAATTACATCGCAGTCCAGGTCCGCAATCATGTCGGCCACCGCCGTGGCGCTGTTGCACCAATAACGCTGAGGGTCGGCAATTACGCCGGCCTTTCCCTTCTCCACAAAGGATTTCCGGGAACCGGAGGTGCAGATATTATAGCTCCCAACCTTGAAGCTTTGGGCCTGGGCCAGAAACGGCACGAGGAGACACAGCAGTAAAAAGTTTCTCATAGTACAGTAATTGTTCCGCTGTTTACGCAGCCTGTTTCCGTATGCGTGGCGGTAGAGTACAGGCCGGTAATCGCGTTAGTGTTAAGGGTTCCGTGTGAGGGAACGTGGATGGTAAGGGCGCCGCTGAAGGTGCATCCTGCAAGGCCGATGTCACTGCCCTCTCCATAGCTCTGTGCATGGCCCAGGATGCCGCCGGAGCGGATGGCGCCGGAGGAGGACGAGTTTACAGTCATGGTCCCCGCCGATGAGCAGTCGGCGATGGAAGCGGTTTTCACAGAGCCGGCAATGCCGCCAAGGTTCATGGCGCCTGAAAGGGTGGAACCGCTCTCAAAGCTGATTTCTCCCGTAAAGGAGCAGCCGGAAAGGATGCTGGTACTGATCGGCTGGAACTGGCCCACAATGCCGCCCGCTTCCGTTGTCTTGAGCTTGCCGGAAAGCGACAGCGAGCCTTCGTTTCGGCAGCCGATGATATTTACCTGGTCGCCGCTGGCGTAAACTCTTCCCACGATGCCTCCGGCCTGTACCGCAGCGCTGCCGTCACCTGTCACGCTTATGGATGCCTGATTGGTGCAATGCTCAATGCTGCCACGGGCCGCATAGCCGCAGAACGCACCTGCCCTGAGCTCCTTTCCCCACTGGTTGTAGGACAGGGAACCTTTTGCTACACAGTTGCTTATCAGCGCACCGGTGTACATTCTGTTGGTGATTATTCCGGCCCAGTAAACGGACTCTTCGCCTACGATGTCGTCCTTGGATGAAATCTTGATCTCCGCCTCCACCGTCAGATTGCGGATGCAGCCTTGCAGTTCGTTCGCAAAGGCTTTCTTAAGTCCGGAAAGGGTGTAACCTCCCCCGTCGAAATCCCCGGTGAAGCCCTCCAGCGGTGTCCAGGTGTTGTCCGCCTGGATATTGTCTGTCATGCGGGCTTGCAGGTACTTCTCGCCTGCGGCAACTCTGCCGGCAAAGGCCTTGAGCTGGGCATAGTCGGCAATTACCGTCAGCGGATGGGCATTGGCCTTGAAAGAGGTCGCAGGAAATTCGTAAACGCTGCCGGCCGTCAGGTTTTCGCCCACGAATGAAATCAGATTCATGCGCGTCCCTTCCGTGGTGTAAATATCTATGCTCAGACCTTTCTCCAGATAAGCGGGGCACAAAGCCAGACAGAAAGTCTTTGCCGATGAAATGCTTACGCCGCCTCCCGGCATGGTAAGCTGCACCGTGCCGCCTACGCTCAGGGGCGTTCCGTCTATGGCACTCACGCTGATGCCCGCCACGGTTACGCTGCCACTGAGGGGCAGGGACAGTACGCAGGCCTGGTGCTTCAGGGTGAAAGCGGCCTCATAGCTGCTTGCCTGCATGGGCGCGGAGAAAGCGCAGATATTGCCTTCCGTATATTGCTGAAAGGCAGGCACTTCCGTTCCATACTGCACACGATAAGGCGTTTTGATGGGCGCCGAAAAATGGAAGACAGCCGTAGCGTCACCCGCCTCAAGGGCAGTGAGCGGCTTGGACTGTACTCCGTTTACGGTAATGTAGTCTCCCACGCTCCAGAGGACTGGATAAATGCCGACGGCCTTTGGACCCAGGACGGTCTTTGTAAGCGTTTCAGGCATGGATACTTCCAGCATGAAATCTTTCACAGGAGGCCGCTCCTGCCTTGTGCAGGAAAGGACGGTCAAGGCCAAAACAGACAAGATATACAGTTGTTTTCCCATACCCTTAGAAATTTAAAACAACTTTTACGGGGAGATGGTCAGACGGCCAATGCTGTTCTCCGCTAGCCGTAGGGAGTTTTTCGCGACCGACCATATAGAACGAAGGCGTGAACCCATAGAAAAGGACATGGTCCGGCCGCCAGGTGGAGAGGCCGCCTTCCTCATTCTTGTTGGCAGGCATCGTTCCTTTGACGCGCTGGTCAATATAAGAAAGTGTCCCCCATTCTTTCATGATATCATAACTGTCCTTCCACTTTCCGGAAACCAGTATATCATAGTTGCCGGCCGTATCGCCTGCATCTACGTTCATATCGCCTGTAATGACTGAAGGAAGGTCTCCGGCATAGGTGGGAGCAAACCATTCTATCAACTCCGTGGCATTGCGCCGCTGCGGGAAGGCAGGGTCGCTTTCTTCGCCGGCATTTGGCAAATCAAGGTGGGTAGTGATAAAGACAAAATGCTTTCCGCTGGCTTTATGCGTGAACCTGGCCCATGTGGCAGGCCGATTAGTGCCAAGGCCGTCCCAGTTGTCTCCGGTCTCGGGATGCGCAGTCTTGGAGCCATTCAGCCAGGCCCTGCCTTTGGCATCCAACGTGAGCACGGCAGGCTTGTACAGGATGGCATCCGTAGCGCCCAGGCCATTTGCCGTGGTATTGTTCGGAAAGAGATTATCGTAAGTAGTATTGTGGGCATTGTAAACCACCCAGCTGTATTCCGGCAAGAGCGCATTGAGCGTATGGTCTTTCCCGTCATAATCCTCGTTGCCGGACGTCAGGGTGGTCCGATACACCATCTTGGTCACCTCCTGCAGGCCTATCACGTCGCAGTCCAGCAGCTTTATCATGTCGGCAACGGCCGTATAGCTGTTGGCCCAGGAGCGCTGCTCGGAGACGGTAGCATCGGCGTCCATCACGGACTTTCTGGCGCTGGGAGCCCAGATATTGTACGAACCTACGCTGATGGCTGTGGCGAGGGCCGCATCATCGGCATTCATACCTTCCGTGCCGGCTGTCTCTTCAATGTCTATATCTTCGCCGCCCGTGGGGTCTGTCTCATTGAGGATGATTTCTTTCCCGGCCTGGAACGTTATGGATGGGAAGGCGCAGACCTTTGCCTCGACAGTGGCTCCGCTGGTAAAGAACGACAGCGTCATGCTGCTTCCTCCGCTTGCCTTCAAAACGGCGCGAATACCCTTCTGATAGCTTCCCTCCGGCACGGTGAACACCACAGCCCTGGCAGTTTCACTCAATGCAAGTCCACTGCCGAACGAATAGTTCATCTTGGCCGATGCTCCGTCCTGCGGGTTCAGGTTCATGTCGAAGTTTCCGCTGATTTTCTCTCCCGCGGGAGTGGATACTTCCATCGACGTCAGTTTAACATTGCCCTTTATGGGGAAGCGGATGACCGCCGCGCAGGAACGCATTGTAGCGGGCGCATCCAAATTATCGGTCTGGCCGATAAGCGGTGCCGCCCATGGGCTGAAAACCACGCGGCCGCTGGTGGTGCCGCCAGGATACACAATATTGTAAACCCCGGCATCGGCAGGTTTCTCATCAAACGTAAAAGTGGCCGATGCCGCTCCTGCCTCATCCGAAGTCAAAGGCTTGGAAACCAAACCGTTGATAGAAATCACGTCGCCTTCACTCCAGAGAACAGGATATTTACCGCTCTCCTTGCTGCCCAAGACCGTTTTTACGGCAACTTCCTCTACGCCGGCTTTCAAGCGAAAAGCCTGCTTCTGCGGCTCCTTATCACAGGAAAGGAGCAGGACGGGCAGCACGGCCATGAGGTAAAACAACTTGGCGTTCATAGAATCAATAGGTTAAGTCTGCTACTACCGGGAAATGCAGGGAGGGATAATGCAAGGTGCCGTCGGCCGTCGGGTACTTTTTTCTGAGCACTTTGTAGTCTTTGATGCCAAAGCCGTCAACCAGAATGTGGTCCGGACGACCGCCCTGCACTTTGCTCTCATTGGGGCTGTTGCACATGTCGCGTACCTTCTCCGCCTCCTCGCTCAGCGAGCCTTCGTCGTGCAGACGGTCGTGAACATCCAGCCAGACGGAGCTGGTGAGAGCTTTATAACCCTCGTGAGACGGAGCATTGTGCGCGCTTACGGCAATGATGGACGGCATCCCCTTGGGCACAATGTGAAGCTGCATATAATCCACGATGTTACGGCAATTGGCGATATTGATTTCGTGATACACCACTTTCTCGCCTTTGTCGTACTGCGTAGGGCCGGAAGCAGCTGCGCTGGTAAAAATGAGTTCTTTGCCCGCCATGCGGTCATAAAGTTTCACCCACATCATGGCCGATGTCTCCGCGCCGTATTTGTATTCCTTGGAACGGCCCGGTTTATCGTAAACGCCGCTGAGCCAGTTGATTCCC
>JAFUVY010000027.1 GCA_017477335.1 Bacteroidales bacterium
CGCCAGAGGCCTTTCTGAGGACAAAGTTCTGTACTACAACCTAGATGCTATCATCTCAGTCGGATACAAGATTAATTCCGTTCAAGCCACCAAATTTAGGATTTGGTCCACCTCTATTTTAAGGGAGTATATGCGCCATGGCTATGTGGTTAACCGCAACGTGGTTTCCGAGCAAAAGTACGAGGACCTGAAGCGTGCAATGGGCCTGCTGGAGAATGTTTTCAACAAAGAACTGCTGCTTTCTTCCGACCAGGTAACGGATCTCTTCGACGTTATCCGGGACTATACCTACGCCCTTGACACTCTGGATGCTTATGACTATCAGAGCCTCAAGATAGCCGACACAACGGCTCCCGAACGCTTTCATGCCACCTATGAAAACGCAATGGAGGCCATAAAGAGCCTCAAGAATAAATTCGGCGGCAGTGACCTGTTCGGCGTGGAGAAAGACGCCTCGTTCCACAGTAGCATCGGCCAGATTTATCAGACATGGGACGGTAAGGACCTTTACCCCAGCATCGAAGAAAAGGCCGCCATGCTGCTCTACCTGGTGGTAAAGAATCACTCTTTCGTTGATGGTAACAAACGCATTGCGGCCACGCTGTTTCTGTGGTTCATGCAAAACAATGGCATCCTATATCGGCCCGATGGTACAAAGCGTATTTCCGATGCATCGCTTGTTGCGCTTACACTGATGATTGCCGAGAGTCACACGGAGGAGATGGATACAATGGCCAAGGTCGTCGTGAGCCTGATTAACAGGAAGAATTAATTTCCCTCCGACATCCCTCCCCGCCTGCGGCGGGGCTTTTGAGGCCCGAAGGGCCGAAGGCGGCATCAGCCGCCGTGCCGGGAGCAAAGGAATTCCTATCCCTCCGCCTCCCGGGATTTGCCTCGCCTTTGGCGAGCCACATCCCTCCCCGCCTGCGGCGGGGCGATGCAAAAAGCCATCAAAAAACCGCGTTCAAGCAAGCTTGACGCGGTTTTTTGCTACCTTTTTGCGGAGGCGGAGGGATTCGAACCCCCGGTACGTTGCCGTACAACAGTTTTCAAGACTGCCGCCATCGACCACTCGGCCACGCCTCCGGATGCGGGTTGCAAATATAGTGTTTTTTTTGAGTTCAGAGAAATTTATTTCGCAATTAGCGGCAGAGTGAGTATCTTTGCGGCCGATGAAAAGGGCATTGCAATATTTGCTGGCGGCTGCGACGGCTGCAATAATGGGGCTCACGGACGCCCGTGCCCAGGAGGAGTTGGTGGACACGCTGGACGCGTCCAGGATATCGGCTACAAGGGAGAAGGTGAAAAACACCACGCAAACCGGCCTGATGCACATAGAGAGCAGGCAGCTCACAACGGGCGTGGCTGTACTGGGCAGCCCGGACATAATCAAAAAGCTTCAGACGCTGCCCGGAGTGGCTGCCGGCAACGAGCTCATGAGTGGACTTTACGTCCACGGCGGGGACGGCAACGACAATCTCTTCCTCCTGGACGGCATACCCCTGTATAATATAAGCCACTTCGGCGGACTGTTCTCCAGCTTCAATACAGATGTCATTGACAATCTGGACTTTTACAAAAGCGGCTTTCCGGCACGCTACGGCGGAAGGATGTCTTCAGTTGTGGATGTAGAAACCCGGGAGGGCGACATGAACAAATTCCACGGCGGCCTCTCGCTGGGCCTCATTGACGGACGCGTTCACCTGGAGGGCCCCATAGTGAAAGGCAAGACTTCTTTTAACCTGGGACTCAGACGCTCCTGGCTGGACGTAGTGGCTGTTCCCCTTATAGCATACGCAAACAGGCAAAACGGAGACAACCGGGACGTGAACGGAGGCTACGCAATGAGCGACGTCAACGCCCGCATCACCCACAGGTTCTCCCCTACCAGCACCCTCAACGTAGTGTTCTACACCGGGGCCGACGACCTTCGCTTCAGCATGGACAGCAAGAGCGAAAAAAGCAGTTCCAATATGGCAACGGCGGTAAAGTGGGGCAGCCTCACCGGCGGAGCTTCTCACGAATACAAGATATCCAGGAAACTGAAATTCAAGAACATGCTCTACTATACGCAGAGCACGTCGGACACCGGGTATAACTTCCGCATCGGCGGGACGGATTCCCTCACATCCATGGACGACAACGACAAATCCTACGTCAGGGAACTGGGGCTCACCTCCAACTGGGACTGGTATCCCAACGCCTTCAATCACGTAAGGTTCGGCCTTTCCGCAAGGCAGCACTGGTATCATACCGGCAGGGAGTTCCTCTCATTTACGGAGAGCGGAGGAGAGAAATTAAGGGAATCCGGAGACAGGCAATCACAGTCCTACACCTCGTTTGAACCGGCCGTCTATGCGGAGGATGAATTCTTCCTCCGCTACAACATAACCCTGAATGCCGGCGTACGTCTGGCCCTTAGTGCATCCCCGGGCAGAATATGGCCTTCCATAGAGCCAAGGCTGGCCTTCAAATGGCTTATTACCAACAACATATCGGCAAAGTTGTCCTACACCAGGATGAGCCAGTTTGCACATCTTGTGGCGGCCGTTTACATGGATCTGCCTTCCAACTGCTGGATGCCGTCAACCGCGTCGGCAAGGCCAATGACAAGCGATCAGATTGCCGGCGGCCTGTACACCCAGCTGGGCCCGGTAAAACTGAACGTGGAAGGCTGGTACAAAACCATGGACCACATCCTGGCATACAACGGCAGCAATTCCTTTGTCCCGCCCATCACGGAGTGGGAAAAGTCCTTCACGGAGGGAAAAGGCCGATCCTGTGGCCTTGAACTGGAGGCTACGTACGACAAGGGGCCGCTTTCGCTGTCGGCCTACTACACCCTGTCCCGGACCGTCAGATATTTTGACGAAGTTTACTTTGACTGGTATCCGGACAGGAACGACAATCGGCATAAAATAAACCTTGTTGCATCCTGGCGTTTTGCCCGCCACTGGGAACTGTTCGCCTCCTGGAACTACCATTCCGGGAACAGGATAACCTTCCCCTCGCACTATATTGAAGCAGACGGCAAACGCACCCTGCTCTACGACTCGCCGTACAACACTCCCCTGCCGGATTACCACAGGCTGGACGCGGGACTGGATTTCAGCGCCACCTTCAAAAACGGGAACACTCTCAAGGTAAACCTGAGCGTTTACAACGCTTACAACAAGGCCAACGCTTCCATGGCATTCCTGGAGTCCGACGCGGACGGCAACTACCGTGGCATGGCATACGGACTGATTCCCATAATCCCCACAATCACTGTATCTTACAAGTTCTGACATGAAGCATATAGGAAAACTGCTGGCACTTTTGGCCGTCACGGCCTCCTGCGAGATCCCCTTTGACATCAAGCAAAGCGGGGAAGACAGGATTTACGTGCAGTGCGTGGCGGACGGCGGAACCGTAAGCATCACAACGCATTACGCAAGGGCCGTAAACTCCTCCCACAAGGCGGCGCCCCAGACGGAAATAGACCTTAAAGTTGACGGGCAGAGCGTAGCCCTGACCAGAGAATCGGACAGCCGCAGCAGCACCGCATGGCTGGATATCAAAGAGGGCGCCAGGATAGAGGTATCCGTCCGGGCCGACGGAGTAAACCCCGCCACCGGAGCCACCACCGTTCCTCCAAAGCCCCACATCACGGACATCACCTGGGAGCGGATTCAGGTGGATACCATAGACGCCGTTCAGGTGAACATAACCCTGGATCACAGCCCCGCAGATGACGAGCACTTTGGCATACGCATCCTCCAGAGAAACGACGTCGTTTATGCCGATGGTTCCACAAAGGCCCTGCTCGGCTACCTCACCCCCGGCTACGTCCTCACCGCGGCAGACAGCGGCGGGATAGACCTGGAAGACTTTATCCAGATTAATTTTGACGGCAAATACCTGGGAGGGCCGGACTACGAGCCCCTTACCCTTGTAGGGAAAAAACAATTCAACGGTCAGGTTTACAGCTTCTACATAAACTCCTTTGACAGCGCCATCCTGGACAGGCTGCGGGACAGGCTGCCCGACGGAGGTTCTGACGGAAAGGAAAAACCGGAGACCGGCACCCCGGACCCCGGAACTATTCCCGTGAGCGTCAAGACCACTTACGTATTCACGCTGTACAGTCTCTCGCCCGAATTCCAGCGGTATGCAACCGCCCTTTACCGAAGCAATTTTGACTTCCTGGCCAACATGGGCCTGATACCCGCCAATTTCACCTGGAGCAACATGGAAGGAGGACTTGGCTTCACAGGAGCCGTCAACGGCGCCATCAGAGGCCCCTATGAGCTGCCTACTCCTTAGAGAAGAATTTCCAGTGGAAGAGTATCAGATAGAAGGCGCCCACCGTCACACAACTGTCGGCAAAGTTGAAGATGGGCTCAAAGAAAATGTGTCCGCCAAGACCGGGCAGCCATGAAGGCCAGGTCCAGAGCGGGAAGTAGAACATATCCACCACCCTGCCCTGCATGAAGGGAGCGTAGCTTCCAAGCCCCGCCACCACTCCGGGAGCGGACTCACTGAAGACAAGGCCGTAGAACAGGCAATCTATGATATTGCCCAGCGCTCCTGCGGTGATAAGGGTAAGCCCCACCAGCACGCCCATGGGGACGGCCGAATCCCGCTTTAGCAGTTTGGAAATCCACCACACCAGAACGGCAAAAAGAGCAATGCGGAAAGCGGTAAGGAAGTACTTGCCGATTATTCCGCCAAAGGACATCCCGAAGGCCATTCCCTTGTTCTCCACAAAGAGAATCTGGAACCAGTCTCCAAAGACATGGATGCTGTCACCTATGCCCATATTGGTCTTGACCAGGATCTTGATCACCTGGTCAATAACCACCAGAATCAGGCCCAGCACAAGGAGGGCCGCACCTCTTTTATCTTTCACCGCTACTTACGGCCGGTTTTTTCCAGGATGGCCTTGCCCTCGATGGTTGTAGTGGCATGGGGGACCAGGCGCAGGCGCTCCTTGGGGATGAGCTTGCCGGTTACGCGGCACACGCCGTAGGTCTTGTTCTCTATACGTACGAGAGCCGCCTCCAGATTCTGGATGAACTTGAACTGCCTCTGGGCAAGGGCTCCGGCTTCCTCCTTGGAAAGCTGGAAAGCGCCGTCGTCCTCCACAGTCTTGAAAGTGGGAGCCGTGTCCAGGATATCATTGCCGCCGGCGTGGGTCACCACCTCGCGAAGGGTTGCATATTCTGCACGTGCTTTCTCCAGCATTTCATTGATAATGACGCGGAATTCTTCCAATTCCTCATCAGAGTAACGGTTTTTTACGTTCTCTTCCATAACGCTATCTTTTTATACAGAGTTTTATAGTTCCTTCCACCCACTCGACCTCGGCCGCATCGGCAGGAGCCTGGTCAAAAGGCCTGCATTCCAGGGATGTGGACAGGGTCTGGGACGATATATAATCCGAATAACTGTCAAGAACCTCCTGCACCGGGCCATAGACAACGGTGACGATGCGGTCCGTCACGTCGAACCCGCTGGATTTACGGAGGTTCTGAATGCGGTTCACAAGCTCACGGGAAAGACCTTCCAGACGCAGCTGGGGCGTAACCTCTATATCCAGGGCAATGGTAATTGCACCCTCGGAAGCCACCTGCCAGCCTTCCACGTCCTCGGAGGCTATTGCATAATCTCCGGGATTCAGGACAACCTCTCCTCCGGGGAGGTTAAGGGTATAGGCCTTACCGGCTGTCTCCGCCTTCTGGATGGAGCCGATGGTCTGCTGGTCCAGCCCCGCGAACGCTGCCGCAATTTCCTTCATCCTGGC
This sequence comes from Bacteroidales bacterium, assembly GCA_017477335.1. Taxonomy (GTDB): domain Bacteria; phylum Bacteroidota; class Bacteroidia; order Bacteroidales; family UBA932; genus Cryptobacteroides. The sequence goes on from JAFUVY010000027.1 coordinate 5,786, forward strand.
ACCGTAAGTCTTGCCGAGCACCTTGAAGTTGGGCTTTATCTTAAGAGTCATTATTCCGCTTGTGTCCTCTATGAACTCCATCTCCTTTACGTTAACCTCTCCAAGGACGATGCCCTTCACCGAATCAAGTGCACTGCGTACGGATTCCGAAATCACGGGGATAATCATCCTGGAAAGCGGCTGACGCACAGGGATATTCACCTTCTTCCTGAGAGCCAGGACCAGCGAAGTTGCCTGCTGTGCAAGTTCCATACGCTGCTCCAGGTCCTTGTCCAGGGCCTGCTTGTCCACCTGAGGCATAAGCGTAAAGTGAACGCTCTCCATGGGGCCGCCAAGGTCGCAGTAAAGCCTGTCCATAAAGAACGGGGCTATGGGAGCGCCAAGCACTGCAACATCCATGAGCACCTTGTACAGAGTGCTGTAAGCTGCATTTTTGTCGGGGGTCATCTCCCCTGCCCAGAAACGCTGGCGGTTAAGGCGCACGTACCAGTTGGAAACGTCGTCACAAACAAAGCTTTCCAGGATACGGCCGGCCGTCTTCACGTCATAGTCTTCGTAAGCGGCCCTTACCTGGCCTATAACCGTATTCAGTTTGGAGAGTATCCACCTGTCAAGTTCTCCAAGGGATTCTTCGCTTCGCCCTTCGACAAGCTCAGGGCAAGCTTCAGAATGACAGGGGGCCCAGCCGTCAATGTTGGCATAGCGGGCAAAGAAGGCGTAGGTGTTGTAAAGAGTGCCGAAGAACTTGCGTCGGACGTCCGATACGCCGCTCTCGTCAAACTTCAGGTTGTCCCAGGGCTCCGCGTTGGTGAGCATGTACCAGCGAAGGGCGTCGGCACCGTAGTTGTCCAGGGCCTGGAAGGGATCTACCGCGTTGCCAAGGCGCTTGGACATCTTGTTGCCGTTCTTGTCAAGGACAAGGCCGTTGGAAATAACCCTCTTGAACGCGGGAGTGCCGCTTATCATGGTGTGGATGGCGTGGAGGGTATAGAACCATCCGCGTGTCTGGTCAACGCCTTCTGCGATAAAGTCTGCCGTGGCGCCGAACAGGGGCGTATCCTTGCCGCGAAGGCCTTCCTGGGCGTAGGGCATGGCGCCGGAATCGAACCAGACGTCTATGAGGTCCGTCTCGCGGGTCATCTTGCGGCCGCTGTCGCTCACCAGGAAAATGCTGTCCACGTAGGGACGGTGAAGGTCTATGCGGTTGTAATTGTCAAGGCTCATGTCGGCAGGGTCGAAGCCCTTGTCCTTCAGCGGATTGGACTCCATGACGCCGGCCGCAACCGCCTTTTCTATTTCTGCGTAAAGCTCCGCCACGGAGCCGATGCACTTTTCTTCCTTTCCGTCTTCCGTCCGCCAGATAGGCAGCGGGGTGCCCCAGTAGCGGCTGCGGGAGAGGTTCCAGTCCTGGATATTCTCCAGCCACTGGCCAAAGCGGCCGGTTCCGGTGGAAGCGGGCTTCCAGGTGATGTGAGTATTGAGTTCCACCATCTTGTCCTTGACCGCGCTGGCCTTGATGAACCAGGAATCCAGGGGATAGTACAGGACGGGAAGGTCCGTACGCCAGCTGTGAGGATAGCTGTGGACGTGCTTCTGGATCTTGAACGCACGGCCGTCGGCCTTCATCATGACGCACAGGTCCACGTCCAGGGTGTTCTCGTCGTCAACGTGCTCAAAGTACTGCCTGTAGCCGGCCTTTACGTATCGGCCCGAATATTCCGCATAGGAAGGGTCCACGGATGCGGCGAAGGCGGGGTCCATGTCCTCCAGACGCATGAAGCGGCCCTGGCGGTCCACCTGGGCCTGGGGATTTCCGTCCCGGTCTATGGGCATGATGGCTCCTATGCCGGCGGCCGATGCCACCTTCTTGTCGTCCGCACCGAAGGTGGGGGCTATATGGACGATACCGGTACCGTCGGAAGTGGTAACGTAGTCTCCGGGAATCACGCGGAAGGCGTCACCGTCCGGACGGAACCAGGGGAAGAGTTGGATGTACTTGATGCCAACCAGGTCCTTACCCTTGAAAACGCCGTCCAGGAGCTTGTAGGGAACCACCTTGTCTCCCTTGGTGTAGGAATCCAGGGGCAGTTCTGCGCCCTTGGGGTTGAACCATGCTCCAAGAAGGTCCTTTGCAAGCACGTAGATTGCGGGTGCGCCGGTGTAGGGGTTGAAGGAAACCACCCTTATGTATTCTATCTCCGGGCCCACGCAAAGTGCGGTGTTGGAAGGAAGGGTCCAGGGGGTTGTGGTCCAGGCAAGGAAGTAAACCGGCAGGGATTCCGTGCCGAAGAGGGGCTGCGAGGCGCCGTCCTTGATAACCTCGAACTGGACGGTGGCGGTGGTGTCGGAGACATCCTTGTAGCAGCCTGGCTGATTGAGTTCGTGGGAACTCAGGCCGGTACCGTCCGTAGGGGAATAAGGCTGGATGGTGTAGCCCTTATAGAGGAGGCCCTTGTCATAAATCTTCTTCAGAAGGTACCAGAGGGTCTCTATGTAACGGTTGTCGTAAGTGATATAGGGGTCCTGCATGTCCACCCAGTAGCCGATACGCTCTGTCATGTTCTTCCACTCGGCGGTGTACTTCATAACCTCGCTGCGGCAGGTGGAGTTGTACTCCTCAACGCTTACTTTTGTGCCGATATCGGCCTTGGTGATACCCAGCTTTTTCTCTACGCCAAGTTCCACCGGGAGGCCGTGGGTGTCCCAGCCTGCACGGCGGTTCACCTTATAGCCGGTCTGCGTCTTGTAACGACAGACTGCATCCTTTATGGAGCGGGCCATGACGTGGTGGATGCCGGGCATGCCGTTTGCGGAAGGCGGGCCCTCGAAGAAAATGAATTCGGGGGCTCCCTCACGCAGCTTGAGGGACTGTCCAAAAGCGTCTATCTTTTTCCACCTTTCCAGAACCTCTCTTCCGGTTTCTGTAAGGTCAAGGCCGTTATATTCTTTGAATGTCATATTTTTTGCCTAATTTTGCATGGCTGATTTAATCCCACAAAGATAATCATTTTATACCTTATAAGCAAAATGAACACTCTTGACATAATCCTTTTGGCTTTGTTTGTCCCTGGCATAGTCCGGGGCCTCAGAAAGGGCATACTGGAGCAGGCGATAGGCCTTGCAGGGCTGTTCATAAGCTATTTCCTTGCCAAGAGATTCTATGTGCAGGCGGGAGAACTTGCAGGCCGCTTCCTTACAGACGCCAGCCCGCAGATACTCTCCACCATAGGATTCATCCTGGTCATGACGGCAAGCCTCATAGTGCTCATCCTGCTGTCCCGCCTTCTTACAAAAGTTGTGGAGATGGCATCCTTGGGCTGGGTGAACAGGCTTCTTGGCGTGGTGCTGGCATGCTTTATCACCGCCATGGTAATAGGCCTTGCCGCAAATCTTTTTGACATACTCAACTCTCAGTTTTCCCTTGTAAAGGAAGGCTCCGTCCTGGAAACATCGGTGGTTTACCCCGCACTCAGGGACTTTGCATCCACCGTGCTCCCCTTCATTAAAAGTCTTTTCAATGGCACTTATCCTACTGCTTGAAACTTCAACCTCCGTACTGTCCGTAGCCCTTTCCCGCGACGGGCAGTGCATAGCATCCAAAGTATGCACAGAGCCCAGGATGCAGGCTTCCCTCACAGCTCCCTACGTCAAGGATTTGCTTGACGGCGAGGGCATCGGAATAAAAGACTGCGACGCAGTATGCGTGAGCATGGGACCCGGCTCTTTCACCGGGCTCAGGGTAGGCGTTTCCACGGCCAAGGGACTCGCATTCGGGGCCGGCATTCCGCTTCTTGCCACGGGCACCCTGGACATCCTGGTCCGGGACGCAGTGGACTCCGGAACGGACACACAGTTTATCGTCCCCATGATAGACGCCCGCAGGATGGAGGTTTATTCGGCGGTTTTCTCCCCGGACGGCAGGCAGCTCACTGAAACGGCCCCCACAATAGTGGACGCCCTCTCCTTTGCCCCTTATCTGGAAAAGGGGAAGGTACTTTTCACCGGAGACGGCGCCATGAAATGCCGGGAAGTCCTGCAGCACCCCAACGCCGTATTTGAGGAAAGATTCCCTCTTGCCCGGGCAATGGCTCCGCTTGCAGAGGAGGCATATAAAGAAAAACGGTTCCAAGACCTTGCGTACTTTGAACCGTTCTACCTTAAAGACTTTGTGGCTACCGTTTCCCGGAAAAAACTTTTCTGAGGTAGGCCCTTATGTCATCGGCCGTCCGCATTGAATCGGCCGAATCAATTTCCCCGTCCACAATGAACCAGGCCATGGGAAGGCTGGAGACTCCGTACATTCCGATATACGGGGACTGGACGCCGCGCGTGTCGCAGACGTTGATCCAGGGCAGGTTCTGAGTTTTCACTGCCGATGCCCACGCCCCCTTGTCGGGAACCAGCGATACTGCATAAATCTGAAATCCGCGGGGCGCGAACTCATTGTAAATAGGAATGAGCTGATCCAGATTGAAGATTTTCTGCGTGGAAGAGGAGGAGTCCCAGAAATAGAGCATGGTAACCTTGGAGAGGGATTCGCTGAGCTTCACCCTGGTGCCTTCCATGCCGGGAAGATCAATGTCGTAATAGCCAATTTCACCGGCCTCGCGCAGTTTCTGCTGAAGGTCAAGTATATTCATTCTCTGCCGGGCCTCTTTTGCAAGGGCGTCCACATAGCGGGATTTGGGGTAGAGGGACTTAAGGGAGTCCGCAACCGACTGCATGATAAGCCCGTCCGTGGGCTGGTCAAAAACCGGAAGATTCTCATTCACCTTCTGGAAGAACACCGGAATGGCGCTCAGGGACTTGCTGTTGGCCATGACGTAGTTCACCCTGTCGCGGTAATACTCCACGTAGCGGCGGGAGATGGCCTTGTCCGGGTCCGGAAGAGTCCTCAGGCTGGACTGGATGTCACGCATGAAGGAGTTGTAGGCGTTCTCCACCTTCTGGAGCTTCACGCTTTCCTCCGAACCTTCCACCCTGTATGCTCCAAGGGTATCTGTATAGACCTTGATTATGTCCCCTTCCAGGGCAATGACAGATGCTACCTGGCGGCCGCCGTAGTAGAGATAGAGGAACTCCGGCTCCGAGAGAGTCAGTTTATGGGAAAAGCCGCCGTCGGCCCCGGTTTTAAGGGTGTCGCAAATTCCGGCACGGGCCGATTTGAGGACCACCACGGTATCTGCCGCATCGGCAACCTGTCCGCTTATAAGGGTATTGCTGCGTGTACAGGAGAAAACGGCTGTCGTCAGGATGACGGCGGCCGCTGCAAGTTTAAAGCTTTTCATATTCTGCGAGTATGGAATCTGCAATGGCTTTCATACGCTCCGGAGAGGGGGAAAGCTTTGGTTTGCGGAAGTCCATGTCTGCCTCCGTATTGAGGGGGACAAGGTGGATGTGGGTGTGGGGGACTTCCATGCCAAGGACTGCGACTCCCACCCTCTTGCAGGGAACGGCAGCCTTGAGGGCGATAGCCACTTTGCGGGCAAAGGCGGTGAGTCCGGCGTAGGTTTCCTCATCCAGGGAGAAGATATAGTCGTCTTCCACATGCTTGGGAATCACAAGAGTGTGGCCTTCTGCAAGGGGAGATATGTCCAGGAATGCGTAAAAGTTGTCGTCCTCCGCGCATTTGTAGGAAGGGATCTCGCCCTTGGCTATTTTGGTAAAGATTGTAGCCATTACAGGGAAATATCCAGAATTTCAAACTTGATGATACCGCTGGGGACCTTGGCCTCCACCACTTCGCCCTTTGCATGGCCCATAAGGGCTTTGCCTATGGGTGTGGTTGCTGCCAGAAGGCCCTTTGTGAAATCCGCCTCGCTCTCCGGGACAATCTGGAAGTTCATCTCCGCCTTGTTGGCAAGATTCTTCACCTTTACCTTGGAAAGGATCTGGACGGTGTCGGCCGACAGGCGGCTTTCGTCTATGACCCTGGCGTTGGCTACTTTCTCCTTGAGTCGGGCAATTTTAACTTCCAGAAGACCCTGGGCGTCGCGGGCGGCGTCGTATTCAGCATTTTCCGAAAGGTCTCCCTTTTCGCGGGCTTCCGCAATGGCTGCGGAAATCACCGGGCGCTGGGCAAGCGCATCGGCCAGTTCTTTTTTGAGCTTGTCAAGACCGGCCTGAGTCATCATCTCAATTGCCATATTAGTATTTATTTTGAATTGTCGATAAAAAACGAGCCGACGGCCATAAACCGGCCGCCGAACTGTCCTTTGCAAATGTATAAAAAGTTTTTCTTATTTACAACTTTCCCTGTCCCGCACAAGCTGCTCCCTCAGGGCGTCCAGCGAGGGGAAAAGCTTCTCATCCCTTATACGCCGCACAAAGGATGTCTTGATGGGGAGACCGTAGATATCCTCGTCAAAATCAAATATATTGGTCTCTATCGTGCGGGCGGCACCGCCTACCGTAGGCCTTGTCCCAATGTTGCACATTCCCCTGAACCTTCGTCCGGTCACCTCTACGTCCACGGCATATACCCCGTTCCCGGGGAGCAGTTTCAGCGGCTCGTAAAGCTGCATGTTGGCCGTAGGGAAACCAATGGTCCTGCCAACCCGGTTCCCAGCCACTACAACTCCCTCCAGAGGATAGTCGTAACCCAGCATTTCCCGGGCCCCGGACACATCCCCTTCCGAAATAACCCTCCGGATCTGAGTGGAAGAAATCTTCACTCCGGAATTCAGTTCCTCCGCTACGACAATCTCCGGGAGGTCTCCGCAGGCGCATATCTCCCCCGCCGTCAGTTTGTCGCAGCCGATACGGTTATCGTATCCCATCACAACCAGCGAAGCGTCAAAACGGTCCTTCAGGAGGCGGAGGTATTCATCGGCCCTGAGGGCGGCGAAACTGCGGGAGAAAGGCAGAACCTCCACCCGGTCTATGCCGCAGGAGCCGAGGAGAGCTTTTTTCTCTTCCAGGGAGCTTAGCAGCCTGAAATCCCGCGCATCCTGCTGCAGGACAGTCCTGGGATGGGGCCAGAATGTTATAACGATGGCCTCCTCTCCCCTTTTACGGGCAGCGGAGAGGGTCGTTTCAAGCACCTGACGGTGCCCGAGGTGGACACCGTCAAAGAATCCTGTAGTTATTACAGCCACTTAACGCATTCAAAATCCTGGCGGTGAGGCAGCTTCGCATTCTTTGCGAATATCCTTGCGCCAACCTGGTAAGCACCAGTCTTGTCAGGGAGCACATCTACCTGATAGCGGGCCTGGCCGTCGGCAGCCTCAACCACCTTGAGTTCCTGGACATCCACAATGTGCAGGCGGCCGCGCTTGTCGGTCTGGGCAAACACAAGTTCTACGCCCACATCCTCGGGATTGAGGTCACCCAGGCGGATAACCAGTTCACTGTGGTACTGGTTGGCCTCCGTAAGGTCATAGGAAGTCTTGGCCTCGCTGCGGGAGAGGACCTGTACATTCTCCCACTCGCGGCGGACGTGGGTCTTCCATGATGCAAGTTCCCTTGCGAGAGCGTAGTCGTCGGCATTAATCTCCTTTGAGCGCTCGGCCTGGGGGATGTAGTACTGGTTCAGGTAGTCAGTGAGCATGCGGTTGGTGGTGAAATTGCTGGCCACCTTGGCAATGGTATTCTTGATGTAGCCAATCCATTCTCCGCTGCGGAGGGTGGTGCGGTCCACATTGTAGTATGCCGGAGCAATATCGTTCTCCAGAATCTGGTAGATGGTTGCGGCATCCAGTTCATTCTGGTAGTTGGGGTCGTCGTAGGCCTGCTCGATGGGAAGTGCCCAGCCGGCGCCTTCCTGATAGCCTTCCACCCACCATCCGTCAAGCACGGAGAAGTGCATGGTGCCGTTCATGGCGGCCTTCTCTCCGGAAGTACCGGAAGCCTCCTGGGGACGGGTAGGGTTGTTCATCCATACGTCAACGCCCTGGACCATGCGCTTTGCAAGGGTGATGTCATATCCGGGGACAAAGACAATCTTGCCTATGAAGCGGGGATCCTTGGAAATATCTACAATCTGCTTGATGAGGTCCTGACCCGCGCCGTCGGCAGGGTGGGCCTTGCCGGCAAACAGGAACTGGACGGGCTTCACAGGATTGTTTACAATCTTGTCCAGACGGTCAAGGTCGCGGAACAGCAGAGTCGCCCTCTTGTAGGTGGCAAAACGGCGGGCAAAACCGATGGTGAGCACATCGTCACGCAGAGTCTTGAGGATGGTCACAAGCTCGGAAGGGCTGTAGTGATTGGAGATGGAGGAATCCGTAAGACGCTCGCGGACAAAGCCCATGAGCTTGGACTTGAGCTCTTTCTTGATGTTCCAGACTTCCTCGTCACTCACATTGTAGATACCGTCAAAGCAGGACTTGTCGTAGTGATGGGTGAGGAATTCAGGGCCGAACACCTTTGCATGGACAGGCTTCCATTCGGGAGCGCACCATGTAGGATAGTGTACGCCGTTGGTAACGTAGCTCACAAACAGTTCTTCCGGCAGATAACCGGGATACATGTGGGCAAAGATATCCTGGGACACCTTGCCGTGAAGCATGGAAACACCGTTCACGTTCTGGGAGATGTTGGCGGCCAGGTTGGACATGGAGAATTTCTCGCCGGGGTCCGTAGGATTGTCCTTTCCAAGAGACATCAGAGTTTCCCAATCGGCCTTGAGACGCTCCGGATAATGGCCGATGTACTGACGGAGCATGCCCTCGTCAAAGGCATCGTGGCCGGCGGGAACCGGAGTATGAGTGGTGAACAGGGAACTGGCGCGCACCACTTCCAGAGCCTCGGAGAAGCTAAGGTTATCGTGCTCAATGTATTCCCTGAGCCTTTCCAGGCCGATGAATGCGGCGTGTCCCTCGTTGCAGTGATACACCTGGGGATTCAGGCCAAGCTTGCGCAGGGCGCGGACACCGCCTACGCCAAGCAGCAGTTCCTGCTTGAGACGGTTCTCCCAGTTGCCGCCGTACAGGTGATAGGTAACCTCGCGGTCCTCGGGGAGGTTACCCTCGAAGTCGGTATCCATGAGGTAGAGGTCCGTACGGCCCACTTCCACCTTCCAGAGGCGTGCATTGAGGTTGCGGCCGGGGAAAGCCACGCTTACGGTGAGCCAGTTGCCATCCTTGTCAAGGACGGGAGCTGCAGGAATCTTGGCAAAGTCCTGGGCGTCGTAATTGGCAACCTGCCTGCCCTGTCCGGAGATGACCTGGGTAAAGTAACCATAACGGTACAGAAGGCCCACGGCCACCAGGTTCACATTCATGTCGGAAGTCTCCTTAAGGTAGTCGCCGGCAAGGATACCAAGGCCTCCGGAGTAAATCTTAAGGGAAGTATCCAGGCCGTACTCCATGCAGAAGTAAGCCATGGAAGGATCCTTGCGCAGAGACTTTGCGGCCATGTAAGTATCAAACTCGTCAAGCACGGCCTTCATGCGGGCAAGGAAGTCGGCATCCTCGGAGAGCTGCTGGAAACGCTTTATGCTCACGGTATCAAGAACTACAAGGGGATTGTGTCCGGAGCGGTGCCATATTTCGGGGTCAATGCTGCGGAACAGGTCCTTTGCGTTCTCGTTCCAGCACCACCACAGGTTCTTGGAAAGTTTCTCAAGACGGGAAAGTTTCTCCGGGAGGTGACGTGTGACAAGAATGGTTCTCCAGGAAGGATTGGATATTTCTTTTTTGTAATACTGCATCTTTTTCTCTTTCACTTTGTAATTTGCCGGGTTACTCAGCACCTTGTCCAGGGCAAAAGCATAGGCTTTGTTATAATATTTAATCTGATTCTGCCAAAGGGCTATCTGCGCAACCTCGCGGGCATTTTCCCTCACTTTGTTACGCTCTTCAAGTTCCAGGGCGGCTATTTCCCTGATACGCCGCACTGTTCCGTCCACCACCTGGGAGTAGTTCTCGTCGTCCCTGTCCAGGACTGTAATTCCGGGATGCTCACCCTTGTAGTGGTCCCTTACCCAGAGGCCGAAGCCCGCAAGGGACGTGGTGAGCGTAGGGACGCGGAATGCGAGTGCCTCCAGCGGGGTGTAACCCCAGGGCTCGTAATAGGAAGGGAAAAGTGCCAGGTCCAGGCCGCAGAGGATGTTGTAGTAGGGCATGTTGAACACGCCGTCGTCTCCGTTAAGGTAGGACGGGACAAAATACACTTTTACCTTGTCGCCGATGGAGTTCACCAGTCCGGTTTCCCTGAGCCTGCGGGTAATGATGTCATACTCCGCATTCTGGAGATAGTGGGAGGTATTGGTCTGGTAGTTGGGGTCTCCCTCGCCGGAGAGTTTCCTTACCAGTTCCTTGTCCGGTCCGTGATGGCCGGAAGGAATCATTATGAAGGCCTGGATGCTGCGTCCGCTGTAATCGGAACGGTTCAGCTTGTCCAGGGCGTCAATGAATACGTCTATACCTTTGTTGCGGAATTCGTACCTGCCGCCTATACCTATAAATATAGAGTTGTCCGGTACGGGTTCGGCACTCATGGCCGATGCCACCTTCACCAGGCGTTCACGCGCCTTGTCGTGGAGGGCGGTGTATTCCGCGTCATCGGCCGGGGTAAAGCTGTTCTCGAAGCCGTTGGGGGTGACAAAGTCCACCGGGCGGCCGTGGAAACGCTCGCACTCGCGGGCGGTGATGTCGCTCACGGTAGTGAAGGCATCGGCATTAAGGGCCGATTTCTTCTCCAGCGAATGGATGGCTGTGACATTGAAGCGGCGGGCCATCTGGTCGCCGTCGTATCCTGCCATGCCGCTGTAAAGGGGCATGTTGTTGCCGGCAAGGCACCTGCCCATCATGGTGGCATGGGTGGTAAAGACGGTAGCCACAGGGATGCGGGACTTCTTCAGGTAAAGGATGCCGGAGCCGGTCTGCCATTCATGGAACTGGGCGATGACCTTTTCCGCGCCCTGGAGGTTATAGTTCCAGAAACTCTCTATTACCCTGCCTGCGGCATAGCCGAACAGGGCCGATTCCTTGTAATCCCAGTTGCCGGAGATGGAATCCACACCAAAGTCCTGCCACATCTCGGTCAGGAGTTCGTCGGCCTTGGGAAGATAGTGCTTGAAATCCACCAGTATGGCCAGCGGATGCCCGGGAATGTTCCATTTGCCTATGCGCAGACGCAGTCCCTCCTGGGCCGCCTGAGCTCTCCAGCTGCGATACAGGCCGGGATCCTCCATGAAATCAGGATTGTCGGATCTGTGCATCCACACATCCGGGCCGATGAAAATGTGCCTGCGGCCCATTTCCGACTTGATGTGCAAAGCCTTGGTGGCTATAACAGTATAGATACCCCCGACCTTGTTGCAAACTTCCCAGCTTACTTCAAACAGATAGTCGGGTTTAACCAGTTTTTTATCCATTCTTTTTCTTTCCTTCAAGTTCGTTATGAGCGGTTTCCTTCACATCCATGGCAGCACGCTTCTCGTCCAGACGAATTTGGAAGTCAGAAATCACATTCATATAGTTGATAAATGCCTCGTAGGGAGTATCGTAGGGGTTGAAATACTTGTGCACCTCCCCGTCAGAGAAGAACTTGGTGCACATGTAGTAGAAGTGGTCGCTCTCCTGGAGATGGCCGAAGTCCTCCCAGAGGTCAGGGTCGTTGACTATGGAAAGTTTCTCCGTCATGGCGTACACCTTTCCAAAGGCTTCCCTCTGGAGTTCGTTGCCCAGCCAGGCGGTGAGGTCGCGCTCCTCGTCGGCCCAGGAGATGGGGTCTTCCACGTCTATACCGGATACTGGCTTGTACTTTTTGGCAACTTCCGCGGGAGTGGCAAAGCCAAAGGTTCCGTCCTTGAGCACGGCGTCAGGAAGGGCGCGCATGAATTCAAAGATACCGGTCTCAGCGGCCTGGTGTTCGCCAAAGGTTTCGTAGTCCATGAAAAGGTTCACCACGTCGCCGTCCTTGGCATTTTCCTTCATCCAATCCACATAGCCGGATGCGGTTACGTTGTTGCCGGTAAAGCGGAAGGCGATGTCGTCGGAAAGGGTGTAGTTCCTGAGGAGGACCTTGAGCTTGGGCTGGGTCTCACCTGCGTACACATAGTTGGGGCTTCTCCATCCCATGATGTGGCGCGCACCCTCAGTGAGAATGGTCTTGTAACCCATATCGTAAACCATTTCGCCTATTCCGTTGGAGTAGATGAGTTCCGTATTGCGGAAGCTCACGGGCTTTACGCCAAAGAGCTCCTCAATCTTAGCGCTGTGCTTTGCCACCTGATGACGGAATTCGGATTCGGAGCCAAGGGATGCCAGGGAGTGGTTGTATGTTTCTGCCAGAAACTCCACCTTTCCGGTAGCGGCCAGGGCGCGGAAGCTGTCTATCACCTCCGGGGCAAAGCGCTGGAACTGCTCCAGGGCGCTGCCGGAAATGGAATAGGCAATCTTGAATTTGCCCTTGTAGCGGTTAACCAGTTCCAGCATAAGCTGGTTCATGGGGAGATAGCACTTCTGGGCCACGCGGCGAAGGATGGTGCGGTTGGCAAAGTCATCGTAATAATGTGAGTCCTTGCCTATGTCAAAAAATCTGTAGAGACGCAGCCTTGTGGGCTGATGGACCTGAAAATACAGGCAGATGCTCTTACTTGCCATAAATATTTATTTTACAACTGATTCGTAAACTTTCTTCAGCTTTGCTGTGGCCCCGTTCCACTTGAGGGCGTTCACCTCGTCATATCCCATGCGGGCGCTGAAGTCTGCCAGGGCGGGATAGTTCAGGAGGGCGTAGATGTCGTCGGCCATGGCGTCCACATCCCAGAAGTCCACCTTGAAGGCGTAGCTGAGCACCTCGGCGGCACCGGACTGCTTGGAAATGATGGAAGGAACGCCTGTACGCATTGCCTCCAGAGGGGAAATGCCAAACGGCTCGGAGATGCTGGGCATGATGTAAACGTCCGAGAGGGCGAACATCTTCTGGACATCGGCCCCGCGGAGGAAGCCGGTAAAGTGGAAGCGGTCGCTGATTCCAAGGCGGGCGGCACTGCGGATGGCGCGGTTCATCATGTCACCGCTGCCGGCCATCACAAAGCGGACGTTCTTGGTGCGTTTGAGCACCTTTGCGGCGGCCTCTATGAAGTATTCCGGACCCTTCTGGTAAGTGATGCGGCCAAGGAAAGTCACTACTTTTTCCTTGACTCCGCGTTCCACCACAAGGTTTTCCCTGCCGCTGAAGTCCACGGCATTGTGAACGGTAACAACCTTTGCGGGATCTATGCCGTAACGGTTGATGACGGTGTTGCGGGTAAGGTCGCTCACGGTGACCACGCGGTCTGCCATTTCCATACCCTTTTTCTCTATCGCAAACACGCGGGTGTCTATGTTGTCCACACTTCCGCGGTCAAAGGAAGTGGCGTGCACATGCACCACAAGGGGCTTTCCGCTGAGTTCCTTTGCTGCAATGCCGGCGTAGTAGGTGAGCCAGTCATGGGCGTGAATGACGTCAAATTCGTCCTTGCGCTTCAGGGCGATGGTTCCGCCCACCATGGCGTAGCGGGCAACCTCTTCCATAAGATTTGCACCGTATTTGCCGGAGAACTTGAACTTCTGGCCGTAGCTGATGGCAAAGTCCTTGACCTGACGGCGCCTCTCCTCTTCTATGAGTTTGGAGAACTCGCCGGGGTCTGCGTAAGGGACCATGTTGGAGCCGATATGGATGAACTTCACTTTGTCCAGATACTCCTCTACGGATTCCGACACGGTGTCCACGGCTACGTCCGATGCATTTATGATGGTGGTGGCGCTCTGGTCCTCGTCACCGGAGGCGGAAGGCATCACGAAGAGTGTCTCCACTCCGTTGTATGCCAGTCCTTTCACTATGCCTTCGCATGCGGTACCAAGGCCGCCTGCAATATGGGGAGGGAACTCCCATCCAAACATTAATACTCTCATGGTTTACTCCTCCCTGTATTTAGAAATGAGCCAGTTTACATTAAGGAGCGCTGCGGTGGTCATGGCCGACGAAATGGCACCGTGGGGTTCGTGGGGCGGGTCTCCGTCGTAAAGTTCGGAGAAGGCGCCTACACCGTGCTTGGAAAGGTCCTCGTAGAATCCTTCCGTGAGCCACTCGGCCCTCTTTACAAAGTTGCGGCCCATCATGTTGAAGCTTGCGTAGCAGTACTGGGCCAGCAGGAAGGGCCAGCTGCAACCGTTGTGATAGGCAAGGTCGCGGTCTGTCTGGGAGCCTTCGTACACGCCCTTGTAGCGGATGTCGCGGGGGCTCAGGGAGCGGATGCCGCGGCGGGTTACAAGTTCCGCGTTAACTATTCTCATGACGGAGCTGATAACCTCGTCGTCCACACAGCGGTAGTCCAGGGAAACCGGCCAGAGCTGGTTGGGACGCAGTTCCAGGTGCTGTCCTCCGCCGTCCACATAGTCTGCAAGGAAGCCCAGGTCCGCATTCCAGAAAGTCTTCTGGAAGTTTTCCTCTATGAGGCGTTTCACCGGTTCCCAGTTCTTGTAGAACTTGCTGTTCTTGCGGTTATTGTCAAGGGCGAAGCAGATGGCGTTGTACCACAGGGCGTTGGTTTCCACCTGGTAGCCGGCGCGCTCGGTAACGGCCCTGCCGTTGATATAGGCGTTCATCCAGCTTAGTGCAACACCGTCTTTCTGTGCCCAGAGAAGACCGTTGGGGTGCATTGCAACCTCCGCACGGACGCCGGGGAGATAACTCTCGATGACTGCTTCCAGCGTTTTGCCGTATTTGGACCAGACGTGCTTTACATCGCCCTTGTATGTGGCGTACTGCTGAAGCGTGACGGCAAGGAAAAGGGGCGCCTCCACCTGCGTTGTGCGGTGGAAGAACCTCTCCTGATTGCTCTCTATGAGGTTGTCCAGAATCTGTTCAAACTCTGCGGGGTCTCTCTTGCCGTAAAGCGCAAGGCCCGCAGCGGAGTAAAGCGTTTCCCTGAGAAGGCCGGTATCCAGCCAGCTGTAACCGGAAACTATCCTCTTGTGGCCTCCGTCCTTGCGGATAAGATAATCGGCCTCCTTGACAAGCTGGTCGTGGAAGGAGGTTATGGGGCCGATTTTATCCACGATGGAAGCGAAGCGGCGCTTCAGGGACGCGGGCGTCACAGCCTCTCCTGCCGATGCGGACAGCACCACGGAATCTCCGGGTTTGAGCTCCACCTCAAAGCTGCCGGGGACAAATACGTCTTCCCTGCAGTCAAAGCCGCGGCGCATCTCGTCGGAATAAGTGATGCCGTTGTACCAATAGGGATTGTGCTTGTACTGGACCTGAGAGGAGCTGAGCTGGAGGAACAGTTCCGGGAAGCCCTGATACAGGCAGAAGGAAGCGCCGTTTGCCTGCGGGGTGAACCCGGTATTTGCCTGAGGGTTCTCGGACGTAAGGGCGTGGATGCTCCTGAAAGGAAGGAAAGGCTTGAGTTCAAGCTTTACTTTGGAAGGGGAAGACACCAGTTCGTACTGGATAAGGGTCTGGCTGGCGTCTGGATTAAGGACTATGCGTTTGCGGAATACAATCTCGCCAATCTTATAGGTGATCATTGGAACCGGATCCGCATCAAAGTCCACGATGTACTTGTGGCCGCGGGGCTCATAGATGTCGCCATAGCAATGGATACCCAGGTTGAAACGCTTGCCTCTGAGGGTAAGGCTTTCATCCATGGAACCAAGCAGAATGTGGCGCTTGTCTGCAAATGCCGCCACCGGAGCAACCAGGAGTCCGTGATAACGCCTGGTATTGCAAGTCACGATGGAGGTGTTGCAATATGCACCCGTCTTGTTGGCCAGGATTATCTCCCTCTTCAGGGAGTACTCCAGGTTTACAAGTTCAGACTTGTTGAATTTCAAAAAAGCCATATAAAATGTTTTATATTCTCTTAAGCACAATTGCCGTCCTGGCAGGCAGATACAGGCTCAGAGTGTGATCGTAAGCCTGATTTCCGTTGGGATTTCGATATGGCATCGCCGTGTGACGCTCTCCCTGCTGCAGCCTGGAGAAACCGCCGTACCGGGTCTGGTCAGAATCCAGGACGTTCACCCATTCACCGGCGGGGGCTGCGAAGCCGTAATCGGCATAGGAACCCTCGGGGGAGAAATTCGCCGCAAAGATACAGTTTTTCCTCCTGAAAATCAAGATTTTCTTCTGCTCGTCGGCCACTAAAATTTCCGGGGCTTCAGACAGCAGTTTTTCCTCTTTGAGAAGGTGAATCATGTCGGCGTCAAAGTTTCTCAGAAGGCCGTAGCGGAGGTCCGGATTGTCTGCGAGAGACCACTGGCGGCGGGCATACTTGTAGGACCAGCCATTCCCTTCCCTGGGGAAGTCTATCCATTCCGGATGGCCGAATTCGTTGCCCATAAAATTGAGGTAGCCGTTGCCTGCCGTACCGGCCGTGACAAGGCGTATCATCTTGTGAAGGGCCACTCCCCTGTCCACTGCAAGGTTCTGGGAATCGGTCCTCATGGAATAATACATCTCCTTGTCTATCAGGCGGAAGATGATGGTCTTGTCCCCTACGAGAGCCTGGTCGTGACACTCGGCGTAGGAGATGGTTTTTTCATCGGCCCGCTTGTTGGAAAGTTCCCACCAGATTTCTCCCATGGACCACTGGTCGTCGGATTTTTCCTTGATCCACTTGATCCAATGGTCCGCTACTCCCATGGACATGCGGAAGTCAAAGCCTACGCCATAATCCTCGAAGGGAGCCGCCAGGCCGGCCATGCCGGAAACATCCTCGGCTATGGTGAAACCGTTGGGGTTCAGTTCCTTTACAAGGCGGGAGGCAAGGGACAGATAGATGACAGCGTCCTCGTCCACGCCGGAGTCAAAGTACAGGCTGTAGTTGCCGAAGTCCTTGCCCAGGCCGTGGTCCCAGTAAATCATGGAAGTGACGCCGTCAAAACGGAAGCCGTCTATGTGATATTCTTCCATCCAGTATTTCACGTTGGAAAGCAGGAAATAGCGGGTTGCGTCCTTGCCATAGTCAAAGCAGCGGGAGCCCCATGCGGGATGGCGGCCCTGGGGACCGCGGTGGAAGTAGAGGTCTTCCCTACCGTCAAACATGGAAAGGCCTTCGGCCTCGTTGTCCACGCTGTGGCTGTGGACTATATCCATGATTACGGCTATGCCCTTGCCGTGGGCGTCGTCCACAAGGCGCTTGAACTCTTCCGGCGTGCCGAACCTTGAGCTGAGGGCAAAGAAATTGGAAACCTGATAGCCGAACGAGCCGTAATAGGGATGCTCCTGAAGGGCCATTATCTGGATTGTGTCATATCCGAGGGCCTTCACGCGGGGCAGGACGTCGCGGCGGAACTCTTCAAAGCTTCCCACTTTCTCCTTTTCGCTGGCCATGCCGATGTGGCACTCGTAGATGAGCGGGTTGGGGCGTTTGCCTGCGTGGCCGTGCTTCCACACGTATGGTGCGGCGGGCTCCCAAATCTGGGCGCTGAAGACCTTGGTAACATCGTCCTGAACCACCCTGGTGACATAGGACGGGAGCCTTTCTCCGCCTCCACCGGGCCACTCGATATACAGCTTGTACAGTTCCCCGTGATGCAGGAACATGGCCGGGAGTTCTATTTCCCAGTTGCCGGAGCCCACAGGTCTGAGGGCGTAGGCATCGGCCTTTTTCCAATTGTTGAAATCACCTATAAGGTAGATCCTGGATGCGTTGGGGGCATATTCCCTGAAAACCCATCCGTCTTTGGTGCGGTGGAGGCCGTAATACAAGTGGTTGTTCACCGCATCCTTGAGGGGACCGTCTCCGGCTATGTGCCTGAGGGTGTTCAGGATATTGTCATGACGGGCGTCTATAGCACCCCTGAACGGTTCCAGCCATGGGTCTTTCTGATATATCTTCATGGTTCTTACAGTTGGAAATGAGGGATTGGTTTCAGTTTGAATTCGTTAAGTACGTGCTTGCGGTCTATCAGGGCCTTCACTGCGGGGTCCTCGCAAACGCCGGTGCGGATATAGCGGTCCAGGACAGCGTAGGTGAAGCCCAGATTGTCCTCGTCCGACTTGCCGCAAAGGCCGTCGGAAGGGGTCTTTTCCACCAGGTCCACCGGAAGGTCCAGTTCCTTGCCCACTGCAATGACTTCCGCAACCGTGAGGCCCCCAAGCGGGGAAAAGTCACCGGCGGCGTCTCCGTAGCGGGTGCTGTAGCCAACCCAGTCCTCCGACAGGTTGCAGGTGTTGGCCACGCGGCCGTTATTGCTCTGGGAAACGGCGTAAAGGGCTGTCATCCTGAGACGCGGAGCCATATTTATGCGGGTCTGTTCCGATGCCGCCCCGCCCAGCTTGGCCTCCACCTCCTCCATAAGGGCGGAGAATGCGGTGCCGATATTTATGTCATATCTTTTGATTCCCAGGTGGTTTATAAGACGAATGCTGTCCTGTATGTCCGGCTGCACTCCGTTTGGCATGGTTACTCCAATCACGCGATTCCGTCCGAGGGCCTCAACGCACAGTCCGGCAACCACGGAACTGTCCTTCCCGCCGGATATGCCGATGACTGCGTTGCATCCATTCCCGTTTTGACGGAACCATTCCCGGATCCATTCCACAACCCGGTCCTTAACCTCTTTTGCATTGAAATTATCCATTGTTTTTCCTAATTTTGCATTCAATTGCAAAAATACAAAAAACATTCTGACTATGAAAGGGATAACTATCTTCCTTGCACCCGGATTTGAAGACATGGAAGCACTGTCCACAAGGGACATTCTCATACGCGGCGGCCTGAACGTACGCCTTGTTTCCATTACGGACGAGTATATCGTGGAGAGTTCCCACGGGCTCCAGGTTTCCGTGGACAACTGCCGCGAAGACTTTGAGTTTCAGCAGGAAGGAACGTCGGAGCAGGACGTGATGATTTTCCCCGGCGGCATGCCCGGATCACGCCATCTGGCAGAGGATGCGGACATTATCCGCCTTATGAACGAGCACTATGCCGCAGGAGGCACCGTGGCAGCCATATGCGCCGCTCCGGGCCTTGTCCTTTCTCAGCTGAAGGGCATTGAAGGGGTCCGTTTCACCTGCTTTGACGGCTTTCAAGAGCAGCCCGTTTCCAAGGGTGCCGTATATGTTCCGGAAGGCGTGGTGACAGACGGCCGTGTAATCACCGGCCGCGGTGCAGGATGGGCCGTGGAGTTCGGCCTTGCCATCCTCTCCGCCCTGAAGGGCCGGGAAGCCGCAGCTAAAGTCCGCTCCGGCCTTATGCTCTGAGAAGCTGAGAGTCAGCGTCTGTCGGAGCTGGCAAGGGTAATGTAGTACAGAAGGGTTGCCAGTGAGCCTATTGCGGCTATGACGTAGGTGTAGGCGGCCCAGCGGAGGGCATCAGTAGCCATCGGCCTGGTTTCGTAAGTGACGATTCCGGCATTCTCCAGCCAGCTCACGGCACGGGAGCTGGCGTCAATCTCTACCGGAAGGGTGATAAAGCTGAAAAGCGTGGTCATGGCAAAAAGGCCGATGCCCACCCAGATTAGTGCCGGGAAGATATTGATGAAAATAACTCCCGCAAGCAGCACCCAGGAGACGATATTGCTGGAAAAGGACACCACCGGGACAAGGGCGGAACGCATCTTCAGGAAGGCGTAGCCGGTGGCGTGCTGGACAACATGGCCGCACTCGTGCGCGGCAACGGCAGCCGCCGCCACATTATTGCCGTAATAAACCTCCTCGCTAAGGTTCACTGTCTTGGTCTCCGGATTGTAATGGTCCGTAAGAGTGCCTTTTATGGAGACTATCTTGACGTCGGTTATACCGTGCTGGGCCAGCATTCTGGCTGCAACCTCGGCCCCGGTAAGTCCCAGGGGGACTTTGGAGTATTTCTTGAAACGGCTCTGCAGCATTCCCTGAATAATCATGCTCAGGATCATCACTGCTATCATCAATAACCAGATTGCGTTTGTTGACATAACTCTTCTTAATTGCGTTAAACGTACAAAAATAGGAAATTTTCACTAAATTTGCGTGATTATTGGCACACGCGATGCACATTGCAACAAACGATTTCTCCCGGCTGGAACTTTCCCTGAAAGCCTGCACGGAGAATTACAGATTCTTCCGCTCTCTGCTGGAGCCCCGCACCAAGCTGCTGGTCCTGGTAAAGGCCAACGCTTATGGTCACGGCGCCGTGGAGTTTGCGGCCATGATGCAGCGTGCAGGGGCCGATTATCTTGCGGTAGCCTACCCCGTGGAGGGCCTGGAGATCCGCCGCAACGGTATTTCACTCCCCATCCTTGTGCTCACCGCGGGAACGGACTTTTACGAGGAGATTATCGCTACACGCATGGAGCCCAGCATTCCCAACCTGCACTCGCTCAGGATCTTCGCATCCCTTCTCAGGGAAAAGGGCATCAAAGACTACCCCGTCCACATCAAGCTGGACACCGGGATGCACAGGCTGGGATTCATGACGGGAGAAATTCCGGAGCTCATCGATTTCCTTAACCAAACACCGGAAATCAAAGTAAAGGGACTGTTCTCCCACCTTTGCGTGGCGGAAGATCCGGAGCAGGACGGCTTTACCTTGGGACAGATAGAACTTTTCCAACAGAACACCCAAACCATCGCCCAGGGCATAGGTTATATGCCAATGAGGCACATCCTCAACTCCGCCGGCATAGAGCGTTTCCCGCAGTACCAGTTTGACATGGTGCGTCTTGGAATAGGCATATACGGAGTCAGCGCCATCCCCGGAAGGAAGTTGAGCCCGGTTGCCTCGCTCAAGTGCAAAATATTACAGATTAAGCAGTTGGGCCCCGGAGATACCGTCGGTTACGGCCGATGGGGCAAGGCCTCGGAAGGCACTGTCATCGCCACCATCCCGGTAGGTTATGCCGACGGAATAGACCGCCACCTGGGCCGAGGGGCAGCCTCCTTCAGCGTAAACGGGCACAGGGCGCCCACCATCGGCAATATCTGCATGGACATGTGCATGCTGGACGTCACCGGCATCCCCTGCAAGGTTGGAGACACGGTCACCATCTTCGGAGAGGATCCTACCGTTTCCGAACTGGCGGATATCCTTGGCACCATCCCCTACGAGATCCTCTCTTCCGTTCCCCGCCGCATTCCACGGCTTGTACTATAGCTCGGTTTCCTTATCCAGGCTGTCTATTTTTTCCTTTACCCCGCGAAGATACTGGCGACACTGCTCAAGGAGCACCTTGCTGCGTCCCACAAGGGCGTCGATGTCGTCCAGCCGGGTTTCGGGCTTCTCCACTTTGGCCGCAATCTCTTCCAGTTCCGCTATGGCCTTTGCGTAATCAAATTTCTCCGTCATGCTATGTTGATATTCTTATTGTCAATGTTTTCCGTGTAAATCTCATCCACCTTCGCGGTAAGGGAGCCGTCGCCGAAGCGTACTCCAATCCTGTCTCCAACACTCACCTTCTCCACGCTCTTGAGGACTTTGTTGTCCCTGCCCGTAACCAGCACGTATCCAAGCGACAGGATGTTGCGGGGATCCGAGGCTTTGATAAGTGCCTCCCTGAGTGCAATTTTGGAGGTTTCCGTCCCGATTCGCGTCCCGGCGGCAAATTTCACCCGGTGCAGGGCGGCTGTCATAAGCTTTTCCAGCGCCGCGTATTTTTCCATTAGCCCGCCCCTTATCCTCCCGGCACGGCGAATCATCTCATTTTCCGTTGCACGAAGTTTCCTTTCCAGGGCATTTACTATGCGCTCGCGGATGCGGTCCAGCCCGGCGTCCTGCGTGCGGAACAGGTCCACAAAGAGATCGGCCAGGGCGGTTGGAGTCTTCACGGATGTATTTGCAACCATATCTGCAATGTGGACATCCTTGTCGTGGCCGATGGCGGTGACAACCGGGACGGGACAGCGGGCGATGGCCATGGCAAGGGACTCGTCGTCAAAGCAGGCGAGGTCCGTTTCCGAACCGCCGCCGCGGAGTATGAGTATGGCGTCAAATCCCTGCGTGGAGGCTTCCTCCAAGGCTTCTATTATGGACGGAGGAGCTCCCTCCCCCTGCATTGTGGCTTCAAAGAGTTCTGTTTCTATTGCATACCCGCCGGCACTGAGATGATTCCGGAAGTCCTGGTAACCGGCTGCCGTGGGAGACGTGATTACTGCAAGGCGCCTGGGAAGTTCCGGAAGTGCAAGTTCCTTTTGCATCTCCATGAAGCCACCCTTTTCCAGCCTCTCGATTATGCGCTTTCGTTCCTGGGCTTTTTCTCCCAAAGTGAAGGCCGGGTCTATTCCCTCTATCTGCAGGCTGAGCCCGTAAAGCTCACTGTAATTGACCTTAACCTGCACCAGCACGGTAAGCCCCGCATGCAGCCTTTCCCCCGTTGCCGATTCAAAAAAAGAGTTCAGCAGATTGTATTTCCAGCTCCATATCACGGCACGGCTTTCCGCCACCACCTTACCGCCCCTGCTCTGGCTCAGCGACAGGTAGCAGTGCCCGTTGCTGCGCGGATTCCACGAGCTTATCTCCGCCTTCACCCACACAGGCCCCGGGAACGCCTCCGCCATCACCTCCTTCACTCCGGAAAGAAGCGTGACCAAATCCAAATATTGCACATCTCCACTCATACCCACAAAGATAATCTTTTTGTCTTAAAAAATAACCTGTTCCATTTTTGTCGCCCATGGCCACCCTCGGCCATGTAAGAGGGAGGGGCCCACGAAGTGGGAGGGGTCGCGCCCTGCCGCGACGGCAGGGAAAATGGAATAGGTTATTTTTTTATTCAAACAAACCGAGTGATCACTAAAACGCTCCGAGAGGCCGATTTTGCACTTCTTGTGCAATTTAAATCCGGGGAGAAGTGCAAAAACCCTATTCTGTGACAAAAAACGTACACTCACTTTTTCCCATATCATCTCCTTCCAGGTCACCGCTGAAATTTCAGAGGGTAGAAAAATAGGGCCGATACCCTCTGAAATTCCAGCAGTGCCCTGTCAGACCAAACTTGTACTTCTTCATGTAAAAAACCGTCGCTGACGCGACCCTGTACGGGCTTGATGTCAAGGTGCATCTGCATCCAAAATCGGCCTCCCAAGTATAGGAAGGCAGATTTCAAGTGGTGCCTGGAGGAAGTGATGATTTGACAGTTATTCTGTCACAAGAGAGTAATTTGTGCTTCTGCCGCCTTCGTCGTTTTTGCGAAGGACCCCTTTCTCAACGAGGTCTTTGATATCATTCAAAGCGGTATCAGACGAACACTTGCCAATCTTGGCCCACTTGCCGGAAGTGAGTTTGCCGAAGAAGCCGTCGAACTGCATATTGATGATCTTGCGCTGGCGCTCGTTCACTGCCAGGTCGCGGTGGCTCTCCCAGAAGCGGGCCTTGGCCAGAACAGATGCAAGGGTCTCTTCAGTAGAGGATAGCGCACGGTCGAAGCAGTCCAGGAACCAGAGGAGCCAAACGGTGATGTCACCGTCACCCTTCTGAGTTTTCTCCAGTACGTCGTAGTACTCCTTCTGCAGGATCTTCATCTCGTTGGACATACTGTAGAAGCGTTTGGAGGAATGCTCACTGCGGGCCAGCAGCATATCCGTGATTGCGCGTGTGATACGGCCATTGCCATCGTCGAAGGGGTGGATGGAGACAAACCAGAGGTGGGCGATGCCGGCTTTGAGGACGGGGTCTATGCCGTTATCCGCATTTACCCAGTCGATGAAGCGGTGCATCTCTTCGGGTACGCGCTCCGGCCCCGGAGCCTCGTAGTGGACTTTCTCGTGCCCCATCGGCCCAGAGACCACCTGCATTTCTCCGGTGCGGTATTTGGCCACTTCTATGACGTAGATGCCGCTGCGACCCGTTGGAAACAGGACATTGTGCCAGCCAAAGAGGCGGTCGTCGGAAAGGGGCTGGTCGTAATGCTGCGTGGCGTCCAGGAGCATCTCTACGATACCTTCAACGTAGCGTGATGCAGGCACCAGACCGGCAGTATTGATGCCAAGACGGCGGGCGATGGAGGAGCGGACTTCCGTGAGGTTGAGGACTTCGCCTTCTATCTCGCAGGAACGTACGAGTTCCAAGGACATGGTGGTGAGCATGGCTTCGTCCTGGAAGTCGAAGCCGAGGGACAGCATTCGGCCCAGCATGAGGCCTTGTTTTGCCCTTACGGGGCCGAGTTTGTTCATCACGGCCTCTTTGTCATAGCGGAATTCCCACCAGTTATTTCTTTGATGCAGGTACATATCGTTTCTTTGTTTCGGTACAAATCTACTGTTTATTCGGCGAAAAAGCCAATATTCACCGATAAAAATTCGGCGAATATTGGCTTTAATCCCCGATTATTTCTTCTTGAAAGCCTCCTCCATCTTCTTGATGGCGTCCTTCTTGGCTGATTCGGTGATGTCAATGTAGGTCTTTGAGGCAACGGTTCATCTGCTAGTTGATCATGTACGGGAGGGCCTTGCCGCCGCGGAATTCCTCATCTTTGTATTTCTCCAGGATTGCCAGGGCGTTCTTGTGGAGGACAATCGGCAGGCGGTCGTGGGTCTTCTGGGTGGTGATGTTGAGGGTGCCGTCCTGTCTATTGCAATTGCAAATTTAACGATTTCCCCTGTAACTCGCTACTGAATTGCACTTTAATCTATCAACAAAATCCTATATTCTTTTTGGGCGAATTCCTTGACGATGTAGCTCTTACCCACACGGCGGGCGCCTTCAATCATCATAGCGGACTTACCTTTCGCTTGTTTTTCCAGAGCAGTAGCTGGTCGTAAGTCTTTCTTTTCATCACGGAATCAAACTTTGGTTTTACATAAATCTACACGAAATCAAACTTCCCCAAATTTAAAACGCTTGAGAAGCGAAAAACCCCATCCTGTGACAAAAAACGTACACTCACTTTTTCCATTCCTCCTCCAACTTCAAGGGTGCTACTAACGGTCCAATCACTGGGACGATAGTAGCGATAATGGGGGTAAAATGACACTGACGGTCCATTAAGTGGGACGTTAGTAGCACCTGGGTAGTGATAGAAACAAAAAAATAACCTGTTCCATTTTTATCGCCCATGGCCACCCTCGGCCGTGTAAGAGGGAGGGGCCCACGAAGTGGGAGGGGTCGCGCAGGGCGCGACGGCAGGAAAAATGGAATAGGTTATTTTTTGGGGACGAGCAAAAAAAAACGGATAATTGAGAGAAGTGCAAAAAAAACATCCTGTGAAGAAAAACGTACACTCACTTTTTCCCGTATCAACTCCTTCCAGGTCACTACTGAAATTTCAGAGGGTAGAAAAATAGGGCCGATACCCTCTGAAACTCCAGCAGTGCCCTGTCAGACTATTATCGCCCATGGCCACCCTCGGCCGTGTAAGAGGGAGGGGCGCACGAAGTGGGAGGAAGACTACTTTGCCCTGGTGTAAATCTGGATGGGACAGCCTTCAAAGTCAAAGTGCTCCCGGAGCTTGTTCTCCAGGAAACGCTTGTAGGGATCCTTCACCCACTGGGGCAGATTGCAGAAGAAGGCAAACTGAGGGGTGCGGGTAGGGAGCTGGGTGGCGTACTTGATGCGGATGTACTTACCCTTCCATGCGGGCGGCGGGAAAGCCTCTATCTCCGGCAGTATGGCGTCGTTGAGGGCCGATGTGGATATCTTCCTTTTCATATTCTCCGCAACGTGCGCGGCGGCATCCAGGACATCCAGTATCCTCTGCTTGTTGAGCACGGAGGTAAAGATAATGGGAATGTCATTGAAAGGAGCCAGCCTGGCCTTGAGACCTTCCGTGTATTCTTTCAGGGTATTCACGTCCTTCTGGAAAAGGTCCCACTTGTTGACCACTATAACGCAGCCCTTGCGGTTTTTCTGAATCACATTGAAAATGTTCATGTCCTGAGCCTCCATGCCCAGGGTGGCGTCTATCATAAGGATGCAGACATCCGAATGCTCAATCGTGCGCATTGCCCTCATGACGGAATAGAACTCAAGGTCCTCGTGAACCTTGCCGCGCTTTCTCATTCCGGCCGTATCCACAATCATGAACTCATGGCCGAACTTGTTGTAATAAGTGGAGATGGAATCCCTGGTGGTGCCGGCAACCGGCGTCACGATATTCCTCTCTTCCCCCAGCAGGGCATTGGTAAGGGAGCTTTTCCCCACGTTGGGACGGCCTACTATCGCGATATGCGGAAGCTCGGAGTGGTCGTCCTCCGGGGCCGATTCCTCCGGCAGGGCCTTCACCACCTCGTCCAGAAGGTCACCCGTTCCGGACCCGTTGGCGGCCGATATGCTCCATACCTCACCCAGACCAAGGGCATAAAAGTCAAAGGCATCGTACATCTTCTCCCCGGAGTCCACCTTGTTCACGCAAAGGATAACGGGCTTTTTGGAGCGGCGAAGGATATCGGCAATCTCCGAATCGTAGTCCGTGATGCCGGTGGCCGCTTCGCACATGAAAAGGACCACATCGGCCTCTTCTATGGCAATACCCACCTGGCGGCGGATGGCGTCCTCAAAAACGTCGTCCGAATTGGAAGTATAACCGCCTGTATCGACTACCGAAAACTCGCGGCCGCACCACTCGCATTTGCCATAATGGCGGTCACGCGTTACGCCTGCGGTTTCGTCAACGATTGCCTGACGCATACCTACCAGACGGTTGAAAAGAGTTGATTTGCCCACGTTAGGGCGCCCTACTATTGCTACGAGTGCCATATATCTTTGCCTTTAACCCGGCAAAGATACGAATAATTATTCAAACACAGATTTTTCCGGATCCAGGGCCGGGGACTCTATGCCCATGAAACGCAGCACACTGTGAAAAACGTGATGCTGACCCACGGACTCCAGAGTGCGGTACTGCCCGTCCGTAGTCCATACCAGGAACGGGATTTCTATCTGCTCCTTCGGGGCCATTGCCATTGGGACGCCGTGCATGTACAGATTGTTCTCTCCAAGGGATTCCCCATGGTCCGACACAAACAGCACGCAGCCCCGCCTTCCGGACTGCCGGACAGTCTCTATTACGCTGTGAATAAGGAAATCCGTGTAAACGACGGAATTGTCATAGGCATTGTCCAGTTCCGCCTTGTCCGCCTTGGACATCTCCACAGTGCGGCAGACTGGGGTAAAAACCTCAAACTGAGGAGGATAATTGCTGAAATACGCCGGACCGTGGTTGGTGTACCCGTGGATTACCACAAAGACCTTTCCGGAGGCCGATGCCGCGATGTCCTCCGCCAGACCCTCCAGAAGGATTCCGTCATATGCATCATCGGCCCCGGGAAAACGCTTTTTGAGGTCTGCCTTGTGGTAGTATTTGTCAGTATGGACGGGCGGCTCTCCCCAGTTGGAAGTACGCCAGGACACATCCACCCCGGCACGCTGGAGGTAATTGGGAAGTATCTCGTAAAGCTCGGCCGTCTCCTTGGGCTCCAGGATTGCCCTTACCCCGGCGGTGGTATATGTGGCCGATGCCTCCGCCACATAGGCCTTGACGCCGTCACCGGCAGTGTAGGGATTGGTCTCCCGGGAATAGCCGTAGTAGGAAACGCGGTCCCTTCGCAGAGACTCCCCTATCATGAGGACCACCACCTCATTGCCGTCCGACACGGAAGTGGGATCCGGCAGTGGAATCTCTTTTACGTTACGCTTTTTCTCCGCGTCCCAGTATCGGAAACTGTTCACAATGTAGGACCAGGGCATAAGGAGACTGCCCAGTTCCGTGGAATTGCGGTCTATCCAGGGCCAGTTTTTCATATTGCCGAAAGCCACGGCAAGTATGGAAGCCATGGCTATTCCGGCGCCCGTGAGGAATTTCTTCCAGGAACCGTACTCTATCTTCCTGCGGAAGAGATAGATGCAGGGAAGGACGCAGAGAACCAGCACATACAGGACAAACGCCATCGAGAAGAATCCCGACGCCTCCGAATACTGCGTATTGAACACGTTACCCATCATCTCGTCGGTAACAAGGACCTCGTAATCATTTACAAAGTAAAGCATTACGGCGTCGCCAAAGAGAGTAAACGCAACTATGCACTTCCCCACCGTCCTGAAGCACCAGAGCAGCAGGTAGTAAAGCAGGAAGTCCAGTGCAAACAGCAGTATGGCCGCACTCACAAAAAGCACGACCGCGTTGAATCCGCCATCAAGATTTGCCGTGAGATGGGAGAAAAAAGGCAGGTGAAATGCCAGAACGGTATATGCGGCAAAAAGGAGCGATACCGCGCTCAGACTTGCCGGTCTTTCAAAAATTCTCATAATATCTTACGCATGAGCCGGCACTCCAAAAGGAAAAGGCAGGCCAGAAGAAGGTTGAAAAGCACCGTCAGGGGCCAGTTTATCCGCAGAGGATCCTCGTGCCAGGGCGTTTCGGAGACGGAGGAGTCATATCTGGCAAAAGGATTGGTATAAATAACCGCCCCGTCCGGATAGAACGCCGTCATACGGGCAAAATGGTCCTCCGGGCGGAAGGTATAGGAAAGCGTGTCGGTACCGCATTCCAGAGCCAGCACCGCATGGTCCTGACCGTTGACCCTGATACTGTCCGCCGGGGCCGACAATTTGATATAAGCGGTCTCTCCGTCAAGGCCGATATTCTTGATATACGGCAAGTTATGATGTCCGGCTATCTTTACGTCCCAGTCTCCGGAGCCGTAGTCAGGAACCCTCATGGAATAATAACATCCGCCAAGCAAAGTCCGCTTGATGTCCTGGTACCTTCCGGAAGGAGTGCAGAGGAAATTGCACCTGATGCCCGTGAGCCAGTGCCTTTCAGGATGATGGAGGTCGTCATTGGCAAGTCCAAAGCTGTAATGCCCCGCCGAAAGGGCCTGGTCCCAATACTCATTCTCCGTGCTGATGTGAGTATCCAGCTCCATGATACAATATCCGGAAAGCCGCGCCATCTGATACTCGCTTGTTCCTCCCGTACGATAGGGATGGTTCATCTGGATAAAGTCGCTGCTGCGGCCGAGATAATCCAGCTGCCACTGCTTCTGTGAGGCCAGGATGGGCAGAAGGTGGTCAAAATGGATGACCCTGTCACTTCCGAACACCAGCTTGTGGTATTTGTAAAGACCGTAGCCCTGCTCGTAAACGTTTACCTGGAGCGTGGAGTCAAAGGGATGTTTTGTAATCTCGTTGTGATTGGAGAAGGTAACAATCTCATAGCCAAGCTTTCTATACACATCCCAGGTCTCCTGCGGCCACATGGAACCCTCGTTCGGGGGCCAGGGGCCCTTTACCCTTGTATGAGTGTGAAAAACGGACTTTTTCCAGCCCATTGCCGTATCCAGCGCACTGTAAGGATTGAAAATATCCTCACCTTCAAAAGGGCGGGGCTCGGCGAATTTATAAATGGGACTGACGCTTGTCACCGTAAGCAGCATTACAAAAACAAGGGCGGCTACGGCAAGGCAGCGCCATATCACGTTCCAGAGAACTTTCAGAATCTTCATATCTTTCTCTTTTGGGCCGATGCAATAACTTTAAGTGCGCCGGGGCGGACGGACACTGTGAAATCCGTGCCGGCCTCGAACGGGTCACCGTCAAAATGGACGGCTCCCTCAGCGGCGCGCTCGATCCTGAACGAGGGCCCGCTCCAGTGGAGGAAACGGTGGGAACTGTCCGCATGGCCGGTCATGAGCCTTGTCACAAGGTCTGGAATCTCCAGAGTGGAGAAGCGGGGAATCACCACCAGGTCCAGAAGGCCGTCCGTAAGGGAGGCCATTGGAGCTATCCGGGCCTGATTTCCCCACTGGTTGGCATTGGCCGCCACTACAAAAACGGCTTCTCCCTCAAAGAGGATTCCATCCGGAGAACTTATCCTGTAAGTATCCAGGGGCTTTTCCTTCCACTCTTCCCAGGCCAGGGAAATGTACCTTCCAAGCCCGCGGCGGGAAGACTTTGCAAAATCCAGGGCCACAGAGGCATCCAGTCCGAAACCAGCCGTACAGAAGAACGGAGAGTCGTTGAGGTATGCCACATCGGCATTTATAACGTTAAGGGCATTGATTGTCTTTACGGCACTCTCCGGGCTGCGGCTCAGGCCAAGGTGAAGGGCCAGCCCGTCACCGCTGCCGCAGGGAATGATCCCGAACGTCCGGGAGGTTCCCACAAGACCGCGTGCCACCTCGCTCACGGTGCCGTCTCCGCCAACGGCCACAACCACATCGGCCCCGGAAGCGCGTGCCAGCTCATATCCGTGACCGGCATGCTCAGTATAAACCACGGAGGCGTCAAAACGGGAGGCGTCCAGGTAGCGGCCTATGGCACTGACTACCCGGCTTTTATCTTTCCCGCCCGATATGGGGTTGACTATGAACTCTGCGGAGAGCATCAGTGCTTGCCGTAAAGGCCGCAGGAAGCACAGGCGTCGGAATAATTGCCGTCACATACCTTCTTGCCATCCCTTGCGGCAAGCATTTCCAGTTCTTCCTGCTTGGCGCACTTTATACCTCTTTTACGCATTTCCGGGTTGGTGGAAATCTCCCCGTCCGGGAAGGGACGGTGGAAAAAGAAGATGTTGACGCCCAGCAGAAGCACTGCAAGGCCAACGAAAACAAGTGCGGCAAGGAAGGTTTTCATTACAGGGGGAATTCGGAAGAAATAGGCTGATAATTATACACGCGAAGTATCATCCTGGCAAAAGTGTCGGCCAGGGAAACCACGTGGAACTTGCCCCAGAGATCCTTCTTTTCAGGATTCAGCGGGATGGTGTCGGTCACATACACTTCCGACAGGGCGGATTTGGCGATACGTTCGTATGCCGGACCGCTCAGGACGGCATGGGTTGCAAAGGCCCTTACGCTGCGTGCACCGCGGCGAAGGAGTTCGTCTGCCGCCTCGGTAAGGGTTCCGGCGGTGTCGATGATATCGTCAATGATAACGATGTCGCGGCCCTCGACCTCACCTATTGGCTGGATACGCTCCACCACATTTGCCTTTGCCCTTGTCTTGTGACAGATGACAACGGGGGTGTGTAGGTATTTCGCATAAGAGTGGACACGCTTTGCTCCGCCCATATCCGGGGCAGCCAGAGTGAGAGTGTCCCGAAACTGCTTCTGAAGCTTTTTAAGGATATCCAGGAAGTCGTAGCTGGCGTAGAGGTGGTTCACGGGGAAGTCAAAGAAGCCCTGGATCTGGTCTGCGTGAAGGTCGCAGGTCATGAGGCCGTCCGTACCGGCCACTTTGAGCATATTGGCCACCAGCTTGGCTCCGATGGAAACCCTGGGCTTGTCCTTGCGGTCCTGACGGGCCCATCCATAATAAGGAATAACGGCGATTACCTTATTGGCCGATGCCCTTTTGGCCGCATCTATGGAAAGCAGAAGCTCCATGAGATTGTCCGAAGAAGGGAAAGTGGACTGGATAATAAAGCAGGTTGCGCCGCGGACGCTCTCTGCAAAAGAGGGCTGGAATTCCCCGTCGCTGAAATGAGTCACCTCGAGGGG
The DNA here is from genome assembly GCA_017477335.1 of Bacteroidales bacterium. Lineage (GTDB taxonomy): Bacteria > Bacteroidota > Bacteroidia > Bacteroidales > UBA932 > Cryptobacteroides. The sequence continues at coordinate 37,079 of JAFUVY010000027.1, forward strand.
GCCAAGAATAACCTCCGGCTCCTCCGGGGATTTCATGCGGTTCATCGCATCAACTACCTTCTCGGCGAAATAGCGGCTGGCATCGCAGCTGAAAATCGCCATTCTGTGCTTGTGGACATCATTAATCATAGCGAACTCAATATTGAACCAATATAATTTAGGATTTCCGCTTTGCCCCTGCCGTCCTGGGAAGAACTCACAAAACAGTCGGGAAGTTCCTCCCACTCCTCCAGCAGAGTTTCTTTGTTTTTGTTTATCTGTGCCGATAAGGCCTCCGGGCCAAGTTTATCGGCCTTGGTGAAGATGATTCCAAAGGGGATGCCCTTTTCTCCCAGTTCGGAGATGAAGCGGCGGTCAACTTCCTGAATGTCGTGGCGGGAATCAAGCAGGACCATCAGCATTACCATGTCCCGGGAATTGTTGATATAGTCCCAGATAATATGCCTGAGCCTTGCCCTGTCCTTGTCCGGAAGCTTGGCGTAGCCGTAACCCGGGAGGTCCACAAGATACCAGGAGTCATTGATGACAAAGTGATTGATAAGCTGTGTCTTGCCGGGAGTTTGGGAAGTTTTGGCAAGCTTGCCATTGCCGGTGAGCATGTTGATAAGGGAACTCTTCCCCACATTGGAACGGCCGATGAACGCGAATTCCGGCAATCTGCGGAGATTCCCCTGTCCCACTTTTGTGGAACTGCCTGCGAATTCTGCCCTTGTAATTTTCATCAGTTCTGCTTTGCGAAGGCAAAGATAATGATTTTGATTATATTTGCCACATGGAAATTGACGAAAAAATGATGCGGGAGGCTCTTAGGGAGGCTTCCATAGCGGCCGGCGAGGGAGAAATCCCCATCGGAGCCGTCGTAGAGTGGAAAGGACGCATAATAGGAAGAGGCCACAACATGACAGAACAGCTTCACGACACCACCGCCCAAGCAGAGATGATAGCCATAACGGCCGCATCTCATGCCATGGGAGGCAAGTACCTGACGGACTGCACTTTATATGTCACCGTGGAACCCTGTCCCATGTGCGCCGGGGCCCTTGCCTGGAGCCAGATAAGCAATATCGTTTACGGCGCGCCGGATCCACGCCGAGGCTACTCCCTCTTTACTCCGTCCCTCCTTCACCCAAGGACAAACGCAAAGGGCGGAGTCCTTCAAGAGGAATGCTCCGCCCTTATGCTGGAATTCTTTAAAAGCAAGCGCTAGCCTTTACTGCTCGTCCGGACCTTCCGGCTGAGGGCCGCCCTGAGGACCGCCCTGGAAGGGTCCCTGAGGACCACCCTGAGGGCCGCCGGCCTGCTGGCCTGCCTGGTACATCTTCTCAAAAGCCTTGTTCAAGGCCTCGGAGTAGCGGTCGATATCGGCAATGTTCTGAGCCTTCACGGCTTCCTTCAGGAGATTGCAGTTGGATTCAACCTCTGACTTGACGTCTGCGGGAACCTTGTCGCCGTTTTCCTTCAGGAATTTCTCTGCCTGGAAGGTGAGGGCATCGGCAGAATTAATCTTGTCAATACGCTCCTTCTCTGCCTGGTCCGCCGCCTCGTTTGCCTTGGCCTCGTCACGCATGCGCTGGATTTCGGCGTCGGAAAGGCCGCTGGAAGCCTCGATGCGGATGTGCTGCTCCTTACCGGTTGCCTTGTCCGTTGCGGAAACGTTGAGGATACCGTTGGCGTCGATATCGAAGGTAACCTCAATCTGAGGCACTCCGCGGGGTGCGGGAGCAATGCCGTCCAGATGGAAAATACCAATCTGCTTGTTGTCCTTTGCCATGGGACGTTCGCCCTGCAGGACTACAATCTGCACGCCGGGCTGATTGTCGGCAGCCGTAGAGAAGATCTGGCTCTTCTTGGCGGGGATGGTGGTGTTGGACTCTATGAGCTTGGTCATGACACCGCCCAGAGTCTCGATACCCAGGGAAAGCGGAGTGACGTCCAGCAGAAGCACGTCCTTTACATCACCTGCAAGGACACCGCCCTGGATGGATGCGCCGATAGCCACGACCTCGTCCGGGTTCACGCTCTTGTTTGGTTCCTTGCCGAAGAATTTCTTCACAAGTTCCTGAACGTAAGGGATACGGGTGGAACCGCCGACGAGCAGAACCTCGTCAATGTCCGAAGGATTCAGGTGAGCGTCTGCCAGGGCCTGACGGCAAGGTTCGATGGAACGCTGGAACAGGGCATCCGAGAGCTGCTCGAACTTGGCACGGGTGAGAGTCTTTGCAAGGTGCTTGGGAACACCGTCCACAGGCATGATGTAAGGGAGGTTGATCTCCGTGGAAGATTGGCTGGAGAGTTCAATCTTTGCCTTTTCGGCAGCTTCCTTGAGACGCTGGAGCGCCATAGGGTCTTTCTTGAGGTCTATGCCGCCGTTCTCAGATGCGAATTCGGAAGCAAGCCAGTCAATGATAACCTGGTCAAAGTCGTCGCCTCCAAGGTGGGTGTCACCGTTGGTGGAAAGAACCTCGAACACACCGTCTCCAAGCTGGAGGATGGAGATATCAAAGGTACCGCCGCCAAGGTCATAAACTGCAACCTTCATGTCCTTGTCCTTCTTGTCAAGGCCGTAAGCGAGGGCTGCTGCAGTGGGCTCGTTGATGATACGGACGACATCGAGACCTGCGATGGCTCCAGCGTCCTTCGTGGCCTGCCTCTGGTTGTCGTTGAAGTAGGCGGGCACTGTGATGACTGCTTTATCCACAGTCTCTCC
>JAFUVY010000003.1 GCA_017477335.1 Bacteroidales bacterium
CAAATTAAATCAAATTTTTATCGCCATTTCGGAGGCCCGCACCGGGACTGTTTTTCAACCGTTCTCAACAGTATGTCTTGGTCGCAAATGGCCGCATAAGCGAACCTCCAAAATGAAGCAGGTTATTTTTTAACATTTACTAAATAAAATCCGTATCTTTGGGACTGCAAGAAAAAACACGTATGGAAGAGAAAAAGAATATGCAACTGCCGGAGAACGCCCACAGGGAGCTGAAACCGGGAGAGGAGTACAAGCCCCTTCTGAATCCGGCAAAAAATTATGCGGAGGTTACGCCCTACTCCGTAATTATGGGCGTTCTTATGGTTGTCCTTTTCAGTGCCGCAGCCGCATACCTGGGCCTCAAGGTGGGCCAGGTGTTTGAGGCGGCCATCCCCATTGCCATTATTGCCGTGGGACTCACCGGGGCGCTGGGGAAGAAGGACTCGCTGGCTCAGAATGTAATTATCCAGAGTATCGGAGGCTGCTCCGGCGCCGTGGTGGCAGGAGCCATTTTCACCCTTCCGGCCATCTACATCCTGGGAGTGGAAGTGGATTTCTGGCAGATGGCCCTGAGCTCCCTGCTGGGAGGCATCCTGGGCATACTGTTCCTGATTCCCTTCAGGAAGTACTTCGTAAAGGAAATGCACGGGAAGTATCCCTTCCCCGAGGCCACTGCAACCACTCAGGTACTGGTAAGCGGCGAGGGCGGCGGAAAGGGAGCCAGGACTCTGGTGCTGGCCGGACTCATAGGCGGCCTGTACGATTTTGCCGTATCCACCTTCGGCGCCTGGGCGGAAACCGTTTCCACCACCGTCACCTCCTGGGGTGCCGCCATCGCGGAGAAAGCCAAGGTGGTGCTAAAGATGAATACCGGCGCGGCAGTGCTGGGACTTGGGTACATCATCGGCCTTAAATATGCCTTTATCATCTGCTGCGGCAGCCTTCTGGTGTGGCTGGTCATTATCCCGGTCATCAACCTGTTCTGGGGCGGGATGGTCGCAGACATGGCACCCGAGCAGATTTTCAAGGATTATGCACGCCATATCGGCATCGGCGGCATTGCCACGGCCGGAATCATAGGCATAATAAAGAGCTTCGGCGTCATCAAAAGCGCCGCATCCCTGGCCGTAAGCGAATTCCGCCGCACTCCCGGAGCCGATGTCCGCAAGCCCCTGCGTACGGATGAGGACCTGCCCATGAAGACCATAGTCTTTGGCATAGTGATAGCCCTCCTTTGCATATTTGCTTTCTTTGCCTTCGGCGGAGTTGTGGAGAATGTATGGCAGGCCCTGGTGGGACTTGTGATTGTGGCTGTGATTTCCTTCCTGTTCACCACGGTGGCGGCAAATGCCATTGCAATAGTCGGTTCCAACCCCGTGAGCGGAATGACTCTCATGACCCTTATCATCGCATCCCTCATCCTGGTTGCCGTGGGCCTGAAGGGGAACGCCGGAATGGTGGCGGCCCTGCTCATCGGCGGAGTGGTATGCACGGCGCTTTCCGTTGCCGGATCTTTTATCACAGACCTTAAGATAGGTTACTGGATTGGCTCCACTCCCCGCAAGCAGGAGGGGTGGAAATTCCTTGGCGTAGCCGTGAGCGCAGTTACCGTCTGCGGCGTAATGCTGGTCCTTAACAAGACTTACGGATTCACCGGAGAGAACGCCCTGGTGGCTCCTCAGGCAAATGCCATGGCCGCGGTAATCCAGCCCATGTTCTCCGGAGGCAGCGCTCCCTGGCTGCTTTACGGCATAGGAGCCGTCATTGCCCTTGTGCTCAACTTCTGCAAAGTGCCCGCGCTGCCTTTTGCCCTGGGAATGTTCATTCCCATAGACCTTAACCTGCCCCTTCTGGTTGGCGGAGCAATCTCCTGGTACGTGAGCACCCGTTCCAAGGATGCCGCCGAAAACACGGCCCGCCAGGAAAAAGGCACTCTCATAGCATCCGGATTCATTGCCGGCGGCGCCCTGATGGGCGTTGTGAGCGCCATCCTCAAGTTTGCCAACGTGGACCTCTTCCTCTATGAGTGGAACGCCGCCTGGGGCGAGGTGGTGGCAATTATCCCCTTCATCGGCATAATCGCCTACATGATTGTGGCTTCTTTAAGAAAATCAGAATAATATGGAAAAAATACTTGACAGGTTTTTAAGATACGTGTCGGTGGACACGCAGAGTAACGAGGAGTCGGACAGCCAGCCGTCGGCCGACAAAGAGTGGAACCTCCTGCGGATGCTGGAGGCGGAGCTCAAGGCCCTGGGCGTGGAGACAACGCTGGATCAGTACGGCTACGTGATGGCCCGCATCCCTTCCAACATCGACAAAAAAGTCCCCGCAGTGGGTTTCATCGCCCATGTGGATACCGCACCGGACGCCTCCGGGGCCGATGTCAAGCCGCAAATCGTCCCTAATTACGACGGCACCCCCATCCCCCTCAAGGGCGTACCCGGCCTGCAGCTTGATCCGGCCGATTTCCCGGAGATGCTCCACTACATTGGCCAGACGCTCATAACCACGGACGGAACCACTCTCCTGGGGGCCGATGACAAAGCCGGCGTTGCGGAAATCATGACCGCGGTGCAGTACATCGTGGAGCATCCGGAATTCCCGCACGGGCCCATCTGCATAGGCTTCACTCCCGACGAGGAAATAGGCCGCGGAGTGGTTAAATTTGACGTAAAACGCTTCGGGGCCCAATACGCCTACACCATGGACGGAGGCGAGATTGGCGAACTGGAGTTTGAAAACTTCAACGCCGCAAGCGCCAAACTGCATGTCCAGGGACGCAACGTACACCCTGGAAGCGCCAAGGGAAAGATGAAAAACGCCATCCTCATCGGCCAGGAATTCAACTCCTTGCTGCCTGTGGACCAGAGACCGGAATACACTGAGGGCTACGAAGGGTTCTTCCACCTGATTTCCTTCAAGGGAAGCGTGGAGGAGGCAGATTTCGCCTACATCATCCGCGACCACGATCACGCCAGGTTCCAGCAGAAGAAGGAACTCATCCGGAAGGTGGCCGATTTTGTGAACGCCAAGTACGGGGAAGGCACCGTAACCCTGGAAGTCAAGGACCAGTACTACAACATGCGGGAACAGGTGGAACCCCACTATCACATAATAGACAAGGCCGTGAAAGCTATGGAAATGGCCGGGGTCAAGGCAAAGATTCAGCCCATCCGCGGAGGTACGGACGGCGCCAACCTTTCCTTCAAAGGCCTCCCCTGCCCCAACATCTTTGCCGGAGGACTCAATTTCCACGGAAAGATGGAGTTTGTTCCGCTGGAGAGTATGGAAAAGGCCTCCGACGTAATCCTGAACATAATAAAGCTATTTGCAGAATAATATTTTTGCAGATTGCAGGATTTTTCCTACCTTTGTGGTCCTGCAATCGGCAGACGGCCCCTTAGCTCAGCGGTTAGAGCAGCGGACTCATAATCCGTGGGTCGCAGGTTCAAATCCTGCAGGGGCCACACAAAAAAAAGAGCCAGTTCCTTTCGGACCGGCTCTTTTTTATATCCTCTGAGGGACTCAGACCTTGATTTCAACCTCAACACCGGAGGGAAGCTCCAGCTTCATGAGGGCGTCAACTGTCTTGGCGTTGGACTCGTCGATGTCGATAAGACGGACGTAGGAGTCCAGTTCGAACTGCTCACGGCTCTTCTTGTTGACGAAGGTGGAGCGGTTCACAGTGAAGATCTTCTTGTTGGTGGGAAGAGGAATGGGACCTACAACCTTTGCACCCGTTGCCTTCACTGTATCCACGATCTTGACTGCAGACTTATCCACAAGCATGTGATCGAAGGATTTAAGCTTGATTCTGATTTTCTGGCTCATATAAAATTACTTTTTTCGTTTGCAATTTTTAATCCTCGTCAGGAACCTTGTATCCGCTCTTTTCGATGATGTCCTTGGCCAGTGAGGCGGGGACCTCTGCGTAGTGGTCGAACGTCATGGTGCTGGTTGCACGTCCGGAGGACAGTGTACGCAGCACGGTAACGTAACCAAACTGCTCGGAAAGGGGAACATAAGCTTTGACGATACGTGCTCCATTGGCGGTAGAGTCCATGGCAACAATCTGTCCGCGGCGACGGTTGAGGTCACCTACGATGTCACCCATGTAGTCTTCCGGAGTTACAACCTCCAGGCTCATGATGGGTTCCATAAGGACGGGGTGGCACTTGGGGCAGGCGTGGCGGAAAGCCATGCGAGCCGCAAGCTCAAAGGAGAGCTGGTCGGAGTCCACGGGATGGTAGCTGCCGTCCAGAACCTCAACCTTCAGGGAAGGAACCTCGTAACCTGCCAGTACGCCGTTGGCCATAGCAGATGTGAAACCCTTCTCGATGCTGGGGATGAACTCTTTGGGGATGTTGCCGCCCTTGACGGAATTGATGAACTGAAGACCCTGCACGCCTTCATCGGCAGGAGAGATGTTGACGATAATGTCTGCGAACTTACCGCGGCCGCCGGTCTGCTTCTTGAAGACCTCGCGGAGCTGGAAGCTGGATGTGATGGCCTCCTTGTAGTTCACCTGAGGAGCACCCTGGTTGATGTCCACGCCGAATTCGCGGCGGAGACGGTCCACGATGATGTCCAGGTGAAGCTCACCCATACCGCTGATGACGGTCTGGCCGGTCTCGTGATCACTCTTGACAGTGAAGGTGGGGTCTTCCTCGGCAAGTTTGCCAAGGGCGATACCAAGCTTGTCCAGATCTTTCTGGGTCTTGGGCTCCACTGCTATGCCGATAACGGGATCCGGGAACTCCATGGTTTCCAGAGTGATGGGCTTTTCCTCAAGGCAGACGGTATCACCGGTGCGGAGGTCCTTGAAGCCTACGGCTGCACAGATGTCACCGGCCTCCACGAACTCGATGGGGTTCTGGTGGTTGGAGTGCATCTGATACAGACGGGCTACGCGTTCCTTCTTGCCGGTGCGGGTGTTGTACACGTAAGAACCTGCATCCAGACGGCCGGAATATGCGCGGAGGAAGGCAAGACGGCCCACGAAAGGATCCGTGGCAATCTTGAACACCAGGGCGCAGAAAGGCTCGTCGGCAGAAGGTTTGCGGACAACCTCATCACCGGTGCGGGGATCTGTTCCTTTAACGGAACCCTTGTCCAGAGGAGAAGGCAGATACCTCATGACTGCGTCCAGGAGGAACTGTACGCCCTTGTTCTTGAATGAAGAACCGCAGCAGGCGGGGACAATCTGCATTGCGATTGTTCCTTTGCGGATTGCAGCGATAATCTCTTCGCGGGTAAGGGAGTCGGGATCCTCGAAGTACTTCTCCATAAGGCTCTCATCGCACTCTGCGGCAGTCTCCAGAAGGATGTCCCTCCAGCGGGCTGCTTCGCCCTTCATGTTGTCCGGGATCTCGCCTTCCTTGTAGTTGACGAGCTGCTCGGAACCATCATAGAAGATGGCCTTCATGTCGATGAGGTCGATGATGCCGTCGAACTTGTCTTCGGCACCGATGGGAAGGCAGATGGGGACTGCGGTTGCACCGAGTTTGGTCTTGATCTCCTCTACGCAAGCGAGGAAATCTGCACCCACGCGGTCCATCTTGTTCACATACGCGATCTTAGGCACGCGGTACTTGTCGGCCTGGCGCCATACGGTCTCGGACTGAGGCTGTACACGACCCACTGCGCAGAAAGTTGCCACTGTGCCGTCCAGAACGCGAAGACTGCGCTCTACCTCAACGGTAAAGTCAACGTGTCCGGGAGTGTCGATAAGGTTAATCTGGTAGGTGTCTCCGTTATAGTGCCAGAAGGCTGTAGTGGCAGCGGAGGTAATGGTGATACCCCTTTCCTGCTCCTGAACCATCCAGTCCATGGTGGCTGCACCTTCGTGAACCTCGCCGATTTTGTGCGTCTTTCCCGTATAGAAGAGGATACGCTCGGAGGTTGTGGTCTTTCCGGCATCGATGTGTGCCATGATGCCGATGTTGCGTGTGAATTTAAGATCTCTCTTTGCCATTTAGCTTGCAGTTGTTAGAAACGGAAATGTGCAAATGCCTTGTTGGCCTCTGCCATTCTGTGCATATCTTCCTTACGCTTGAATGCACCGCCTTCGCTGTTGTATGCAGCGACGATTTCGGCGCAGAGCTTCTCTGCCATGGAGTGACCGGAACGCTTGCGGGCGAACTGGATCAGGTTCTTCATGGCAACGGAAACTTTACGTTCCGGACGAAGTTCTGTAGGCACCTGGAAGTTGGCACCGCCGATACGACGGGACTTGACCTCAATCTGAGGGGTCACGTTCTCAAGGGCGGTCTTCCAAATATCGAGGGGAGCCTTGTCAGAATCTTTCATCTTCTCGCCGACCATGTCGATGGCATCATAAAAGATAGAATACGCGATACTCTTCTTCCCCTGCAGCATAAGATTGTTCACGAAACGGGTAACTTCCACATCGTGAAACTTAGGATCAGGAAGTAGAATCCTCTTTTTAGGCTTCGCTTTTCTCATTTTTGAAAAGAATTAAAGTTGATAAATTACTTCTTAGATTTCTTAGGACGTTTTGCACCATAGAGTGAACGGGACTGAGTACGTCCATCCACGCCGGCGGTATCCAAAGCTCCTCTAAGGATGTGGTAACGGACACCCGGAAGGTCCTTTACACGGCCTCCGCGAACCAGCACGATGCTGTGTTCCTGAAGGTTGTGGCCTTCGCCCGGGATGTAAGCATTGACCTCTTTAGCGTTGGAAAGACGGACACGGGCTACTTTACGCATAGCGGAGTTCGGCTTCTTAGGCGTAGTGGTGTAAACACGCAGGCAAACGCCACGCTTCTGAGGGCATGCATCCAACGCACGAGACTTGCTCTTTACCTCGAGCTGCTCGCGTCCTTTACGGACTAATTGTTGAATTGTAGGCATAAATGTTTGTTAATAAATAAATTATAGTTACTTTCCATTTTTGGCGTCTTATGTCCGCACAAAATGGGCTGCAAAGATAAGTAAAAAATTTTAATTATTGAAGATTTTTCATATCTTCGCATTGTAAATCAGCGATTTTTATGAAAAAAATACTCGTTTATATGGCTTTCGCAGTCCTTGCGGCCGGTATGGTTTCTTCCTGCAAACCCTCCTTCAAGACAGGAATTTACACAGACGAGATGACTCTTCCCTCTCCTTCCGAGGGCGGGGATTCCCTGTTCTTCTCCATAAACATGGAATTCGCCTACGGAGGCAATGCCAAAGTCGCATCGGCCATAAACCGCAGCCTCAGTGACTGGGCCTTTGACCTTGAAGATTCCCCGGAGGGGATAGACGAATCGGCCGTAGCCTACAGGGAAAACCTGATTGACGAATACCTGTCGGAGCCGGAAAGCGTCACCTGGGAAAACAGCATTGACGGGCACTTCACCGGCAATTATAAAGGCTGGACCAACTACATATTCAACTTCTACTCCTACAAGGGCGGAGTTCACGGGCTGCAGACCGTCTGCGCCATTGTGTTTGACTCCGCCACAGGAGAGGAGCTGAGCCAGGACGACATATTAAAGGAATACACCCATACCGCCGTGGCAGAACTGCTTGTAAAGAGCATTAAGGAAAGCCTGAGTGCGGAAGACGGCTCCCTCACGGAACTTCTGGAGGAAGACCAGATTGTCCCCAACAACAATTTCTCCGTGGGCAAAGACGGAATCACCTGGTACTTCCAGCCCTACGAAGCCGGCCCCTACGTGCTCGGAGGCCTTGTCGGCACCGTTTCCTGGAAAGAGCTCAAACCTTTCCTAAAATAATTTTCAGTTTTTTTTGGAGATTCAAAAAAAGTTTGTACCTTTGCAATCCCGCAACACGGGAAGCTCATTTAAATACGCGGAAATAGCTCAGTTGGTAGAGCACGACCTTGCCAAGGTCGGGGTCGCGAGTTCGAGTCTCGTTTTCCGCTCCAGAAAGCGCTTCGGAAGACCGGAGCGTTTTTTTTGTTTGTCTTTTTCGTTATATTTGCGGTGATATGAAGTTGATTCGAAAAAATATGGCTCAGATTATCGCCTTATGTGAAAAACACAAGGTGCTGCAACTATATGTCTTTGGATCAATTCTTACAGACAAGTTCAACAAAGACAGCGATGTAGATTTCACTGTCATCTTTGACCGTAACGCATTACCTTTACTGGTCTATGGAGAGAACTATTTTGATTTCAAGTTCGCTTTGGAAGACCTTCTGAAACGTGATGTAGACTTGGTTGAATACAACGCTATCAAGAATCCTTATTTCAAGGAAGAACTTGATGAAACCAAACAGCTTATCTATGGACAGGCATCATAAAGCGCATATTCTTTGAACAGGTCCCGAAACGCTTCGATGAATACCAGAAGAATCTGATGCTCAGACGTGCCATAGAACGGAATATCGGGATCATCGGAGAAGCTACCAACAAACTTTTGAAAGAGGATCCGGAGATTACCATTTCGCATTCTAAGGCCATTATAGCCACAAGAAATCGGGTGATTCACGACTACGCAGCAGTAACTGATGATGTTATGTGGAAAATCGTCATAAATGACCTTCCAAAACTAAAAGAAGAAGTAACCGCCCTGCTCGCGGATAATTAGTCTCGTTTTCCGCTCTTCAGAGTGGGTGACTAAAAAGTAGATTCTTCGGCAGGTGAACCTGTCTCAGAATGACATGAGACTGTCATTCTGAACGAAGTGAAGAATCTTTTTAGTCACCTCCTTTTTTGTAGTGAGGGGTGTGGGGTGCCGGAACTTCAAGGGTGCGTACGACGTCCCATTAAGTGGGACGTTAGTAGCGATAATGGGGGTAAAATGACACTGACGGTCCATTAAGTGGGACGTTAGTAGCACCAGGGCAGTGATAGAAACAAAAATTGTTTTTATTCCCAGAGGATGATGATTTTGTTCAGGTAGATGGCGCCGTCGGAGGAGCGGAGGCCAAGGTGGGTGTAGTTTCCGGTGACGGAGAGTTCCGTGCCTTGTTTATAGACTATTTCTCCAAGGAGGGTGCCGGAGGTGGCGTCTGAGTACAGGTCCGAGGGGCTGTCGTAGGGCTCATTCCTGCCATAAACCAGCAGCGAGCGGGGTGAACCCTCATAGGTGTTGCCGTTCCATTCCACCGTCACTTTTGCAAGGCGGCCGCCGGAAGCGGTTGTGGTAATACCGTAGCTCTCGTACTTGGAATTGAGCTGTATAGCCTGATCCTGGTAGTTGGCGGTGTCCCCGTCATAGAGGGCCGATGACGCCGTTCCCTTTATGGGTGCTTCCCAGCGATAGTATTTCCCTCCGGAGCGAACGCCGGTAAAGGCCACGTCCAGGACATCCTCGCCGGGAGTGATTCCACCGGGCTGCGAGGGCGTGGGCTCCTGCGGAGTTTCATCGGCAGGGGCATCCTTGGAGGACAGGACGGCTTTTATGGCCGATATGCGGCGGTGTCCGCTGGCCCCGCCTACGCTGAAGACGATTTTCCCGGCAGAGCCTTCCCAGAGGGGTGAGGTAAAGGTCCCGATATCGGCCGTTATCTCGTTATCCCCGTCGGCCTTGCCAAAGGTGAACTCCACGGAAACGATTTCCCTGGCGCTCCTCACCGTAACGGTGGAATTGGAATAGGCCCTTACGGCGGAGCCGTTGTCGTACCAGAGGGCGTTGCTGAAGCTGACGGTAAGGCCGTCACGCTCTACGGAGACCACCTCTGCCTGGTTGGGGTATTCCTCCTGCGTAAAGTCTATGGTCACGGTGGAATACTCTACGGGTTTTTCCGTCTCCGGGGACACGGGTTCCCGCTTTGATGCGGGCGTGCAGGCAAAAGCCAGCCAAAGGAGTGCAGATGCAATGGAAAATATTCTATTCATGTATTTCGTTTTTCAGACGCGGGAAATCAAACAGAATGGCGGCAATGGCCATAATGCCAAGAGCGAATGGATAATACAGGCGGCCTATGATGGAAAGGGCCGATATCCCCGCCAGGCCGCATGCCATAAGCATCTGCGCCCCGTAAGGGAGGATGCCCTGTACCAGGCAGGAAAAGACGTCCAGGAGGGAGGCCGTCTTGCGGGGGTCAAGACCGAATCGGCCCGAAATATCCTTGGCCAGGGGGCCCACAGTGATAATGGCGATGGTGTTATTGGCCGTACATATGTTCACCAGGGAGATGAGCCCGGCTATGGAGAACGCAGCGCCGCGGCGGGTGGAGATCCTGCGGGTGAGCAGCCTGATGACAAACTCAAGGCCGCCGTTGTAGCGGATAAGCTCCAGCAGACCGCCCGCCAGAAGGGAAACTATGATGAGCTCTCCCATCCCGCCTATTCCGGAGCCAATCGCCGACAGCCAGCCCACGAAGGAATAAGACCCCGTAATCCAGCCTATGACGCCGTTCAGGGCTATCCCCAGGGCCAGCACCGTAACCACGTTCATCCCGGCGATGGCCAGAACGATTACCGTAAGATAAGGAAGTATCTTTACCCAGTCCACGCTTGCGGACGAGGTGACGGCGGAAACGTCGCTACCTATAATAATATAAAGTATGGTTATAACCACAGCAGCAGGGGCGGCTATCCAGAGATTCACCCGGAACTTGTCCCGCATGGAAACGCCCTGGGACTTGGTTGCCGCCACGGTGGTGTCCGATATGAAACTGAGGTTGTCCCCGAAGAAAGCGCCCCCCACTATGATGCCGGCAATAAGAGGCAGGGAGGACCCCGTCTGGGCGGCAAGGCCGGAGGCTATGGGGACAAGCGCCACGATGGTTCCGACCGAGGTGCCCACCGCCATGGAGATAAAGCACGAGGCCAAGAAAAGCCCGGCGTAAAGGAATCGGCCCGGAAGGAGGAGAAGCGTGGCGTTTACCGTAGCTTCAATGGAGCCGATTTCCTTGGCGGTAGAGGCAAAGGCACCCGCAAGGACAAAAATCCATATCATCAGGAGCACGTTGCGGCTGCCTGCTCCGGCGGAGAAAATGGCAATCTTGTCGTCCGTTTTCTCTACGCCCCTGGTAATGACCATGGCGTATGCCGATGCAATAATGAATGCCGCCGCTACCGGGACCTTGTAGAAATCATGGGCAAGGATGGAGCCGGCGACATACACCGCAAGGAACACGAACAGCGGGCTCAGCGCAAGCAGGCCCGCAAGTTTGGTGTGTGAGGTTGCCCTTTTTTCCGGGGGATCCGTGTTTATTGCCATTACTTGGTACCGAAGATGCGGTCTCCGGCGTCGCCAAGTCCGGGAACAATGTAAGCGTTCTCGTTAAGGTGGCTGTCAATTGCCGCCACGTAAATATCCACGTCCGGATGCTCTGCCTGAACTTTGGCGATGCCCTCGGGAACGGCCACAAGGCACATGAGACGGACATTGTTGCAGCCGCGATCCTTGAGCATGGAGATAGCGTCGCAGGCGCTGCCGCCGGTTGCCAGCATGGGGTCAGTGACAATCACAAGACGGTCATTGATATCCTCCGGGAGCTTGCAGTAGTAAACCACAGGCTTGTGAGTCTCCTCATTGCGGTACAGGCCGATGTGTCCCACTTTGGCCACAGGGACCAGGGACTGAAGTCCTTCCACCATGCCAAGTCCCGCACGCAGGATGGGAACGATTGCGAGCTTTCGGCCGGCAACCTCCTTGGCTGTCATCTTACAGATAGGAGTTTCTATCTCCACATCCTCAAGGGGAAGGTCACGGGTGACCTCGTAACCCATCAGAAGGGCAATTTCCTTAAGCAGCACGCGGAAGTCCTTGGATCCGGTCTCCTTATTTCTCATGATGGTCAGCTTGTGCTGAATCATCGGATGGTCTATAACATGTACTTTGCTCATATTATTTATGCATTAAAGTTCCCATGCAAGGGCCGATGCTCCTAGTATAGCTGCATCGGATTCCTTAAGCGAGGAGAATACAAGATCCACCTTGCCCCTCCACAGAGGAATTACGTTCTCGTCCATAGCCTCGCGGATGGGGGCCTCCAGGAATTCCCTGGCGCGGGCAAGACCGCCGAAAAGGACGATGGCCTCCGGCGCGGAGAATTCTATGAAATCGGCAAATTTCTCACCCAGGATGCGGCCGGTGTAGCGGAATATCTTGAGAGAGAGTGCGTCGCCTTCCTTGGCCGCCTCGTAAACGTCCTTGGACTTGATGTCGTCCAGGCTGCGGAGGGAAGAGGGCTCGTCGGACATTTCCAGCCACTCGCGTGCCGTACGGGCAACGCCGGTAGCACTGGCGTAGGTCTCAAGGCAACCGTACTTTCCGCAGTTGCACTTGCGGCCGTTATGACGCACGGCACAGGTATGGCCCAGCTCGCCGGCAAAGCCGTCGTGACCGTAAACCACCTGGCCGTCAATGACGATTCCGGAGCCGACACCGGTTCCAAGGGTAATCATGATGAAGTTCTTCATGCCCCTTGCTGCGCCGTAGGTCATCTCACCCATTGCGGCGGCGTTGGCGTCATTGGTGAGGGAAACCGGGATGCCGTCCATACGGGCGGAGAGCAATTTTGCAAAGGGGATGCGACCGCCCTTGGCCCAAACCAGGTTCACGGCGCTTTCCACCTCGCCGGTGTAGAAGTTTCCGTTGGGGATACCTACGCCTATGCCGCGGATGCGGCCTTTGGCATCGGCCTCCCTGATGATGCGGCCCAGAGCCTCCGCCAGAACAGCTATGAATTCCTCCGGGGTGTCCGCGTTCACGGAGCTGATGACAGTCTGGGAGATAATGTTGCCACGGGCGTCAACCACACCGCATTTCGCGGTCTGTCCGCCTACGTCGATTCCAATTACTAAATCCTTTGCCATATTATTCTACAGGGATGTCTTTGTTAACGTTCTTGCAGCCGATAAGGGCGTAGTAGAGAATGTATGCCAGCATGGCAATTACCAACCAATAACTGGTGATTGCACCGGTCTTATGGGCAATGAACTCCTGAATGAGAGGCATGATACCGCCGCCCACGACCATGGTCATGAACAGGCCGGAAGCCTTCTCAGTGTACTTGCCAAGGCCTTCTACGCTGAGGTTGAAGATTGCACCCCACATGATGGACGTGCAGATACCGCAGGCGGCGATGAAGATGGTCTTCATGGGAACGGCTGCTCCCTTTACTGTCATGCTGATGCTCTCCGGCAGGAAGATGGCCACTAAAAGGAGGACGATGGCAAGGGAAGTCATGCAGATCATCTGGGTCCTGGTTGCGATCTTGCCGCTGAGGGCGCTGCTGGCGAACCTGCCCACCATCATAAGGAGCCAGTATGCGGCGGCAAGGAAGCCGCCCACGGCAGCAGACCCTACGAAGCCAAGGTCTGAGATGTAGAAGTTAAGCTGTGCGGGGATGCCGATTTCCACACCCACATAGAAGAAGATGGCGATAACGCCAAGGAGGGTGTGACGGAATTCCCAAACCTTGTGCTCATACACAACATTACCGCGTTCCTTTGCAGGTTCGGGTATATTGACAAGCTTGATAATCACGAAAGAGACGGCAAACACTGCCATTGCAATGAACAGAAGCGGGGTTACGTCACTCATTGCAGTTTTGTCGGTAACAGTGCCGATAAGGACACCTACCAGAAGAGGAGTAAGGGTGCCGGTAAGGGAGTTGAGGGTGCCGCCAATCTGGATGAGCTGGTTGCCCTTGTTTCCGCCGCCGCCAAGGATGTTTAGCATGGGGTTGACCACGGTGTTGAGCATGCACACGCAGAAGCCGCAGACGAATGCGCCAAGGAGGTAAACGTAGATTGCGGAACCTGCCAGGAAGCTGAAGCTGGAAAGATACTGGATGCAGATACCCACAAAACCGGTTGCAAGGCCGATGAGGGTGGTCTTCTTGTAGCCGAACTTTACAAGCATGTTGCCTGCGGGGATACCCATGAACAGGTAAGCGGCGAAGTTCATCATGTTACCCATCATTGCCGCCCAGTTGTACTGGCCCTTCCAGATATTGCCGAAAGGTGCGGCCATGTTGGTCACAAAGGAAATCATTGCAAAAATGAAGCACATCGTAACTATTGCTACAATGTTACTCTTCTGATTGGTTTTAGTCATTTTGTTATAAGGTTTAGATTAACTTCGTTTAAAGCCCTCAAAGTTAACCATTTTTTTTGGAATTATACAGAAAAAACCGGTCAGACTCATTTGAGAATCCGACCGGTCTGTCATAAGCATTTGGTAAATTACTCTGCTGCGGGAGTTTCCTCAGCCTTGGGGGCCTCTTCGGCTTTGGGAGCCTCTTCGGCCTTCTTTGAACGGCTGCGGCAGGTGCTCTTCTTGGCTTCCTTCTTGCCTGCGGCAAGGGCTGCCTCGTTGAAGTCCACAAACTCTACGAGAACCATCTCACTTGCATCACCCTTGCGGAAACCGGTGTGGAGGATACGGAGGTATCCGCCGGGACGGTCTGCCACCTTGGGGGCAACGGTACGGAAGAGTTCTGCAGTTGCCTCTTTGTCCTTCAGGTAGCTGAAGACAACGCGGCGGGAGTGTGTAGTGTCCTCTTTAGACTTGGTGATGAGGGGCTCTAAGTAAGGCTTGAGAGCCTTGGCCTTGGCCTCTGTAGTGGTAATCCTCTTCTTCAGGATGAGGGAGGAAGCCATGCCGGCGAGCATTGCCTTGCGGTGACCGCTCTTGCGACCAAGATGATTGACTGCTTTGTTATGTCTCATTGTTAAACGATCTTTTGCTTGGGTTCAATATTGTACTTGGTGACATCCATTCCAAAGGTGAGCTTCATCTTCTCTACCAGCTGATCGATTTCGCTCAGGGACTTACGGCCGAAGTTGCGGAACTTCATGAGTTCTCCGCGGTTGTAAGACACAAGGTCTGCGAAGGTGTCGATATCGGCAGCCTTGAGGCAGTTGAATGCCCTCACGCTGAGACCCATATCGGAAAGCTTGGTAAGGAGGAGGTGACGCATCCTGAGGGATTCCTCGTCAAGTTCCTTGGTGTCAGGCTCCACAGAAGCCTCGATGGAGATCTTCTTGTCGTCTGTGAAAAGCTTGAAGTGATAGATGAGGATGTTTGCTGCATCCTGCAGAGCTGCCTCCGGGCTGATGGAACCGTCAGTGACAATCTCCAGAAGGAGTTTCTCATAGTCGGTCTTCTGCTCCACACGGAAGTTTTCCACTGTCCAGTTCACCTTCTTCACGGGAGTGTAGATGGCATCCACGGGAATGGTTCCGATGGGGAGGTTCTCTTCCCTGAGCTCATCGGCGGGGACAAAGCCACGACCCTTGGTGACAACCAGGGAGATTTCAATCTTTACGGAAGGCTCGAGAGTGCAGATATGCAGTTCCGGATTCAACACCTTGAAAGAAGACAATCCCTTGGAGATGTCCCCGGCAGTGAACTCCTGCTGGCCGCTGATTGTGATGGTAGCCTCTTCGGAATCGATGGTGTCCACCATTCTGCGGAAACGAACCTGCTTGAGGTTCAGGATAATGTCCTGCATACCCTCGATAACTCCGGGAATGGTCTGGAACTCGTCCTGGACACCGCTTACGCGGATCTGGGAGATAGCATAACCTTCCAGGGAGGCAAGGAGGATACGGCGAAGGGCATTGCCGATGGTCTGGCCGTAACCGGGTTCCAGGGGTTTGAACTCAAAGCGGCCGACAGTGTCGGTTGCCTCAAGCAGAAGCACCTTGTCCGGTTTCTGAAATGCTAAGATTGCCATAATTTACTGGGTGTTAAATCTGTTACTTGGAGTAGAGGTCAACGATGAGCTGCTCGTTGATGTTCTCGGGGATCTCCTCACGGGCGGGAACATTCAGGAACTTGCCGGTAAGGTTGGTAGTGTCGAACTCCAGCCAGGAGAACTTGGGAGCGGAAGCAACGCTGTTCTGAATAACCTCAAGGCTCTTGGAGCGCTCGCGGACTGCAATCACCTGACCGGGCTTTACCTGGCAGGAGGGGATGTTGCAGACTACGCCGTCAAGAGTGATGTGACGGTGAAGTACCAGCTGACGTGCTGCTGCACGGGTGGGAGCGATACCAAGACGGTACACGAGGTTGTCCAGGCGGGCCTCAAGAAGGAGGATGAGGTTCTCACCGGTCTGACCCTTCATGCGGGAAGCACGGGCGTAGGTGTTACGGAACTGGCGCTCCAGGACACCGTACATATACTTGACTTTCTGCTTCTCCTTGAGCTGTGTGCCGTACTCTTTCTGCTTTTTACGCTTTGCAGCGAGGCCGTGCTGTCCGGGAGGAGTGTTTCTCTTCTCGAAGTTCTTGTCAGGGCCATAGATGGGCTCGCCGAATTTACGGGCGATGCGAGTGGTAGGACCAGTATATCTTGCCATTTTAGTTCTGTATTAAAATTAAACTTTACGGCGTCCCTTCGGGCGGCAACCATTGTGGGGCATGGGAGTTACGTCGATGATCTCGGTAACGGCGATGCCTGCATTGTTGATGGTGCGGATTGCAGACTCACGACCTGCTCCGGGGCCCTTCACATAGCACTTGACCTTGCGCAGACCTGCATCGAATGCAGACTTTGCAGCATCTTCGGCAGCCATCTGGGCGGCGTACGGAGTGTTCTTCTTGGAACCGCGGAATCCGCACTTGCCGGCAGAGGACCAGCTTATCACCTGACCCTGAGCATTGGTGAGGGACACGATGACGTTGTTGAAGGTCGATGAAATATGGGCCTGCCCATAAGCCTCAACCTTGACAACTCTCTTCTTTGTTGTTGTAGTTTTCTTTGCCATAATTCATCGGAGATTACTTGGTTGCTTTCTTCTTGTTGGCAACGGTCTTCTTCTTACCCTTGCGGGTACGGGCGTTGTTCTTGGTGCTCTGTCCGCGGACGGGGAGGCCAGCACGATGACGGATGCCACGATAGCAGCCGATATCCATGAGGCGCTTGATGTCCATCTGGACGGAAGAACGAAGCTCACCTTCAATCTTGTACTCGTTGTTGATAAGGGTACGGATTGCGGCTACCTGTTCGTCGTTCCAGTCACCCACTTTGATGGTGGGGTCGATGCCACAGGTGTCCAGAATCTTCCGGGCGCTGCTGCGGCCGATTCCATAGATATAGGTAAGACCTATAACTCCGTGTTTGTTGTTCGGTAAATCAACACCGGCTATTCTTGCCATATTCTTTCTGAACTTTTATTGATTATACATTAACCCTGGCGCATCTTGAACTTGGGGTTCTTCTTGCAGATAACGTACAGGCGGCCTTTACGCCGGACAATTTTGCAGTCTTCACTGCGCTTTTTGATGGAGGTTTTGACTTTCATCGTTATCTAATTTTTATTTGTATCTGAAAGAAATTCTTCCTTTTGTTAAATCGTAAGGCGAGATTTCAACCTTTACCCTGTCACCGAGGAGGATATGGATAAAGTTCATCCTCATCTTACCTGAAATATTGCAGAGGAGGACATGACCGTTTTCCAGTTCAACGCGGAACATTGCGTTGGGGAGGGTCTCTATGACCGTTCCATCCTGCTCGATTGCTACTTGCTTGGACATTGTTGAGTTCTACGCTTTAAAATTTAATCGAACCATCTTTCTCAATGTAATCGAAAGTGGATAACTGTTCGGCCCGGCCTTTACGGACAACAACAGTAAGCTCGTAATGCGCCGCATTTTTGTGATCGGCCGTGTGTACTGCCCAACCATTTCTTGCAAGATACACACCTCTGCCGCCTGCACAAATCATCGGCTCTATACATATGGTCATTCCGTCCAGGAGCCTTGCACCGTGACCGCGCCTTCCGTAGTTGGGAACGCCCGGTTCCTCGTGCATCTCGCGGCCCACTCCATGTCCTTCGAGTTCGCGGACAACGGAGAAACCGAATGACTCTGCATACTGCTGCACCGCGTATCCGATATCGCCCGTACGGTTGCCTGCAATTGCCGCTTCAATGCCCTTGTACAGGGATGCCTTGGTGACATCCAGAAGCTTACGGGTTTCGGCGTCCACCTCCCCTACGGGGAAGGTGTAAGCCGAATCGCCGTTATAGCCTTTGTAGAGGGTTCCGCAATCTACGGAAACGATATCTCCCTCCTGAAGGGGGCGGTCGTCGGGAAAACCGTGGACCACGACATCGTTCACGCTCATGCAGAGAGCCGCAGGGAAACCGTCAAAACCTTTGAAGGAAGGTTCGGCGCCATGGTCGCGGATGAAGGTCTCGGCCACCTCACACAACTTCGCAGTTGTCACACCGGGGGCAACCAGTTTTCCGACCTCGGCAAGTGTCCGCGAAACCAGGTCTCCGTTGATGCGGAGAAGCTCGATTTCCTCTTCAGTTTTAGGTCTTACCATTATCGTTTCGATGCTACATTCAATAAATTACATTCCGGAGCGTCCGGTGAGACGACCGGTCTTCATGAGTCCGTCGTAGTGACGCATCAGGAGATAACTCTCAATCTGCTGCAGGGTATCCAGGACAACACCCACAAGGATCAGCAGCGAGGTGCCGCCGAAGAAGCTTGCGAACTGGTTGTTCACGCCCAGAACGTTGGCGAGTGCAGGAAGGCAGGCGATGACTGCAAGGAAGAATGCACCCGGGAGGGTGACCTTGGTCATGATGCCGTCCAGGTACTCGGCGGTCTTCTTGCCGGGCTTCACGCCGGGGATGAATCCACCGTTCTTCTTCATATCCTCTGCCATCATGTTGGGATTCACGGTGACGGCGGTGTAGAAGTAGGTGAAGACTACCACAAGGAAACCGAATACAAGGTTGTAAAGGACGGAGGTGTAGTCGGAGAAGGCTGCTGCGAAGCCACGGGTGGCGTCGTAACGGCCGAACAGCATGGGAATCATCATGATGGCCTGGGCGAAGATGATAGGCATGACACCCGCAGCGTTAATCTTGAGCGGGATGTACTGGCGGACACCGCCGTACTGCTTGTTGCCGATAACCCTCTTTGCGTACTGCACAGGGACCTTACGGACAGCCTGCACAAGTGCGATGGCAGCCATAATGACCAGGACCCAGAGGACCATCTCTACGATGAAGAACATGGGACCGCCAACGCCGTTGCCGGTAAACTTCTGTCCGGCTTCTGCCACGATGGCGTAAGGGAGACGGGCCACGATACCTATCATGATGATGAGGGAGATACCGTTGCCGATACCACGATCCGTGATACGCTCACCAAGCCACATCACGAAGATGGAACCTGCCATCAGGATAACTGTGGAAACGAGGTTGAACGTAAAGTTGCTCCAGGCGACGGTGCGTGCTGCGGCGGGAATCATACCGGCCACGTATGCAGGGCCCTGGATGGCGAGGATCAGGATGGTGAGATAGCGCGTAATCTGGTTCATCTTCCTGCGGCCGGATTCGCCTTCAAGCTGCATTTTGCGGAAAGAAGGAACGAACATGCCCAGAAGCTGGACCACGATGGATGCCGAGATGTACGGCATCACGCCGAGTGCGAATATCGAAGCGTTACCAAAAGCTCCGCCGGAGAACATGTTGAGAAGTCCAACGAGGCCGTCCTGGGTGCCGCTGAGACCTCCCTTGAGGGCCTCAGGATCAAGACCCGGGAGGAGGATAAAGCTGCCCAGACGATAAACCAGCACAAGAAGGATAGTGTAAGCTATCCTCTTGCGCAGTTCTTCGATGTTGTAGATGTTTCGAATTGTCTCAAAAAACTTCTTCATCGTACCCGTAATTATTCGATTACGCTGGTTTTACCACCTGCAGCCTCAATCTTGGCGACTGCAGATTTGGAGAAGGCGTTTGCCTTGACCTCTACGGCTGCGGTGATTTCACCGTTGCCGAGAACCTTCACCAGGTCACCCTTGGAAACGAGACCTGCGGAAACGAAGGTGTCAAAGTCGAACTCCTTGAGGCCGAGCTTTTCGCTGAGGGCCTGGATAGCGGCTACGTTCACGGCCTTGTACTCCACACGGGTGGGGTTCTTGAAGCCGAACTTGGGAAGACGGCGCTGGATAGGCATCTGACCGCCTTCGAAGCCGACTTTGTGCTCGTAACCGGCACGTGCCTGTGCACCCTTGGTACCACGGGTAGCAGTGCCACCCTTACCGGAACCCTGGCCACGGCCTACGCGCTTGCTGTTATGGGTTGCGCCCTTTGCGGGCTTAAGGTTTTCAAGTTTCATCTCTGAGTCCTCCTTAGTCAATTACTTCATAGGATACAAGATGCTGGACCTTCTCGAGCATACCGCGAGTGATAGGGGTATCCTCTACTTCTACGGTCTGGTGCATCCTGTGGATACCGAGAGTCTTGAGGTTAGCGATCTGACGCTTGGTCTCTCCATTCTTGGAGCGGACCTGGGTAATCTTAAGCTTTGCCATAGTCTCTCTAGTTTTAACCGTTAAAAACTTTGCTCATGGGAACGCCGCGAAGACCTGCAACAGTGTAAGCGTCACGCATCTCGGTGAGAGCCTGGATGGTGGCCTTAACAAGGTTGTGGGGGTTGGAAGAACCCTTGCTCTTTGCAAGAACGTTCTGGACGCCTGCGCTCTCGAAGACGGCGCGCATAGCACCACCTGCCTTGACACCG
The DNA here is from genome assembly GCA_017477335.1 of Bacteroidales bacterium. Lineage (GTDB taxonomy): Bacteria > Bacteroidota > Bacteroidia > Bacteroidales > UBA932 > Cryptobacteroides. The sequence goes on from JAFUVY010000003.1 coordinate 20,430, forward strand.
GTACCGGGAGCAGCGGGTTTCATGAAAACCTCTGCACCGCCGAAACGGGCAATCTGCTCGTGGGGAATGGTGGTATTGATGACGGGGACCTTCACGAGATTCTTCTTTGCATCCTCTACGCCTTTGGCGATAGCGGCAGTAACCTCGTTTGCCTTGCCCAGGCCGTAGCCTACAACGCCGTTTTCGTCACCTACGACGACAATGGCTGCAAAGCGGAAATGACGACCACCCTTGGTGACCTTGGTAACACGGTTGATTGCTACCAGCCTGTCCTTGAGTTCAAGGTCAGAGGTCTTTACTCTTTTTACGTTTGAATTTGCCATAGTAGTCTCAATAATTAGAATGCGAGGCCTGCCTCACGGGCTGCGTCGGCCAAACTTTTAACTCTGCCGTGGAAAAGGTATCCTCCGCGGTCGAAAGCAACGGCGGAGATGCCGGCTGCCAGAGCGCGCTCTGCGATTGCCTTTCCTACGATTGCGGCTGCTTCTATTCCGCTCTTGCCTTTGGTCTCGGCTGCGAGGGCCTTGTCATTGGAGGCGGCGGCTACGAGGGTCTTGCCTTCGAGGTCGTTGATAACCTGGACGTAAATCTGCTTGTTGGAGCGGAAAACGACCATGCGGGGACGCTCGGCAGTACCGTTAACATGCTTGCGGATTCTGTAGTGAATCCTTCTTCTTCTTTCAATTCTGTTGAGTGCCATAACTGTTTCCTCCTATTATTTGGCCGATGCGGTCTTGCCAGCCTTGCGGCGGAGCTGTTCACCGACAAACTTGATACCCTTGCCCTTGTAAGGTTCAGGACGACGGAATGAGCGGATTTTGGCAGCAACCTGTCCGATAAGCTGCTTGTCTATGCTCTTGAGGATGAGAAGCGGGTTTTCGCCCTTGCGGACCTGAGGGGTCTCGGCGGTGATTTCCTTGGGAAGCTGGATCTGGATGTCGTGGGAATAACCCAGGGACATGGTCAGGATCTGGCCCTGAGCAACCACGCGATAACCTACGCCCACGAACTCCTGCTTGATGGTGAAGCCTTCGGAAACGCCCACAACCATGTTGTGTACGAGGGCGCGGTAGAGGCCGTGCATGGAGCGGAAGCGGGGAAGGTCGCTGGGACGCGTAAACTTGATTTCATTTCCCTCGATGGTGACGGTGATGTCCGGATCTACTTTCTGGGACAGCTCGCCAAGAGGGCCTTTCACCTTCACCACGTTACCTTCAAGGAGTTCTGCCTTGACGGTAGCGGGAAGGACTACAGGTAATTTACCGATTCTTGACATAATTGTTTTGTGTAACTGTTAGTAAACGTAGCAAATAACTTCACCGCCTACGCCAAGCTCCTTGGCTTCCTTGTCGGTGATTACGCCCTTGGAGGTGGAGAGCACTGCGATGCCAAGTCCGTTCAGGACGCGGGGCATGTTCTGCACGTCAGTGTACTTGCGAAGACCGGGGGTGCTCACGCGAACGATGCTCTTGATGGCAGCGGCCTTGGTCTCGGGGTGGTACTTGAGGGCGATCTTAATGGTATTCACGGGCTCACCTTCCACTACCTTGTAGCTGAGGATATAACCCTTTTCGAACAGAATCTTGGTGATAGCCACCTTCATGTTGGAGGCGGGGACTTCCACTACTTTCTTACCTGCGAGGTAAGCGTTACGGATTCTGGTGAGAAAATCTGCAATAGGATCAGTCATTTTCTTATAACTTTAAAATTAATTACCAGCTGGCCTTCTTGACGCCCGGGATGAGACCGGCAGATGCCATCTCGCGGAACTGGATACGGCTGAGGCCGAAGTCACGCATGTAACCCTTGGGACGACCGGTAAGGGAGCAGCGGTTGTGGAGACGTACGGGGCTCGCATTCTTGGGGAGCTTGTCAAGGGCGGCGTAATCACCGGCCTCTTTGAGGGCAGCCCTCTTTGCGGCGTACTTAGCAACTAATTTCGCGCGTTTGACTTCGCGTGCTTTCATTGATTCCTTTGCCATTGCTATCTTCTTAGTTATTGTGTTTCTTGAAAGGAAGACCGAAAGCCTTGAGAAGGGCGTGAGCCTCTTCGTCAGTCTTTGCGGTGGTCACGAAAGTGATTTCCACACCGTGGATACGGGGGTTCTTGTCGATTTCCACTTCCGGGAAGATGATCTGCTCCTTGATGCCGAGGGTGTAGTTGCCCTGGCCGTCCATCTTTTCGGAGATACCGTTGAAGTCACGGATACGGGGAAGAGCAACGCGGATAAGACGCTCCAGGAATTCGTACATGCGTACGTCCCTGAGGGTAACCTTTGCGCCGATGGGCATGCCTTTACGGAGCTTGAAGTTGGAAATATCCTTGCGGGAAGCTGTGATGACGGCCTTCTGACCGGCAATGATTGAGAGCTCTTCTGCTGCCTCTTCCACCAGCTTCTTGTCCTGAGTTGCGTCGCCGACACCCTCGTTAAGGGTAATCTTGACCAGCTTGGGAACCTGCATGACGGTGGTATAGGAGAACTGCTTCACCAGAGCGGGAACAATCTCTTCCTTATAGACTTTCTTGAGGTCGGGGCAGTATCCTGCGGGAACGGCCTGCACCTCTGCGGGTTTGTTAGATTTCTTTGCCATAATTACTTAATCTCCTCTCCGGTTGTTTTAGCAATACGGACCTTCTTGCCGTCCACAACTTTGTGAGCAACCCTGGTGGGTTTGCCGTTGGCGTCCATGAGGGACACGTTGGAGACGTGAATTCCTGCTTCCTGTTTTACGATACCGCCCTGGGGAGCCTTGGGGTTGGGTTTAGTGTGCTTGGACACCATGTTAACACCCTCGACGATGACGCGGTCTTTGTCACGAAGGACTTCGAGGACCTTTCCGGTCTTGCCCTTGTCGTTACCGGCATTCACATACACGGTATCGCCTTTCTTGATATTGAACTTTTTCATAATCTCTGATTCTTAAAGGACCTCCGGGGCAAGTGAAACAATCTTCATGTAGTTCTCACGGAGTTCGCGGGCAACGGGTCCGAAGATACGGGTTCCACGGAGCTCGCCTGCGCCGTTCAGGAGGACACATGCATTCTCATCGAAACGAATATAAGAACCGTCCGGACGGCGGATCTCCTTCTTGGTACGGACGACGACGGCCTTGGTGACGGTACCCTTCTTGATGTCGCCTCCGGGGATGGCGCTCTTGACGGTAACGACGATGGTCTCGCCGATGGTTGCATAACGGTGGCGGGTACCACCCAGCACACGGATGCAGAGGACTTCCTTTGCACCGCTGTTGTCAGCAACCGCTAAACGTGATTCCTGCTGTATCATAATTACTTGACTTTTTCTACGATTTCAACTAATCTCCAGTTCTTGGTCTTGCTGAGGGGACGGGTCTCCATGATACGGACGGTATCGCCCTCGGAGCATTCGTTCTTGGCATCCTCTGCAACGAACTTGGTGGTCTTCTTTACGAACTTGCCGTAAATGGGGTGTTTTTCGTGAGTTCCAACGGCAACCACGATGGTCTTGTCCATCTTGTTGCTGACCACGATACCTACTCTTTCCTTACGAAGATTTCTTTCCATAAGACTTTGATGCTTTAGTTCTGCTGTTTCTCTTTCTCTGCCAGGATAGTAATCATGCGGGCGATGTCCTGACGGGTCTTTCTGATCTTGGAAGTGTCCTCCAGGGGAGAAATCGCATGATTGAGCTTCATGGTGTCCAGGTTGTGTTTTTCAACTTCGATGCGGTCACGAAGATCTGCTACCGACATCTCACGTACTTCTGATACTTTCATTTTCTTCTCCTCCGATGATTATTCTTCAACATAATCCCTGCGAACCACGAATTTGGTTGCTACGGGAAGCTTGTTAGCCGCAAGACGCATTGCCTCTTTTGCAACTGCGAGGGATACACCCTCTGCCTCGAAGAGGATACGGCCCGGGGTAATAGGAGCTACGAAGCCCTGAGGGTCACCCTTACCTTTACCCATACGGGTATCCAGAGGCTTGGCGGTGAACGGCTTCACAGGGAAAACACGGATCCAGATCTGACCTTCACGGTTCATACAACGGGAGATGGCCTGACGGGCAGCCTCGATCTGATGGGCGGTAAGCCAGCAGTTTTCAAGGTTCTTAAGGCCGAAAGAGCCGAATGCGAGCTGGTTTCCACGACCGGAATTGCCCTTCATGCGGTTTTTCTGTTCCCTTCTGAATTTTGTTCTTTTAGGCTGTAACATTGCTGTAATGTTTTTAAAATTTCCTGATTAATCCCTAACTCATTGAAACTCAGCTGGTTGGGTGCATTTTGCTCCAATTTCGGGACTGCAAAGTTACAAAAATATTCTGAATCACCAAACTTTTTTAAGCTTTTTTTCAATATTTTCGACCGCAGGTTTTGAAGGTTAACTTCCGCGTTTATCGGCAGTTACGTTTCATGTGCAAAAAAACTTTCCATCATTTTCGACCATCGCCGTCGGCCTGGTCCGGATGACGCGGCTCCGCTTGTATTATTAAGGCATTTTACATATCTTTGGCCACCAAAACTTAAACAACTGACTCAAACATGGAAGGAAATTACAATTACTACCACAAGAATTACATGGTCTGGTCCATCCTGTGCACCCTGTTCTGCTGCATAGCTGGCGGAGTGGTGGCCATCATCTATTCCGCAAGGTCCAACGATACCTTCAACCGTGCCATCGTGTGTTCCGACCCCGCCTTAAAAAGTGCTCTCATCATGCAGTCGGAAAAGGACAACAGCACGGCAAAGACCTGGATTATCGCCAGCGTGGTGGTAACTCTTTTCGGGGGCATCATTTCCGCCATCCTCTCCATGACCGGCGCACTGTCCATGTCCGGCCTCGAGGCGATAATGGATATTTAGTCTATATAAGGTCATGAAAATCAACATTTTTACGGTTACTTCTTCCCTGCATGACAAAGATGCCGTAAATGCTGTCTCGGACGAATTCCTGTCTCCCCTGCAGGAGGCGCTTTGCATTGACTTCAACATGGCCGGGGCCGATTTCAGCACCATCGGCACAGGCGGGCTTGACCTTATATATGTACGTACGGGTGGGGCCGAAGGGATTTTCAAGCAGCTTCTCCCCGGGATGCTGGCAAAAGGGATACGCAGATTCTACCTTCTGACGTCGGGGAAAAGCAACTCGCTGCCGGCGTCGCTGGAGATTCTCTCCTACCTCAGAAGCGAAGGCCTGAGGGGAGAGGTCCTGCACGGAAACACCAGGTATCTGGCAAGCAGAATCATGTTGCTGCTTCAGATTGAAGATGCTTTCAATACTCTGAAAAATAAGAAAATAGGCGTTATAGGGAAACCTTCGGACTGGCTCATAGCCAGTCACGCATCGGCCAGGGACATCAAGGAAAAACTGGGCGTGAAAATGGAGGATATCCCCATGGAGGAGCTGCTCAAGGAGATTGCCGGGGCAAAGGGCAACACTTCCGGCCCGGATGCGCCTATGAAAAAGGACATTACCGCCTCCTGGCCCGGAGCGGTGAAGATTCTGGAGGCACTCCGCGCCGTTGTGGAAATGCACGGTCTGGGAGCGCTTACCCTTCGCTGCTTTGACCTTCTCGGCTCCGTAGGCAACACCGGCTGTCTGGCCCTTGCCACTCTAAACTCCGAGGGGATTCCCTCCAGCTGCGAGGGCGACGTCCCGGCCCTTCTTTCCATGATGATCGCAAGGGCCCTGCTCGGGAAAAGCGGCTTCCAGGCCAACCCGTCACGCATTGACACCACTTCCGGGGAGATTCTCTTCGCGCATTGCACCATTCCGCTGGACATGGTGGACTCCTGGTGCCTGGACACGCATTTTGAATCCGGAATCGGCGTGGGCATCCACGGGGTATTTCCTTCCGGTCCGGTCACGGTGTTCAAGGTGTCGGGCGACCTCGGCCGATACTACATTGCCGAGGGCGAGCTTATCTGCAACCAGTACGAGGACAACCTCTGCCGCACCCAGATTCTTGTCCGAACAGATCCGCAAAAGACACGTTACTTCCTTGAGGAGCCCATCGGCAATCACCACATCGTCCTACCCTACCGCTGCGCCGCCCTCCTTGAGGCATTCATGAAAAGCCTGCAGGCGTGAGGGCAACTACGTCCCCGTCCCTGTACAGCTGCTTTACGTCCGTGCCCTCACTAAAAAGTAGATTCTTCGGCAGGTGAACCTGCCTCAGAATGACATGAGACTGTCATTCTGAACGAAGTGAAGAATCTTTTTAGTCCGTAGCACCCGAGCAGTGATAGAAACAACTGTCAAAGCTCCTTGATGAAGTCCGGGAACACCCCCGGACGGGAACTGGTCAGGTGGACTCTTGGTTATTTTGCTGAGAATGCTTAACTTCACTTCGATAAAACGAAGTTGGCCAATATGGGAGCACAAGAGATACTTCAAGATATAGTTTTTGTTATCCTTTACGGAGTTGTAATGGGACTGAGCGTTGCGGAGGCGTTCTATCTACTGCTGCGGCGCAGCAATGCCATTGCGCCGGAGGTGACGCCACCCCTTCGCCTGCGTCTGTGGGCGGCGGCCATTATGGTGGAGAACGTGCTCAGCCACGTTTGCTGGCTATGGTACTTCTGCCATCCTTCGGCTTGTGGTTACGTTCTTGTGTGTATGCAGGATATCCTGCTGCTAATCCCTATTGTAGCCGGCTTTCTTCTGTCTATGCTGCAGGACCGGCATCGGCCTGTATGGCCGGTGGTGGTGGCGCTGGCCCCTTCCATTGTATTTGCCGCATTGGGAATCATCCGAGAAGACGAGGTTTTTATGGGTTGGATACGCATTTATGTCGTTGTAATCTTCGCGATGCTAATGGTATATCTGTTCTTTGCTGTCCGGCGCTATGGACGCTGGCTCAGGGATAATTACGCCGACCTGGAAAACAAGGAGGTTTGGCAGAGCTTTCTGATCCTGTTCGTCTTTGTACAGTTATCCATTATTTACCTCTATACCTCTGAAGAGACCAGACTCCTGCTCTATCTTCTCGAATATGCCTGTATTATCATTATGGGCCTGTTGCTGTGGCGGGTAGAAACGCTGCAGGTGCTGAGCGGAAGCACCGGGCCAGAAGAAGGGGAACAGGCCGGGCAAACGCAGAAGGCACCTCAAGCCATCCTCGTCGATATCGAAGTGCTCCTGAAAAAGCACTGCGAGAACAAGCATCTCTATCTGCAGCACGACCTATCCCTGTCCCAGCTTGCCCTGGCCACAGGTACAAACCATTATTACCTAAGCCAGTACTTCGCCCAGTAGGGACTAACTTATAACGCATACATCAACGGTCTTCGCATCCGCCATTTCATTTGCCTGTACCGGAAGGCAGTGGCCGAGAAGCGCACGTTTACCGCTCAGCAACTGGCATCCGAGAGCGGGTACCGCAGCTACAGCACCTTCAGCGCTGCATTCAAACAGCACAGCGGGAAGACCGTAACGGCGTGGATGCGTGACGCCGGAGAGTAGGTCTCCTTCCACTTTCAAAATCTGCAATAATTGTTTCAGAATCTGCAAGACTTGCAGTCTGAGACGCATTCCCTATTGGTAAAATGGGCAGGGAGCTCTAAATTCGCATCCTCAAAAACGCTAAAAACAATCATATAATTAAAAGTTATGAAAAAAATAATTACTATTCTCGCAATTGCAGCAGTTGCTGCTCTTGCATTTGTGTCCTGCAAAAAGGACAAAGTTGACTACGACCTCAGCGCCTACAACGCCCTCGGCGAGGAGGAACGTGCTTTCTGTGCTGAACTGGGCCTTAGTGTCTTCTGGGGTACACGTAACCTCGAAGCAAATACTCCCACTCAGTATGGAGAATATTATGCTTGGGCTGAGACGGAGCCCAAAGAGGAGCAATTATATAATTGGGATCATTATCTCTACAGTATCATTGGCGAAATTGGATTCTATAAGTACAACTCTACTGACGGTTTAACAACTCTTGAGGCCGAAGATGACGCAGTTTATAGATCCATTTATTTTGGCATGAGCAAAAATTGGAGAATGCCGACTGCTGCCGAAATTGATGAACTCATTGCTACAAAGACCAATCCGGATTATAAGTGGGAGTGGAAAGACGGAGACGTAAAAGGATATGAGATTACGTTCCTTAAAAGCAAACATTCCATTTTCCTTCCTGCAGCGGGCGGAATAACTGATGGCGGAAATCTCCAGGCCGGAAGGGTTGGCCTATACTGGTCTTCTTCCCTCAAAGAAGGCGATGTGGAAGGTGCATATCATCTGCGGATAGATGCTAAGGAGGCTAAAAAAGTGCGGGCATCTCGTTGCGTGGGTTTCTCAATTCGCCCCGTCAGAGCAAGATAAGATCTGCTTGAATTTAAAACTTCGACCCCGATAGTCAAACCGAAGGCTGTCGGGGTTTATTGTTTGTCTTGGTAGCCTAACCAGCTCTCCGTCCATCCGGCAAGGCTGGTCTGTTCCTCGCAGCCGCCAGCAGTAAAAGTGAAAAACGTTTCAAATAACCCGGGACTCCGGCAAACGAACTTCCTCCGACCAACTTCAAGGGTGCTACTAACGTCCCAATCACTGGGACGATAGTAGCGATAATGGGGGTAAAATGACACTGACGTCCCATTAAGTGGGACGTCAGTAGCACCTGGGCAGTGATAGAATTATATAAACAAAAACCCATCACAAGGGGTTGTGACGGGTATATATAGAGGTTCGTCTGTGGGCCCTTCGTAGTCAGGCCAAGACTTATGTTGAGATTCTTCGCTTCGCTCAGAATGACAAGTGGTAGCGGGAGTGGGTCACGATCCCACGACCTCCGGATTATGAATCCGACGCTCTAACCAGCTGAGCTACCCCGCCAAAATTGTTGAGATAGAAGGACTCGAACCCTCACTGACAGAGCCAGAATCTGTAGTGCTACCATTACACCATATCTCAATGAGTCCCGAAAACGGGACTGCAAATGTACGAACATTTTTTGAATTAGCAAGAATTTTTTCACATTTTGCTATTTTTGCAGTATGAAAAGGATTGTTTGCTATATTGTTGCGGCCTTTGCTGCGGCAGTGTTGTGCCGGGCGGAGGACACGACAGCCCTACGCGCCCGCCTGGAAAGGATTGTTTCCGGATGTGAAAAGCTGAGCGGTGCAAGCGTAGGAATTTCCGTTCTGGACCTCCGCAGTTCAATGGAACTTGCCGACATTAATTCCGGGACAAGACTCATCCCTGCCTCCAACACCAAACTCATTACCACCGGGCTGGCCATCAAAACTTTAGGTGCAGACTGGAGGTTCGGCACGGAGATAGCTTACTGCGGCGAGATTAAGGACAGCACACTCACGGGGGACATCTATATAATCGGCCTGGGAGATCCTACCATAATGGGACGCGACGCCCTGGCGGACAGGGATATCCTTAAAAAGTGGGCCGATATCATCCATCGCTCCGGAATAAAAACCGTAAAGGGCCGCGTCATAGGGGACGGAAGGGCCTGGGAGGGACCGGCTGAGCAGGCTACGTGGGCACTGGACGACATCGGCTATGACTATGGAGCCGGCGGGGACGCCCTGTACTTCCACAACAACTGCATAGAGATAGAAGAGACTCCCGGGATGCAGCCCGGAGACTCCGTAACCCTGGTTCAGACATACCCCGAAACCCCGTGGATGACTCTGGACAATCACTCTGTTACAGGCAGGAAAGGCAGCAAGCCGTCATTGATGCTTTACACCTACCCATCAAGTACTTACGCCCGCATGGAGGGCTGCTACCCCGTGGACAGACAACCCCGCAGTGAACTGTTTGCCAACAAGTTCCCCGCCCTCACCTGCGCCTTCTACCTGGCAAGGGAAATAGGCGCGGAAGGCTACGCCTTTGTGGACATGGACGGAATTGTCCGCCCCGGCGAAGCAAAGGAGAAAGCATCCGATGCGGAGCCTCTGGGAAGGACGGAATCGGCCCCTCTCAGGGACATAGCACGGGAGACGAACCGGCAGAGCGTGAATCTTTACGCGGAGGCCATGTACCGGGCAAGCGGGAAGACAATCTGCGGCAGCGCCCACTACGACAGTTGCCGTGTGGCACAAGGGAAGGCTCTGGAAGCCCTGGGCCTTGACCCGGAAGCCGTTACCATAATGGACGGCAGCGGGCTCTCCAGACGGAATTACATCTCCCCTGAATTCATGACGGCTTTCCTCAAAGCCATGGCCGCGGGCGAGGACGGAAAGGTTTTTATGGGCACTTTGTCCACTCCCGGAGAGGGTACGGCATGGGCCTTGCTGAAGGACTGCCCCCGGAAAGCTAATTTCCGGCTCAAGAGCGGCTCCATGAGCGGAGTGCTGTGTTACAGCGGCTACCTTCTGGCCGACAACGGACAGCCCCTGGCTGCTATCAGCATTATGATAAACGGAGCCCAGGCAGGCCGCTCCTCGCTGCAATCGGCCGCCATGGACCCCCTTTTGCAGGAGATTGCCGATTTTTTCCTATATTTGTAGGTTATATATATGACCAAAAGAATAATCATATCGCTTGTTGCCGCCGTCATTGCCGTAACCTCGTGCAAAATGGTGGATAAGCTCTCCGACACCGCGGCAGAGATGCTGCACGGCGAGGTGGTGGCCCGGGTGGGAGACCATCGGCTCTACAAATCCCAGGTGGAGGACTTTATTCCGCCGGGTGTATCGGCAGAGGACAGCACCACCCTTGCCTGGAAATACATCAACACCTGGGCCGAGGGCTACGTCTTCATGGACATGGCGGAGGAGCAGCTCTCCCCCGAGGAGAAAGACCTCTCCAGCGAACTGGAGGACTACAGGCGTTCCCTGCTGAGGTACCGCTACATCCAGAAGTACGTGAGCCAGAGACTTGACACGCTTGTCACGGAGAAGGAAATACAGGATTACTACAAAGCCTCTCCGGAAAAGTTCCGCCTGGAGCGTCCGGTAATAAAGGCCCGCTACATGATTATCCCGGCCGATTCCCGCAGCCTGAAAAAGCTGAAAAAGCTCATGTCCTCCGACGACGACAACGACATCCGCGAGGCCGACAGCCTTGCCTTTGGCGTGGCTATAAAGTACGTGGACGCATCTGACACCTGGATGGACGCCGTAACTCTGGCAAGGGAAATCGGAACGGACTACCGCACCCTCCTGGGCTCCATAAAGAACTCTTTTGCGGAAGTTAAGGACGATGCCGGGAACCTGCACCTGGCATACATCCTGGAAATGGTCCCGGAAGGGAAAACCGCCCCGCTGGACTATTGCGGCGGACAAATCAAGGACATCATCCTGAGTGCCCGGCGTCACGGCACGGAAGCAACCCTCTCGCAGGAACTCATGGAGGATGCAATTAAAAACGAAAAATTTGTGATTTACCAATAATCAATACTTCGGTAAATTTTAATGCGTAGCGAGTCGCCAGGCGACAGACTCCGCGATAATATACATTTAGCAACAAAAGTTCATTGAAAACACTGTCAATAACGACCGCTCAGCATTAGGTTTGAGTGGGTGGCAATACTCC
>JAFUVY010000028.1 GCA_017477335.1 Bacteroidales bacterium
AGGGGCCCGTTGGATACAAGTTCCCGCCCTCGGGCGGGGACGCAGGAGACAATGGGAGGGCCGGAGTGGAGCGAAGCGGAACGGAGTCCTCCGGGAGGGTATTCCCTTCCTCCGTTACAATCAGACTTCGGTACGGAGTAGGAAATTCGGTTCTGGAGAGAGTTCCAGGGAAGAGTAACTCCCTTTCAGTGAAAGCGAGTTGTCACTTTTCGTCACAGAATATGGTTTTTGCACTTCTCCCCGGATTTAAATTGAACAAGAAGTGCAAAATCGGCCTCCCAGAGCAAAAAGTGATCACTCGGTCACCGGATGGAATTTCTGTAGTGAGTGGGAGGAAAAGGAAAGGAAGTGTTTGTGGTTCAAATATATTTATTATATTTGTAGGAATTTTTGATTTTATGCTAAAACGATTTAACCGGATTATTGGAGTATGGGGCCGGGCGGCCTTGGGAGCCGCGGTGGCTCTTGGTGCTGCTACGGCATGCAATTCAGGCGAACCCGCTTATAAGAATCCTTCACTGAGCGCGGAGAAAAGGGCAGACGACCTGCTCTCACGAATGACGCTGGAGGAGAAGATTGGACAGATGCTGTGCCCCCTGGGATGGCCGATGTACGAAAAGGTCGAGTCCGGTGCCCAAAAGGAAGGTGCCCAAAAGGAGGGTGCCGAAGGTGAGGATGTCGTGATTACGGACAAGTATAGGGAGTTTATTCAGCAGTCGCACGGAGGTATGCTGTGGGCAGCGTTCAGGGCGGACCCCTGGACCAGGAAGACTCTGGAAAACGGCCTTAATCCCACCCTTGCGGCAAGGGCTTACAACGCCTTTCAGCACTATGCGATTGATTCCACCAGGCTGGGAATTCCCATCATCCTGGCAGAGGAGGCGCCTCACGGGCATATGGCGATAGGGACAACGGTATTCCCGACTTCCATCGGCCTCAGCGCTACCTGGGATACCGAACTGATTGAGCAGGTGGGACAGGTGATAGGCCAGGAGCTGCAGGCGCAGGGAGCCACCATCGGCTACGGACCGGTGATTGACCTTTCCCGCGAACCCCGCTGGTCCCGCGTGGAGGAGACCTACGGAGAAGACGTATTCCTGACGGGGCAGATGGCATCGGCAATGGTAAGGGGAACCTCTTCCAAGGGCGTGATTTCCACACTGAAACATTTTGTAGCGTACGGAATTCCCGAGGGCGGACACAACGGAAGCCCCAGCCATATTGGCCGGAGGGATCTGGAAGAGAACGCCCTGCCGCCGTTCCGCGAGGCCATTGAGAACGGAGCCCTGAGCGTCATGACCTCCTACAATACCATAGACGGAATTCCCTCCACCTGCAACGAGGAACTCCTTACAGGCGTGCTTCATGACAGGTGGAATTTCCAGGGCTTCGTGGTGAGCGACCTGGTTTCCATCGACGGGATATACGAGAGCCACCACGTAGCCGCCGACTACCGCGAGGCTGCGGAAATGGCCCTGAAGGCAGGCGTTGACGTGGACCTTGGCGCCAACTGCTATCCCCTGCTGAAGGAATCCGTGGAGAGCGGCCGAATCAGCGAAAAGCTGGTGGACCGCGCAGTGAGAAGAGTGCTCCTTGCAAAGTTCAGGGCAGGACTGTTTGACAACCCCTACCTTCCCGAAGGGTCGGCCTCACAGGTGAGAAGCGCCGGGAACAAGGCCGTGGCGGCACAGGCGGCAAGGGAGAGCGTAACCCTCCTGAAAAACAGCGGAGTACTCCCCCTTGGAGCCGGAACAAAGATTGCCCTCGTCGGCCCCAACGCCGACAACATGTACAACCAGCTTGGAGACTACACCGCCCCTCAGGACCCGGAGAACGTGATTACCATGTACGAGGGCCTGAAGGCCGCCGGTGCCAAAGTGACATACGTGAAAGGATGCGCCGTCCGCGACACCCGCAGCAACAACATTGCCGAAGCCGTAAGGGCAGCCCGCAATGCCGACGTGACGGTAGCCGTGGTGGGAGGGTCATCGGCCCGTGACTTCAAGACAAAATATCTGGACACGGCCGCGGCTGTGGTGGATGCCGAGAGTGTCTCCGACATGGAAGCCGGCGAAGGGTTCGACCGCAGCACCCTGGACCTTCTGGGCCTGCAGCAGGATCTCCTGAAAGCCCTGAAAGCCACCGGGAAACCGCTTGTGGTAGTGTACATCGAAGGCCGTCCCCTCAATAAGAACTGGGCCGAGGAAAATGCCGACGCCCTCATCACCCTCTGGTACCCCGGAGAGGAAGGCGGCACCGCCCTTGCCGATGTCCTCACGGGCAGGTACAACCCTGCCGGAAGGCTCCCTGTGAGCGTTCCCCGCAGCGTTGGCCAGCTTCCCGTTTACTACAACCGCAAACTTCCCGTGAGCCATGACTACGTGGAGGAAAGCGCGGACCCGCTGTATCCCTTCGGCTACGGACTCAGCTACACAAGCTTTGAGTACGGCGACATGACCGTCACGGGTTCCCCTGCCGAGGGCAACGTCAAAGTAAGCCTCAACGTCACCAACACCGGCAAGGCCGACGGCGACGAGGTAGTGCAAATTTATGTCCGCGACCTGGCAGCGTCCACGGCACGTCCGCGCAAGCAGCTGGCGGCATTCCGCAGGGTACACGTCAAGGCCGGCGAAACCGTGAACGTGGAACTGGGCCTTGGCCGCAGCGCCTTCTCCCTCGTGAACCCCGCCATGGAATGCGTGGTGGAGAGGGGCCAGTTTGAAGTGCAGGCCGGAGCCTCATCGGCCGACATACGCGGAAGCGTTACCATCGAGCTTTAACTTAAAGATTTTTACGCTATGCTGTTACTGCTAGCCACACTTCCTTTTTGGAACGACATCAATACCACAAGCGTGAACGCCCAGACCCGGAGGACGGAGGTTGTGTACTACGCCACCAGGGAAGACGCCCTTACAAAGGGCTTCAGGGAAAGCGAGAACTACCTGGACCTTAACGGCGTATGGGACTTCCGCTATTTTGACGATATTGACGCGGAGGCCGACGCCTTCCTTGCCGGCGGAAACCCCGCCTGGGACAAAATCCAGGTTCCCGGCAACTGGGAACTGCAAGGATACGGCACTGCCATATACAGCAATATCCACTATGACTTTATGCCGGACCATCCCAAGCCTCCGGTGCTGCCGGAGACCATCCCGGGAGGCATCTACCACAGGAAGGTGACAATACCCCAGGGCTGGGCCGGAAGGCAGGTCTTCCTGAACCTGGCCGGTCCCAGGGGCGGCGTCTATGTGTACGTAAACGGCAGGGAAGCCGGATACAGCGAGGATTCCAAATCCCTCGCCCGCTTTGACATTACCGGATTGGTGGAAGGAGCGGACAACGACATCACTCTCAAAGTGTACCGCTACAATACCGGCTCCTACCTGGAGGATCAGGACTTCTGGAGTCTCTCCGGCATGGAAAGGGACGTTTACCTTTCCAGCGAGAAGGAGGCCTCCGGATTCAACTTTGACGTAGTTTCCAGTGCCACCAGGGACCTTAACACCGGCATTTTCCGCCTCAGGATGCAGGCCCAAAAACCCGTGGAAGTGTTCTACGAGCTCCTGGACAAGGACGGAACCGCGGTGGCCGACGCCCTTTACAACTTTGAAGGCGAATGCATCACGGTTACGGACAGCATTTCCTCTCCCAGGCTCTGGAGCGCCGAAACCCCGGAACTCTACATCCTGCTTCTCAGAGTAAACGGGGAATACACCCGCTTCCACGTGGGATTCCGGAGAATAGAGATTGACACCGTAAAGGATGGGGGAAGGGATGTAAAAGCCCTCCTTGTGAACGGCCAGCCCGTAAAGTTCAAGGGCGTGAACATGCACGAGCACAACCCCTACACCGGTCACTACACCTCCAGGCAGAACATACTGGAAGACCTCCTGCTCATGCGCAAGGCCAACATAAACGCCATCCGCACCTGCCATTACCCGCAGCCGCGTGAATTCTACGAGCTCTGCGACTCCCTGGGGTTCTACGTTTACGACGAGGCCAACGTGGAGAGCCACGGCATGGGTTACGAGCTTTCCAAGACTCTTGGAAACAAGTCCGAATGGTATCCCAAGCACATAGACCGCATCCTGAATATGTACCGCCGCACGGCAAGCTACCCCTGCGTGACCATCCTGTCCCTGGGCAACGAAGCCGGCAACGGAATCAACTTCTACAAGGCATACAAAGAGCTCAAGGCTCTGGAAAAGGGCGGCCAGAACCGCCCCGTGGTTTACGAAAGGGCTGAGTACGAGTGGAATACGGACATGATAGTTCCCCAGTACCCCGGGGCCGATTGGTTCCGCCGCATGGGCGAAACCTATTCCGACAGGCCCGTCTGCCCCAGCGAGTACGCCCACGCTATGGGCAACTCCACCGGCTCCCTGGACCTTCAGTGGGAACAGATTTACGCCCACACACATCTGCAGGGCGGATTTATCTGGGACTGGGTGGACCAGGGTCTGTATGACGCAGAACGTGTATGGACCTATGGCGGAGACTACGGCACCGACATGCCTTCCGACGCCAATTTCTGCTGCAACGGAATAGTGAACCCCGACAGGAAACCCCACCCAGGCTTCTACGAGGTAAAGCACGTTTACCAGGACGTAAGCGTAATGCGCAGGGAGGGGAAAACCTTCTCCGCCTTCAACCGCCGTTATTTCAAGAGCCTGGACGGGCTCACCCTGAAGTGGTGGATAGAGAGGGACGGCAAAAAACTCTTCCTGCGCAGCGGAAAGGTGAAACTGAGCGCCGGCCCGCAAGACAGCCAGGAGTTCAAGGTACGCCTCCCCCGCATGAAAAAGAGCGGAGAGTACAGGATTTTCTTTGAGACCCGCAGCGGCAAAGACGTGATTGCAGCCGACGAGATCCTGCTCGCCGCCGTTCCAGGCAAGGCCAAGGCCGTAAAACAGGCCGATGTAAAAGTGACCGAAGGCGGCACCCGCATCACCCTGGAAAGCAAAAACGCCTCCGTCAGCTTTGACAAAATCACAGGAAACATCACTTCTTATATAAGGAAGGGCAAAGAAGTAGTGGATCCCTCATTTGGGATAAGGCCCATCTTCTACCGGGCTTCCAACGACAACGACTACGGCGACGGACAGCCCTGGCGCACCCGCGAGTGGAGGGAAGCCGTGAAAGCCGTGGAGGCCAATGCCCGGGACGGCCGCATCGAGGCCATCTACAGCCTCCCCGCAGGAGCCGGCATGAAGCTGAGCATCGGCCTTGACAAAAAGGGTGGGCTGAATATGCGTACCGCCTTCATTGGCGGAGAGGCAAAGGGTGCCACCGACGTACCCCGCATCGGCTGGAGGTTCCGCACCGGGGCCGATGAATTCTCCTACTTTGGCCGCGGCCCGCTGGAGAACTACTGGGACCGTAGCAGCAGCTCCTTCAAGAGGATATGGACGTCTGCCGCATCCAAAGAGTTCTTCCCTTACGTGAGGCCGCAGGAAACCGGACACCACACAGAGACATCCTGGCTCCGGATAGGGGATATCCGGATTAGCGCGACAGGTGAGCCCTTTGAGTTCAGCGCCCTTAGGCAGAGGGTGGAAGACCTTGACTGCGAGGCACATACGGACAGGCCCTACCAGTGGAACAACTTCAGCGCTGAAGAGGACCACTCCCCGGAGAAGGGATATCTTAAGTTCCGCCGACAGGTACACCTGAGCGACATTCCGCAGAACAACTTTACGGAAGTGTGCATAGACCTCAGAATGAGCGGAATAGGCGGATACGACAGTTGGGGCGCCCGTCCGGAAAAGGAACGCACCCTTTGGAGCGACCGCAACTACAACTACGAATTTACCATAAATTAACATAGCCAATGAAAAGATTCTTTCTTGCTGTCACAGCAATTGCATTTGTCTTTTCTTCCTGCGGATGCGGAAAGACAGACAACTCCGGCGTCACTCCCGGCGGAACCACCGAAGAAGGTATTGCCGTAACCGGCGTGAGCCTTGAAAAAAACGAACTGGAAATGTTCGTGGGCGAGACCGTAAAGCTTGCCGCCACAATTATTCCGGCCGATGCGGAGGATGACATCCTCTGGTGGAGTTCCGACGACGAAAGCGTTGCCACCGTGGGCGAAGAGACCGGTCTGGTTACCGCAGTGGCCCCCGGACTGGCAAACATTACCGTCACCACCGACGACGGAGACTTCACCGACGTGTGCGAGATTACCGTAAAGGAAAAGACCCTGCCTCCGGCAAACGCACCCAAGGCATACGGAGCCGTTCCCACCGAGGGACAGGTAGCATGGCAGAGACAGGAACTCCTTATGTTCTACCATTACGGCCAGGCCACATTCAGCGGCTGGGACGGCGAGAACTCCTCCTGCAACGGCCAGTCCTGGTCCGAGAGCCTGCTCCTGAGAAACTACAATCCCGGCACCATCGATACCGACCAGTGGGTGAAAGTAGCTGCGGAGAATGACTTCAAGGAGGTTATTATCACCGCAAAGCACCACGACGGATTCTGCCTCTGGGACAATCCCGAGAGCACTACCGACGTTGCAAACGCCAACTGCTCCAACCACACCGACGTCATTGCAGGACTCCGCGAGGCCTGCAACAAGTACGACGTGAACCTGGGCATATACCTCTCCCCCTGGGACCGCATGATTGAGGTGAGCGGAGTGAGCACCAGCGTTTACGAAACCCGTTTCAAGAACGCAGCGAAGGACCTCATGACCAAATATGCTCCCGTCGTGGAATTCTGGCTGGACGGAAACCACGCCGGCAACTTCAACTGGACAAGCGTAAACAACACCATCCTGGGAATCAATCCCCAGTGCGTTATCTTCTCCAACGGCGGCCCCGGGTGCCGCTGGGTGGGCAATGAAAACGGCGACGCCGCAGAGACCAACTGGGCAACCCTGAACATCAAGGGCCGCGGTCTTTCTCCTTCCAACCTCCCCGGCAGCTACGAAAGCTATCTTGGCGGCGGAGACCGTGGAGGAGACTCCTGGTGCCCTGCCGAATGCGACTTCTCCATCCAGCAGATCGGCGACCGCAACGGCTGGTTCTACGGCCGCAACGATTCCCGAAAAACAGCAAAGCAGCTCATGGACCTCTACTACAAGAGCGTGGGCCGCAACGGCGTGTTCCTGATGAACGTACCCCCGTCCGACCAGGGCATAATTGACAGCGCAGAAGAGAATATCATCAAGGAATTCACCCAGATGAGGCGCTCCGTCTTTGCCACCAACCTGGCCGATGGCGCCACCGTCACTTCCGAGGACGAGCGCGGTGCCGGCTTTGAGGCCGGGAACATCCTTGACCCCGACTATGACCGCTACTTTGCAACCCCCGACGGCAAAACCACTACGGAGTTCGTGGTGGAACTCAGTGGGACAAAGAGATTCAACCGCGTGATGCTTCAGGAATACATCCCTCTGGGACAGCGCGTTACCGGCTTCACCGTAGAATACAGGAGCGGCGGCAGCTGGCGCACGTGGAAGAGCGGCACCACCATAGGCCACAAGAGGATACTCCTTGGAGACCGTGTAAGCACAGATGCCGTGAGGGTGAAGATCACAGGCTCCCTGGCCTGCCCCGTGATTAACGGATTCGGACTTTACAACGATACTGTAACCGGATTATGATGAACTTTCGGAGTGCTTTAAAAGCAGTTGTTCTGACAGTAGCCGCAGCAGCGGCCATCTCCTGCGGGGAGAGAGGCGCAAACAGGACATACCGCGTGGTGGAAGGACAGCCTGTAGATATAGGCAAAATCAAGGAGATAGACGGCCCGGTTACAATTACCCTCCTGGCCCGGAATGACCTTGGCGACACCCTTTATCCTGTCCGCACCCAGACCCAGTGCGGCTGCACCGTGGCCGCAAGCGAGCGAAAGCCCGTCGCCCCCGGCGAGGACGAGGTTATCACCGTAACCTACAATCCCAACTATCGGCCCGGTCCCTTTGACTACGAGGTTTACATCCAGTACATCGACTCCCCGGTGAGAACGCGCGCCTTCTCCTTCAAGGGCAACGTTATAGGATACAACCACCCCATAGAGGAAGACAGACCTTATAATATAGGTGAGGGACTGTACATGAGCCACAGGGTACTGGCCTTCGGATCACTGAATCCGGGCCAGACCAGGGACATGTTCTTCCGCCACGGCAACGGCAACACAAAGAAGGCAGACATCCGTTTCCGCATCCCCGAGGAGTGGCAGCCCTACATTAAAATGAGGCAGCCCGGCAAGATGAAGGCCGATGAGCGTGACACCATTCACGTTAAGTTCACCATGCCGGAAGGGGTGGATACGGTGCTGTTCTACCTTACTCCAGTAGTTAACGGAAAAGAAACTGAACAGAAAATTACAGTGAAGGCCAATAAACGATAAAATATTGTTATATTTGCAAATGCTAAAACAATTTTGCACGTTAATTATTAACCAATTTTAACCATATGAGTTACCTCCTTAAGAAAGTCTTTGCAGGCAGCGTAGCTGCAATTGCAGGATTATTCGTCTTCGCGGGAACCCTCTCTGCCCAGAACAGGACAGTGACCGGTACCGTAACCGACGATCAGGGCGAGCCCCTTATCGGAGCAAGCGTAACCGTAGAGGGTCAGTCGTCCATCGGTGCCATTACGGACCTGGACGGACATTACACCCTCAGCGGCATACCTGCCCAGGCAGAGGCCCTGCGCTACTCCTTCATCGGCATGGAAGACGTAGTTGAACCCATCAACGGCCGAACAGTAATCAACGTAACCCTGAGCGCCGGCAGCATTGCCCTCAACGCCACCGTGGTTACCGCCATGGGCATCCGCAAGGAAGAGAAATCCCTCTCCTACAATGTCCAGCAGGCAAAACTGGAAACCATCTCCCCCACCGGTTCCTTCGTGAACGGGCTCAACGGCAAGGTGGCAGGTGTTTCCATCACCCAGTCATCGGCGGGCGTGGGCGGTGCATCCCGTATCGTCATGCGCGGTGCCAAGTCCATCAACAACAACAACAACGCCCTCTATGTGATTGACGGTATTCCCATGCAGTCCATGGGCGGCTCCCAGCCCGAAGGTATCTATGCGGGCGCAGGCCAGACCGGTGACGCCCTGGGTTCCATCAACCCGGACGACATCGAGAGCATTTCCGTTCTCTCCGGCCCTTCCGCTGCAGCACTTTACGGCTCCGCAGCAGCTAACGGCGTTGTCATCATCACCACCAAGAAGGGTACCAAGGACAAGGTGGAAGTAAACTACTCCAACACCACCGAGTTCTCCAGGGCTTACGTAATGCCCAGGTTCCAGAACACCTATGCGGCATCGGCCAGCGGCTCTCTCCTGAGCTGGGGCGCAAAGATGGCTACTCCCGGAACTTACAACCCCCGCAACTTCTTCCGCACAGGCCTCAACGAAGTTAACTCCCTGAGCATCTCCACGGGTACCGAGCGTAGTCAGACCTATGTATCGGCTTCCGTTTCCAACGGCCGCGGCATCATCCACAACAACGACGTGGACCGCTACAACGTGAGCATCCGCAACACGTCCGACCTCATCAAAGACAAACTCACCCTGGACATGAGCGCATCCTATGCACGCGTCCTTGAGCAGAACATGATTTCACAGGGCGAATACGGCAACCCCGTCCTGCCCGTGTACCTGTTCCCTTCCGGAGACGACTGGGGCCGCATCCAGGTTTACGAGCGTTACGACGAGGCCAGGAACCTCAAGACCCAGTACTGGCCCTACGGCAACGACCACACAGCCCAGAACCCCTACTGGATCACAGAGCACCAGAAGTGGAACAACACCAAGAACAGGCTCATGGCATCTGCCCAGCTGTCCTACAAGCCCTTCAAGTGGCTCACCATCAGCGCACGCGGTAAGTTTGACCGCCTGGACGCAGTTTCCGAGCGCAAGTTTGACGCCGGAACCCTCCAGCTGTTCGCATCCAAGCACGGTTACTATTCCAAGAACGACAGCTACACCGAACAGCGTTTCGGAGAAGTCCTCGCAACCGTGAACAAATACTTCGGAGACAATATCGTGAGCGTTTCCGGCGTGGTTGGCGCCAACATTGACGACATCCGCTACAGCTCCGACTTCCTGGGCGGCAACCTGGCCCTCCTGAACAACGTGTTCACCCTGGCCAACATTGACCGCACCCACTCCGGCACCGAAATCTTCCGCGAAGGCTACCGCAGCCAGCAGCGGAGCGTATTCGCCAATGCCCAGGTTGGTTTCAAATCCATGGTTTACCTGGATGTGACCGCACGTGAGGACTGGTCCTCCACCCTGAACACCGGCGGTATCTTCTACCCCACCGTGGGCCTGTCCGGCATCATCACGGAGATCCTGCCTTTCATGAAGGGCAGCATCCTCCCTTACTGGAAAGTCCGCGTGTCCTACTCCGAGGTAGGTAACTCCCCTGCAGCCAGCCTCTGGCTCATGGATCCCACCTACTCCCTCAGGGACGGAAAGGTTTCCACTTCCACCCGCGTAGAGAACGATAATCTGGTTCCTGAAAGGACGAAATCCTTTGAAGTCGGTACAAACATCCATCTGTTTGACAGCAAGCTCCAGCTGGACGCAACATATTATAAGGCAAGCACCTTCAACCAGTTCTACAACCCTCGTACGTCCTCCACTTCCACCAAGACAGACATCTGGCTCAACGGCGGACAGGTGGACAACAGCGGTGTGGAGCTGTCCCTGCGCTTCAACGACAAGGTCGGCGACTTCAACTACGAGGTTTACGGAACCTATTCCACCAACACCAACAAGATTGTTGACCTCAAGTTCACCGATCCCCTTACCGGAGAGGTACATGACGGCAACGGACTGCCCGTGGGCGGATTCGGCGGCGTGAACACCTTCCTCTATGAAGGCGGTTCCCTCAGCGACGTTTACGTGACCACTCTCAAGAAGGAAAACGGCTTCCTGTACACCACTCACAAGGGTATGGTCGTTGCCGATTACGACGAAAAGGACATGATCTACGCCGGCAGCACCGACGCGAAGCACCGTATCGGCCTTGGTGCCAACCTTAGCTTCAAGGGCCTGAGCCTGGGCTTCCTGTTCAACGCCCGTCTGGGCGGCGTGGCCATCTCCAAGACACAGGCCGTGCTGGACTACTACGGTATCTCCCAGGACACCGCCGACGCACGTGACCGCGGTTACGTGGACGTCATGGATATGCGCAACTACGACGTTCAGGGATACTATCAGGTTCTTGGCGCCAACCAGGGCGTGATGAGCCAGTACGTTTACGATGCCACCAACGTTCGCCTGCAGGAAGTTTCCCTGGGCTACAGCGTTCCCATCAACAAGGTGGTTCCCTTCATCAAGGACCTCAAGCTTTCCATCGTGGGCCACAACCTGCTGATGCTCTACCTCAAGGCACCGTTCGATCCCGAACTCACCTCCTCCACCGGCACTTACAACCAGGGCATCGACTACTTCATGCAGCCTTCCACCCGCAGTGCAGGTTTCTCCGTAAAACTTAAATTTTAAAAGCAGCTAAGAGTTATGAATACAAGAATTTATAAAGCCCTGGCCGCTGCTGCAATCCTTACCGTCGTCTCCTGCGTTCCCAAGTTCCAGGACGAGAACAACGCACACTACGAGCAGCTTCTTGAAGACAACACCCTGGTTGGTTCCCTGTTCCAGCAGATGGAGCGTTCGGTCATTTTCTACCGCGACGGCCAGTATCTGGACTCCGACTACCAGATCATGTACAACCTCTGCTCCGAAACATGGGCCGGCTACCTTGCCCCTACCCTGGGAGACGGTCACAACAACAGCGGATTCCAGATCAACGACGGCTGGACACGCTCCATGTTCGTGAACAAGTACGCATACTGCATGGGTGCTTTCAACGACTTCAAGGCAATTGCCGAGGAGAATCAGTTTGACACCCAGCTTGCCATGGGTACCATAGTCAAGGTTGCTTCCATGCACATGGTAACAGACTACTACGGCCCCATCGCATATACTTCCACCGGTTCCCTGTCCAACACTTACGACAAGCAGGAGACCGTTTACAAGACCATGCTCCAGGAACTGGACGAATCCATCGCCACGCTTGAGGAAAGCGCCAACGGCGGCATGACCACCATCATGGACGAGAGCGATATCGTTTATGCCGGAGACATCGTAAAGTGGATCAAGTTTGCAAACTCCCTGAGGCTGCGTCTTGCCATGCGCATCGTCTATGCCGATGAATCCCTGGCCAAGACCGAGGCTGAAAAGTCCCTCGCAAGCAGCTATGGTGTAATCACTTCCAACGACGACAATGCCGTAGTGAGCGGAGTTGACCACCACCCTCTGTACGAGATTAACGTAAACTTCAACGATGCCGATACCCAGATTGGCGCATCCCTGGACTGCTACCTTAACGGTTACAACGACCCCCGCAAGTTCCTGTATGCGATTGCCGCAAACGACGGACAGCTGCACGGAGTACGCCCCGGCATCACGGTTTCCAACTGGGATCCCTACAAGAACAAGGCAAACAATGTTTCCGCACCAAGGGCAAGAAACTTTGACATTGTGTGGCTGAACGCCGCAGAAGTGGCTTTCCTCAGGGCCGAGGGCGCAGTCCGCGGCTGGAATATGGGCGGAGCGGCCAAGGCTCTGTACGAGGACGGTATCAGGCTCTCATTTGAGCAGTGGGGCGCATCCGGAGTTTCCGCTTACCTGACCAGCACCGCCACTCCCGCCGCATTCAAAGATGTGGTAGGAAGTGCCAGCGTAGCCACCGCTCCCTCCACGGTTACTCCCGCATGGAGCGAGAGCGCTAGCCTGGAAGGCAAGCTGGAGAAAATCGGCACGCAGAAATGGCTGGCACTCTTCCCCAACGGTCCCGAGGCCTGGGCAGAATACCGCCGTCTGCACTATCCCAAGATCCTTACTCCCGCAAACAACTATTCCAACGGCACTGTAAACACCGATCAGCAGATTCGCCGTGCAACCTATCCTATCTCCGAGCAGACCGACAACCGCCAGGGCTATGAAGCCGGCGTTGCAGCCCTCAGGGCAGAAGGCGGCACCGCAGGAGACACTGCCGGCTCACGTCTGTGGTGGGACAAGAAACCTTTCTGATACGGACAAGACTATGAAAACAGTTAAAATACTTATGTCAATTGCAGCCGGCGTCCTGATGACAGTTGCCTGCACTGACCTCAAAAACGAAAAGCTTCAGGTGGAAAGCTACAAGACTCCCCTGAAGGACAACGCTTTCGACGAGGAGTACTACGAGAACCTCCGTGCATGGAAGGCTTCCGACCATACCGTGTCCTATGTCTATTTTGCGGCATGGGCACCACCGGAGGGCTCACAGAGCCTGTACGTTGACTATTACAACGACATGCACAACCGTTTCCTGGGCCTTCCCGACTCCCTGGATATCGTAAACCTTTGGATGGGTGCTCCTTCTCCCTATCCCGAGGACGCCTACGACTACTCCCCCCACGCCTGGGAAGAGCTCCAGTACTGCCGCAGGGTAAAGGGTACCAAATTTGTCCTCCATGCCGACGCTTCCAATTACAACCACACCTTTGAGTTGGAAGACGAAGAGACCGGCGAAGTGAAGACCTGGTCAACCCGCCGCGGAGACGCAGCATCCATCGAAGCCTTTGCAGAGTGGTACTGCCGCAAGATTATCCGTTACGAACTTGACGGCATAGACTGGGACTTCGAGGGCTGGAGCGCAAGCGACATGTACACAGCCATAAAAAAGTCCGGAGAATACTTTGGTCCCAAGGCCAACTATGACCTCCACGACGATGCCGACGAGGACAAGCTCAACATCATCGACTACTTTAACGGCGCACCCGACTCCAACGTTGAACCCTATATCAACTACCTGGTAAAGCAGGCTTATTCCGCACAGGGTGCAGGCGGCTGGGGAGGCCCGGGCTGGCTTCCCGCAAAGAAAGCCATCGCCTGCGAGCAGTATGAGCAGAACTCCGGCGACGGCCCCAACTACAAGAACGGAGGCTATCCCACGGCCCGCACCAATGCCCGCGGAAAGAAGATGTACACCCTTGAGTCCTACGCCATCGACGCCTACAACGGCACCGGCGGAAAGGGCGGCGGATTCGGAGCCTACTACATTGACAACGACTACTACAACAACGGCTCCAATATTGGAGACGGCGGACGCTTTGAAACCTGGTACTACCTGCGCAACGCAATCCAGGCCATCTACCCCGCCAAGACCGACGAATAAAAAGACTATCTCATGAAAAAGATTTTTAAATACATTACCGCCGGAGTGCTGGCTGCAGGAGCAATGATTTCCTGCAACCAGGCCGACAAATTCCAGTACGGCAAGGAAGTCCTTATCATGGGCTCCGACAAGTCCGCATTCACCGGTCTTGTAGTGGACAATTCGCTTTCAACCAGCTTCAACGTGCTCGCTACGGGCAAGGTCAAGAAGGACGTGGTTGTAAACTTCGAATACGACGCCGCAGCCGTTGAAACATACAACACCCAGAACGGCACCAAGTTCACCGCCGTACCCGAGGAATACGTGACATTTGAATCCAACTCCGTCACTATCCCTGCCGGAAAGGCCAAATCCGAACCCATCAAGCTGACTCTCACCGGAACTGAGTTCATGGAAGCCGGCCCCATCTACGTAATTCCGGTGAGCATCACCTCCGTGGAAGGCAATGCGATGGAGGTCCTCTCTTCTTCCAGGACTTACTTTGTCCGCATTCAGGGAACCGTACAGTCCCCCGTACTTTATGTGAACAGCACCTCCCTGTACAGCACCTACAAGTTTGAGGATCCAATTCCGCTCCAGGGTGCATACACCGTGGAAGTCAAGGTATGGTTTGACAACCTCAAGAGCGCCGTGGGCGACCTGGTCCGCTTCTTCTGCCTCAAAGACGACGCCGGCGGACAGATGCTCTACCGTATGAACGAGAACGGTACCGCCTGGAAGAGCCTTGACATCGTGGCCCCCAACGGCCGTTACGACACCCATGTGGGCGAAGACAACAACGGTAACTTTGACGCCAACAAGTGGTACATGATCTCCATCGTTTGGGATGGCTCCGCCATGACCATGTACATCAACGGTGAAAAGGACGAATACAACAAGAACACCGTCTCCGGAGACCAGAATCTGAACGTTGACCGCATAGAGATTGGCATGTCCTGGACAAGCTACGGCAGCAGCCAGTCCTTCAACGGCCGCATGTGCGAGATCCGTCTCTGGGACTATGCCCGCAGCCAGAGCCAGATTGCCGAAAGCCAGTGCTACGTGGACCCCGCAACCGAAGGTCTGCTGGCATACTGGCCCATGTCCGAAGGCAGCGGTCACATCTTCAACGACAAGACTTCCGGCGCACGCCACATGGACTGGTCCAAGACCGAGCGTGAAAAGACCGAAGGCACATATTCCGCCACCCCTGAGGCCGGCTCCGCCGTACAGTGGGTAAACGACAGGAATAACCGTTGCGCACAATAATTACTCAACTAATATCAATATTACAATACTTCGGTAAATTTTAATGCGTAGCGAGTCGCCAGGCGACAGACTCCGCGATAATATACATTTAGCAACAAAAGTTCATTGAAAACACTGTCAATAACGACCGCTCAGCATTAGGTTTGAGTGGGTGGCAATAC
>JAFUVY010000029.1 GCA_017477335.1 Bacteroidales bacterium
AAAAAGTAGATTCTTCGGCAGGTGAACCTGCCTCAGAATGACATGAGACTATCATTATGACATGAGACTGTCATTCTGAACGAAGTGAAGAATCTTTTTAGCCTCCCTCCCATTCACGAAGCCATGGGTGGCTACGCCGTCCGAAGTCTTATCCTCTTCCGACGCTATCACAAAAAACATATATGAAGGAACCCGGAGAAAGTGAGTGAACGTTTTTTGTCACAGGATGGGGCTTTTGCACTTCTCGAGCGATTTAAATTGGGGGAGAAGTGCAAAATCGGGCTCTCAGAGCAATAAGTGATCACTCGGTTATTGCCGCTAGGTTTTGGACTTGGTCCAAGATTCTTCGCTGCGCTCAGAATGACAAGGGAAATAAAAAAGACGGCTCGTGGGGAGTCGTCTTTTTTGGTGCGGATGATAAGAGTCGAACTTACACGGGCTAATGCCCACCACCCCCTCAAAGTGGCGTGTCTACCATTTCACCACATCCGCATTAGGTTTGGGATTGCAAAGTTAATAAGCTTTTTTGATTCTGCAAAAAAAATTAAAGTTTTTTGTCTCAGAAATTATTCTTATATTTGCAGGCTCTCACGGGTTGAGGGCAATACGCATTATTTAACAATTAATTAAAACAGATTCACAATGGCTGTTAAAATCAGACTTCAGCGCCACGGAAAGAAGAATTTCGCATTCTTCCACATTGTAGTGGCAGACTCCCGCGCACCGCGTGACGGTAAGTTCATCGAGAACCTCGGTTCTTACAACCCCAACACCAACCCTGCTACCATCGTTCTCAACAGCGAAAGGGCTCTTGCATGGCTTAATGTCGGCGCCCAGCCCACTCTGGTTGCACGTCGCCTTCTCTCCTATGAGGGCGTTCTCCTTCGCAAACACCTCGCAGAGGGTGTAGCAAAGGGTGCTCTCACCCAGGCTCAGGCAGACGAGAAGTTCGCCGCTTGGAAGGAAGAGCATGACAAGAAGGTTGCAGCCAAGGTAAGCGGTCTCAAGAACGACGCTATTGCAAAGGCAAAGGCAGCAAAGGCCGCCGAGGCAGAGGTTAACGAGGCTCGTGCAAAGGCTATCGCCGCCAAGAAGGCAGAGGCCGAAGCCGCTGCTGCAGCAGAGCAGGCTTCCGAGGAAGCTGCAGAGGCTCCCGCAGAGACTCCCGCAGAATAATGCTTCTGTCCGGACGGGTTTTAAAATCCAACGGGACTGCCGGTGAACTCCTTGTGAGTTTCATGGGTATAGGCCCGGAGGATATTGACCTCCAGGAACCGGTGTTCGTCTATTTTGACGGACTTCCGGTTCCTTTCTATTTTGAATCATTCGTTCCAAGGGGTACCGGCAGGGCCCTTGTGAAACTTACGGGCATCCACTGTCTCAAGGACGCCGACGAACTTGCCGGAAAGGATTTCTTTGTAGATTACCTGGAAGAAGAGTCCCAGGAGGACTTTACCGGCTGGACAGTCAAGGACCAGAGCGGGTGCACTGTAGGTAAGGTCAGCGGTTATGAGGACATTCCCGGCAATCTTTGCATCTATGTGGCCACCTCCGGCGGGGAAGTGCTTCTCCCTCTGCATGAGGAACTTGTCCTTGGACTGGACAAAAAATCCGGGACACTCACTCTGAGCATCCCGGACGGTTTAATTCAGTAAAAAAACTACTTGGTGTAGAGAGCTACGATGGTCTCGTACTTCTCCTGCTTTCCGGAGATCTGTTTGGGCTCTCCGGCCTTGAGCGCGTATGCGTAGAGGTCCTCAAGACTGAGATTCCCCTCTTCGAATTCCTTGCCCTTGCCGCTGTCAAAGGAAGCGTAACGCTCCTTGACCATTGCAGGAATGGGGGATTCTTCTATGATTGCGGCTGCGTTCAGGAGAGCGCGTGCCATTGCATCCATTGCGCTGATGTGGGCGATGAAGATATCCTCAGGGTCTGTGGAGTTGCGGCGCAGCTTTGCATCAAAGTTGGAACCGCCGTTGCCAAGACCACCGCCACGGATAATCTGCATCATGGCCTGCGTAAGCTCAAAGTTGTCAATGGGGAACTGGTCCGTATCCCAGCCGTTCTGGGCGTCGCCGCGGTTGGCATCTATGGAACCCAGGAAGCCATTGTCCACTGCAACTGCAAGTTCGTGCTCGAAGGTGTGACCTGCCAGGGTGGCGTGGTTCACCTCTATGTTCACCTTGAAGTCCTTGTCCAGACCGTGTGCACGGAGGAAGCCGATGACGGTTTCCGTATCAACGTCGTACTGGTGCTTGGTGGGCTCCATGGGCTTGGGCTCGATGAGGAAGGTGCCCTTGAATCCATGTGCGCGTGCATAATCGCGTGCTGCCTTGAGCATGGTGGCGAGGTGATCCTTCTCACGCTGCATCTGGGTGTTCAGGAGGCTCTGGTAGCCCTCGCGACCTCCCCAGAAGACGTAGTTCTGACCGCCCAGCTTGATGGTGGCGTCAATGGCGTTCTTGATCTGGACGGCTGCACGTGCCACTACGTCAAAGTCCGGGTTGGTGGCTGCGCCGTTCATGTAACGCTTGTGACCGAAAACGTTTGCGGTTCCCCAGAGGTTCTTGATGCCGGTTTCCTTCATCTTTTCAAGGAGGTAGTCGGTAATGTCCTTCATGCGGGCCTCGTATTCGGCTATGTCGTCGGTGTCCTCGATAAGGTCTATGTCGTGGAAGCAGAAGTATTCTATTCCCAGTTTCTGCATGATCTCAAATCCGGCATCGGCCTTTGCTTTTGCACGGCAGTAGGGGCATTCTCCTTTGTCCCATTCGTAGGAACGGGTCTGTCCGCCGAACTGGTCACCGGAAGCCTGGCCAAGTGTGTGCCACCAGGCCATAGCAAACTTAAGCCATTCCTTCATGGGCTTTCCCATGACGATACGCTCTGCCTCATAGTAATGGAAGGCAAGCGGATTTTTGCTCTCTGTCCCCTCGAACGGGATTTTCCCGATCGTAGGGAAATACTCTTTTGCCATAGTTGTGTTATAAATTAAGATAAGATTTCCAATTCTCGTACGCGTGCAGGTACTCGTCGGCCCTCGTGGGTTCCACGGTCTGGAGCCTTTCCAGGGTGGAGAAGGCCTCTGTGGCGTCCCTGTAGATGCCGGACCCTATTCCGGCTCCCTTTGCCGCTCCGGCGGCGCCGTCGGTGTCCAGCAGCTCTATGGTGGCTCCGGTTACCCCTGCAAGCGTCTCCCTGAATATGTGGGACTGGAACATGTTGGCATAGCCGGCACGGATTTTACTGACCTTCATGCCCATCTGCTCCATGATTTCAATTCCGTACTTGAAGGAGAATACGATTCCTTCCTGTGCGGCCCTTGCAATGTGGGCCTGTCCGTGTCTGTTGAAATTGATTCCGTGCATGCTGCACCCGGGATTATCTCCGCAGAGCATGCGTTCCGCACCATTGCCGAAGGGAAGTATCACAACCCCGTCACTGCCTATCGGCGCCTGTCCGGCAAGACCGTTCAAATCGGCATAGGAAATGCCCTCCGGGGCTACGTTGTGCTTTACCCAGCTGTTCAGGATGCCGGTGCCGTTGATGCAAAGGAGCACCCCCAGACGGGGATCCTGGGCGCTGTGGTTTACGTGTGCAAAACTGTTCACGCGTGAAAGAGGGTCGTAATTCACCTGGCCGATAACCCCGTAAACCACACCGGAAGTTCCTGCCGTGGAAGCAATCTCCCCGGGATTCAGGACACCCAGGCTGAGGGCATTGTTGGGCTGGTCGCCGGCCCTGTAGGTGACAGGAATCCCGGGTTTGAGGCCAAGCCATGCGGCGGAGTTTGCTGTAAGGCTGCCCTGGTAGCCGAAGCTGGGAACAAGTTCCGGAATAAGGGACTGGTCAAAGCCATAGAACTGCATGAGCTCCCTGGACACGCGTCCCTCCCTGAAATCCCAGAACATGCCCTCTGAAAGACCGCTCACGGTTGTGCAGGCCTCTCCGGTAAGCTTAAACGCGACGTAGTCTCCCGGAAGCATAATCTTGTCTATGCGGGAGTAAACGTCGGGCTCGTTTTCCTTTACCCACGCAAGTTTTGCTGCGGTAAAGTTGCCGGGGGAATTGAGCAGATGATTCAGGCAGAACTCCGTTCCAAGTGCCTCCTCGGCCTTTTTGCCGTAGGGTAGGGCACGGGAGTCGCACCATATGATGGACGGACGCAGCGCTTCTCCGTTTTTGTCCACGCACACAAGGCCGTGCATCTGGTAGGATATGCCGATGGACTTTATCTCGTCGGCCTTTACGCCCTTGTCCCTGACGCAGGAGAGTACCTCCTGGGTGGCGCTGCGGAGATTATCCAGCCACATGGAAGGCTCCTGCTCTGCCCATCCGCTGCGGAGGGATATGATGGGAGCTTCGCTTTTGGGATAAAAAGCCGATGCTATGCATTTGCCGCTGTCTGCTTCTACTATTGATGCTTTTACAGATGAACTTCCTATATCGTAGCCTAACAGGTACATAGTTAAAAGGTTTTAGCTATATACTGCAAATATAATAAAATTTTAGAAAATCTCCTGCTTGAACCAATCAAATTGAGCCTTGCCGTCCGCGCCAAAGCAATACAGGCCAGTGCGATACCCTGTGAAATAGTCCAGTGTGAACTCCATCTCAAGTGTGAAATCCGGCGTTGTCCAGTTCTCCCCGACCATGGAGTAGGAGAAAGTGGCCGTATCGGCCTTGTCGCCTTCTTCCTGAGGAGTGAAGACATAGGATATTGCAAGGTAAACAAGGCCGTTGCCCTCCAGGGCTGTGCTGAAGACGGTCTTATCTCCCTGATTTACAACCAGATGCCCGTCCTTTACGCCTATACGGCCGCTCTTGCTCTGAAATGCGCAGATGCCGGCTTCGGTGCCTTTTCCCAGCGAGGACCAGTCCAGAAGGACACTGCTTCTGCAACGGGGACCCACAGTACGCTGGGTAAGTGTTCCGCGGGCTTCGGAGAGCCTGTTCGCCGTGCTGGAATAAATGGTGAGCCAACCGGGTTTTTCCGTAAGAGACCACTTCTGTGGCGCCTTGTGGTTCCACTGCCATACCAGGGCAAGCTTGTCGGAGGTGAAATCGTCGGAATCCCAGACATATTCCCGTCCGCTTGCGGGCAGGTTTACCTTGACTTCCTGCATGGGCACTCCGCCGTCTCCCATGATGGGCCATCCGTCCGTCCAGGTTACAGGCTGGATGGTAGGAATGCGGCCGATGGCCCCGTGATCCTGGAACTGTATCGCGTACCAGTCGCCCTCGGGTGTATCTACAATCGGCCCCTGGGCTATGCCGTCCTTTTCCCTGCCGTCAAGGGTGCCGCAGAGGACCACCTTGCTCTCGTAGGGGCCCTTGATATCCGTGCTTCTCCAGCAGGTTACCTGACGAATTGCGTCCTCCGGCCAGTCTATTTCAATTATGTAATAATAGTCGCCGATGTGGTAAAAATGCGCTCCTTCGGCCCTGAGACCCATGTTCTTGGAGGGCGTGCTCACTATTACCTCTTCCTTGCCGATAACCTTGCTCCCGTCAGGGGAAAGCTCGGTAAGGCGGAGTTCTCCGTTGCCCCATACCACGTACAGCCTGCCATCGTCAAAAAGGAGGGATGGGTCGTGGAAGAACCATTCGTCAAAGACGTAACGCTCCCATGGGCCTTCTACGATATCCTGAGTCTTGTACAGGTAGCTTTTCTGCTGGTCGTTGGCCACAAACAGGGCATAGTACCAGCCTTCATGGTAACGCAGGGACGTGGCCCACTGGCCCGCTCCGTAGGCGTTTGCCCCGTCCTCCATCCTGTAAATGGCGTCGTCTTCAAGAAGATCGAAGATGTAGCTGACTGTTTCCCAGTGGACCAGGTCGCGGGAATGCATTATCGGGGCTCCGGGAGTGAAGTACATGGTTGTGGAAATCATGTAAAAGTCTTCACCCACGCGGATTACGTCGTTGTCCGGGATGTCGGTAAAGGAAAAAGGATTGGTTACGGACTGCTGCATTTGAACGACACCGCCCCTGCAGCATACTGCAAGGGCGAGCGTCATGAATATTAAGAGTTTTCTCATTTTACTTCAAGTACTACAACGGATGCTGCGGGCAGAGTTACGTTAAGCTTCTTACCGTTTACTTTGGCGCCCTTGAAAGCGGCGGGGACCACTGCGGGCTTCTGGCCAAAGTCATTGTATGCGTCTATGGATGCGGCCTGGAGTATCTCACCCTTTGCCGATGAGAACTTGCCCTCGCTGTCCAGCTCAAACTCCACGTTCAGTTCCTTGTCCAGGGAAGGGTTTGCAATGGAGATGTGCAGGACTCCGGACTTGTCGCGGGAGGCCGATACACTTATGTTGTCCATTGCCTTTCCGTTGGTGGAGGAAATGCTGCCGGGCCTGTAGGCGAGGGGAACGCTGGTGGCTCCGCGGTGCACGCCGTACATCTTGAAGATGTGGTAGGTGGGAGTGAGCACCATCTGTGAATCCTTGGTGAGGATCATGGACTGGAGTACGTTCACCACCTGGGCGATGTTGCACATGCGCAGTCTTCCGGTGTGCTTGTGGAAGATGTTCAGGCTCACGGCTGCAACCATTGCGTCACGCATCGTGTTCTGCTGATACAGGTGACCGGGATTGAAGCCGGGCTCCACCTCGAACCAGGTGCCCCACTCGTCAAGGATGAGGGCAACCCTGCGGTCCGGGTCATAGGTGTCCATGATGGCAATGTGGTTGGTGAGAATCTCTTCCACTGCGGCGGCCCTTGTGAGGGTGTTGTAGTACTCCTCAGCGGTAAACTGGGTTGCACTGCCCTTGTCGCAGTTCCAGCCGGGAACGGTGTAGTAATGCAGGGAAAGACCGTTGATCTTGTCGGCGGCATTCTTCATGAGGGTGCGGGTCCACTCGTAATCGTCCTCGGAAGCGCCGCATGCAATCTTGTAGAGGCGGTTGCCGTCGTAATTCCTTGCATAAAGGGCGTAACGCTTGTACACGTCAGAGTAGTACTGGGCGGTCATGTCTCCGCCGCAGCCCCAGCTTTCATTTCCAACTCCCAGATACTTGATCTTCCAGGGTTCCTTGCGGCCGTTTGCTGCACGCAGCTGGGCCATGGTGCCTTCTTCGGCAGTCATGTACTCAACCCATTTTGCAAGTTCTTCCACTGTGCCGGAACCAACGTTGCCGCTGATATAAGGCTGTGTGCCAAGAAGTTCGCACAGGTTCAGGAATTCGTGGGTGCCAAAGGAGTTGTCCTCAACGGTACCGCCCCAGTTGTTGTTTACCATCAGGGGCCTGTCTTCCTTTGGGCCGATTCCGTCCATCCAATGGTATTCGTCGGCAAAGCAGCCGCCGGGCCAGCGGAGTACGGGAATCTTGAGGTCCTTGAGGGCCTTGAGAACGTCTTTGCGGTAACCGTTCTGGTTGGGGATGGACGAATCTTCGCCAACCCAGATGCCTTCGTAGATGCATCGGCCCAGGTGTTCGGAGAACTGGCCGTAAATCTCGTCGGGGATGTCCGGCTGGCCTGTGGCGGTGTCAATGATGGTTACCTTAACATTGGTCTGGGCGTAGGAGAAAGTTACAGCCGCCCCCAAAAAGGCGGCTGCAACGATAGAGAGCATTTTTTTCATTAACAAAGTTTATTCTGTGCTGGTTGTTTCCACTTTCTTTCCCCACCAGGTAGCGTTGAGGCTCTTGTGGGTACCTGCGTAAACCACGGTTTCCTTACGGGGACTTGCTTCCCAGTCGGCTTCGTGGAAGACTGCCACTACAACTTTTGTGCCGCTGGTAGGTGCCAGAGTCAGGTACTGTTTGCTTTCGTCAAAACTCCAGACTCCGCTGAGGGCGCCGCTCATGGTTCCGTCGGAAGCGAGGGTCAGCAGAGTGGGAGTCTGCTGGACACTTGCCTGGTATTTGAGGTTGATGTGCTCGTAGGTACCTGCAATCTCGGAAGCCTTCACATTGGTCTTTGCAAGACCGGCGTAACGCTCGGGAAGAGACAGGGGCCAGAGGTCATCAAGATCGTCGGCAGATGAAGGGACCCAGACGATGCGCCTTACGTGGCCCATCATGATGGCGTTGGAACTTGCGTTCTCATATACTCCACTGGGCAGACGTCCCTGTGAGCAGTAGAACCAGTCGCCTGTACCTTCCTGCTGGAAGATTGCGCAGTGGGAAATGCCTACCCAGCCGTGGCTGCCATTAAAGGCGTAGGGGTGGGTGACGATAGGATAGCTGTCGCCTCCGTTTGCGGTGTTGTTGTTACCGGTGATGTCGTAATAGGGACCTTCTACGCTGGAAGCCCTCAGGACACGGGTGTTGTAGGGAACATCCAGTCCGTCGTATGCCATGAACAGGTAGTAGTATCCATCCTTGTAAATAATCTCGGGACCTTCACTTCCCTGCCAGCGATAGGTTTTGTGGCGGGTTGCGATGCGGGAGCCATAGTTGGGATTGGCATTCCAGGGCTCGCCAAGGCCGACGAAATTGCCGTTGTCGTCGTATGCTGCCTTGGGCTTTCCGCTGGCGGGATCAATTTCCATAAGGGCGAATCCGCTGTGCCAGGAACCGTAAATCAGCCAATGCTTGCCGTCCTGGTCCACAATGTATGTGGGGTCGATGGCATTGTAGTAGAAGTACGCGTTTCCGTAGCTGGAAATACCGTTTGCGTCGGTTCCCTCACGGAACTTCTCGGGGGATTTGTCGGTTGAGGAGCCAACCACGTAGCCGTGGTCTTCCCATGCAAGCCAGTTGGACGGGTCCGTGGTTTCGCACATGCCTATGAAAGCACGCTCGCCCCAGGAGTTTTTCCCGTCGATTTGATTGTCGATGACAATGCTGTAGTACATCCTCAGCTTGCCGTCCACAACGCGGATTACGGGAGCCCAGTATCCGTAGTTGGGATTCTCGATAGGCGCCAGGTTCATGCGGCCGCGGATACTGTTCAGGGAATCCTTAACCCAGGTGGGAGCCTCGTTGAAGGGGCCGTAGATATGGGTCCAGTTCACAAGGTCCTTGGAACGTTTTCCCTGGAAGTGACGGCCGATGGAGGCCTTGTCATGTTCGTTGCCGTATGAAGCATCGGTGCCGAACATGTAGTAGTAACCGTCGTAGTAGGCAATGGAAGGGTCGTGCACGTTGGCCAGGTTCCAGCTCATGCGGTAGTCCCAGCCTGCGACGTCGATGTAGTAGTCGGGATAAGTGGGAATACCGTTTTCAACCTTGCCCTGGTAATCTTCCCTTGTCTTGATACCCACGCCTTCATCCTTTGTACAGGCAGCGAAGGTCATGGCGCCCAGAAGGGCTACTATAAGATATTTCTGAATACGCATGGCTAAAAGCTTAGTTTAATGTTTCAACGGGGTGAATGGTATAGCCCTCGTAGAAGGACCTGTTGGACGTTCCCTTGTTTGCCGAGTTTCCGGTAACGTGGGGGTTGGCGCTCATGGTTCCCAGGAAAATAGGGAAGTACTCATGACCCTCTACAAAGTAGGTGGTGTAAGAGTCGTCAGTGCATTCGTTGGCGGCACCGCTGCCCTTGGCGGCAAGGTTTGCAGTAGTGACAGGCTTCTGATCGACAGCTTCAGCGTTGTATTTTTCAAAGATATAGCGGCTGTGCTCCGCAATCTGCTGGAGACGGTCAACATTGTAGAAGAATCCCCAGCGGATGAGGTCAATGCCACGGCCGTTTTCAAGGCCGAACTCCTTGGGACGCTCTACGTTTGCAATCTGCTCAAAGAGTTTGTCCTTGGTGTTGAGCTTGCTCTCGTCAAGATTTGCGAGGGCAACGCGGTTGCGAACCCTGTTGATCCACTTGAAGGCATCGGTCCCGGGACCGTTGATTTCGTTCTCGCACTCGGCTGCACGGAGCAGGACGTCGGAGTAACGCATCAGGCGGATATTGATACCGCAGTGCAGACCGGTGACAACGCTGGCGTAGCTTCCCAGGCGGGCGCTGGTCCACTTTGCCACGGGAATACCGCCGTTGTCGTTGTTGGTACGGAGAATGTTCTTGTTGGCGTCGGTAATCTTGACCTGATAGACCTCGTTCTTACGGGGGTCACCTCCAGGATAAGCTGCGGTTGCAACTCCGGTGTAGGTGTCGTATTCCGCCTCGTAGGTGGCAGCGGTCCAGTACAGGCGGGGGTCAAGACGGCCATCCGTGCACTTTTCTGCCTTGTAGAGGTTGTAGAGCCAGTTGCTCATGGCAACGTCGCCCCATCCGCCAAAGTTGCCGGGGCCGAAGTTGGCCTCGAGGGCGTGACCCTGGGTGGCGTTGGAAGAGATGTTCACGGGAGTCCACTCTTCGTCGGAACCGCCGGTGCCGTAGTCCATGAACTGGACTTCGAAGAGGCTCTCTACGTTATTCTCGTTGGCAACGCCTTCCATGAAGTTTGTGCCGTAGTCTGCAACAAGGTCGTAGTGGCCGTACTTCTCGTTACCGCCGTCTGCGGTGTTCAGGATGTCCTTGAGGACAGTCAGGGCCTCGGAATATTTGTGGCGGAACATGAGGGTACGTGCATAGTAACCGGCGGCTGCACCTGCGGTTGCACGTCCTTTTGCCCATTCGCCGCCCTTGTCGCGGGTGGGAAGGAGTTGCATGGCATCCAGAAGGTCGGCCTCTATGAGGTCAAGGATTTCGCTCTGGGGTGCGTTGGCGGCGTAGATGGTCTCAAGTGAACCGTACTGGGAATAGTCGGTGAACTTGGGAACGGTCTGGTAATAGGTGGTGAGGGTGTAGTAAGCAAGAGCACGGAGGAACTTGGCTTCACCCATCATGTACTTGTAGCTATCCTTTATCATTCCGTTGTCACCAATCTTGGAGATAACGAAGTTACAACGGTTTACCACGTGGTAGCAGTCGCGCCAGATCCACTGGTCGGTGACGTCTATGGTTCCGGGGGAGTTGAGGTGGTCGGCGGGAAGATACCAGGCGTTCTGGGGATTCCAGGCTTCGTCACCTCTCACCACGTCGTGCATGTAACCCACGCGGGCGAAGGTACCCTCCAGACGGATTCTGTTGTAGCAGGCAATCACGGCCTCCTGAAGGTCGGCCTCGGTGTTGCCGAAGTCATAAGTGGTCTGGCTGTTGACGTTCTTTACATCCAGGTACTTGTCGCAGGATGCCGCAGAAACTGCCAGGGCCATTGCAGAAAGAATATAAACTATCTTTTTCATATTCGGTGTCATATTAGAAGGAGAGGTTTACGCCCAGCATGAAGGATGTGGGAGCCGGATAGGAGCAGTAGTTGAGACCGGGAGTGAAGGTTCCGGGTGCGTAGTCCACGTTGTAACCCTTGTAGGCGGTAAGTGTGGCAAGATTCTGGCCGGAAACATACAGACGGGCTCCGCTGAAGAATTTGTTCTCGAACAGCTTCTCGGGGAAGTTGTAGCCAAACTCTACGTTTGCAATCTTCCAGTATGCACCGTTCTGCAGGAAGCGGGAGCTCAGGAAGTCGTTGTTAACGGTTCCTTCAGCTACGTTGGCAACACGGGGAACCGTGGTGCTGGGATGCTCGGGCGTCCAGGCATTTACAAGGTCAACGCTCTTGTTGTTGATGCCGTAGGAACTGTGCAGGGAACGGTCAACCCAGTCGATCACCTTGTGACCTGCTGCTCCGTAGGTGGAGATGGTGAGGTCAAAGCCCTTGTACTCGAAGCGGGCGCTGAGACCGAAGTTGATCTTGGGCATACCGCTGCCAAGGTAAGTGCGGTCGTCTGCGTTGATTACGCCGTCGTTGTTGATGTCCTTATAGGCCACATCACCGGGCTGGGAACCGTTTTGGATTACGAAGTTGCCAAGGTCGTTGACGTGATGGTCAACCTCATACTGGTTCTGGAAGATGCCTTCGTAAACGTAGCCGTAGAATCGGCCCACTTCCTCGCCAACCAGGGTGCGGAAGTCACCGTCGTCCTGAAGGTCCGTGGTAAGACCGAGGGAAGTGACCACGTTCTTGGGGAAGGTGACGTTGCCGGAAACCTCCCACTTGAATTCGTTCTTGTAGTTGCGGTAGGTTGCGCTGAGCTCAAAACCGGAGTTGACCATGGTGGCTGCGTTCATGGTTACGCTGCCGTTGGTTGCACCGGCTTCTGCGGGAACCGGAACTCCGTAGAGCAGGTCCTCGGAAGTGTTGCGATAGTAGTCGGCGTTGATTTCGAGGGCGCCCGCAAACATGGAGTAATCGACACCAATGTCAAGGGATTTCTTCTTTTCCCAGCGGATGAACTCGTTGACATAGTTTGACAGGGCACTGCCGGTGACCTTTGTACCGCCGAAGCTGTAGGTGTAGTTGCCCCTCTGCATGGTGTCCATGAAGGCGTAGTCTGCAACGGCCGCCTCGTTACCCAGGATACCGTAGCTGGCACGCAGCTTCAGGAGGCTCACAAGCTGGGGATCTACGTTGAAGAAGGGCTCCTTGTCAATTCTCCAGCCAAGGGAGAAGGAAGGGAACCAATCCCAGCGGTTCACGCTCAGGCGGGAGCTGCCGTCACGACGGACGGTTGCCTGGAAGAGGTAGCGGCCATCGTAGTCGTAGTTCAGACGGCCGATGAAGGAGGCCAGGATGTGCTCGCTCTCGTAGGAAGAAGCGTCACGGGTGGTGGCGTTACCTACCTGGAGGTAGTAAGGCTCGGGGAAATTGTTACCCCAGCCGGCCAGGGTGTGGTAGCTCTCCCTCTGGAAGGTCATACCTGCAACGGCGTTGATGTGGTGTTTGCCGTACTGGCCGTTGTAGCTCAGGTAGTTTTCAATGAGGAAGTCTCCATAGTTGTTGTAGTTTTCGCTCAGGCGCTCGTTGGTCTTTGCAAGGTAGTTTGCATTGGACAGGATGAAGGCCGGGATAAAGGTGAAGCCTTTCACGATGGAGCGGCTGTAGGAGAGGTTCAGGTTGTAGTCCAGCTTGGTGTGGTCGTTCTTGAGGCCGACCATATCCACGAGGTCAACGGTAGCGCTTCCTGTTGCAACCACGCGGTCAACGGTGGAGTTCCTTAATATAAGGTTGTTGTAAAGGAGCGGGTTGGCAATACGGATATCACCGTGTACGCTGTCATAGTAGGTACCGAAGCCATAGGCGTCGTAGCTGTAGTCGGATGCTGCGCCAACCTGACGGTCCAGGAACCATGTGGAGGCATCGTAAGCCTTGATGGTAGGAGGCATGAACAGGGTAGTTGCCATGATGGGGTACTGGGTGCCGTACAGACCCTGTACGTACTCGTTGGCGTTGGAGCCGGACATATTGTCCTGGTCCGAATGGGAGTAAACCACACCTGTGCGGATTTTCACGAACTTGATGTCCAGGGTGTTGTTCACGCGGATGGTGAAACGGTCAAAGTTAGGACCTGCACCCTTGAGGGTACCCTTCTGGGAGAAGTAGTCCAGACCTACGTTGAAGGTGGAGTTCTCGCCGCCGCCGGAGAAGTTCACGTTGTGGTTCTGGCGGATACCGGTCTTGAACATTTCGTTGAACCAGTCGGTGTTGTTGGTGGCGGGATCAAGATACTTGTCGCTGCCGACGACATAACCGGCGGGAATCTTGTCGGCAAGGCCGCTGTTGGTGTAAGACTGGCGGATGTAGTCCTGGTACTGGGAAGCATCCATCACATCGTAAACGCCCTTGCGGATGTGATCTACACCAAAG
This sequence comes from Bacteroidales bacterium, assembly GCA_017477335.1. Lineage (GTDB taxonomy): Bacteria > Bacteroidota > Bacteroidia > Bacteroidales > UBA932 > Cryptobacteroides. Next base: position 13,598 of record JAFUVY010000029.1, read on the forward strand.
TAACCGCGGTAGTCAACCTTGACGGGCTGTCCTTTCTTACCGCTCTTGGTGGTGATGATAACAACGCCGTTAGCAGCACGGGAACCGTAGATTGCCGCGGCGGATGCATCTTTGAGGACCTGAATGGTCTCGATGTCGTTAGGGGAGAAGTCACGGATGGAGGTTCCCATGGGAACGCCGTCGATAACGTACAGAGGTGAGGTGTCACCGAAGGAACCTATACCACGGATGCGGACGGAAGGGTCTGCACCGGGCTGGCCGTCGGAGGTAATCTGAACACCGGCAACCTTACCTTCCAGCATGGAGGAAATGTTGGAGTGCGATACCTTCTTCATCTCGTCGGCATCAACGATTGCTACGGAACCGGTGAGGTCAACCTTTTTCTGTGAACCGTAACCCACAACTACAACCTGGTCAAGGAGGGTGGACTCGGTCTTCATCTGGAGTGTTCCAAGATCTCCGGCCTTTTCGGCGGTTATTTCCAGAGTTTCAAAGCCGACGGAAATAATCTGGAGAACGGCTCCCTGAGGAACCTGGAGGCTAAACTGACCGTCGAGGTCTGCGGTGGTACCGTTAGTGGTTCCCTTTACGACTACGCCGGCACCGATAAGGGGCTCGCCAAAGTCGTCAACCACAGTACCGCTCACATTGATATTGCCCTGTGCCAATGCCGCATAGGCGGTGACAAGGCAAAGCAGTATTGTTGAGAATAATTTTTTCATATTCCTGTTTCTTACAATACTTCGGTAAATTTTAATGCGTAGCGAGTCGCCAGGCGACAGACTCCGCGATAATATACATTTAGCAACAAAAGTTCATTGAAAACACTGTCAATAACGACCGCTCAGCATTAGGTTTGAGTGGGTGGCAATAC
>JAFUVY010000004.1 GCA_017477335.1 Bacteroidales bacterium
GCCCTTTCCGATGCGGTGGGTAAAAAGGTGGATCTTGTCGAGGAAGGTCGTCTGCTGCCATTTGCACAGGAAAGTGTTGAAAAAGATAAGATTTTGATTTATGAGAGAGCCAGTTAGGGATAAAGAAAGGATTCAGCACATTCTGGATGCCATCGAAACGATTGAGAGCAGTCGCCTTAAGTACTCTGCCTCGGAATCGGCCTCCCAGGCATGTAGGACGGCAATATTCAGAAAATGGAATGAGTATTGATTTGATGCTCCTTTACCGCTACTAACGTCCCATCGATTGGACCGTCGGTGGCACCAAGAGGACAATTCATTTCCGGAATATCCAACACCAATCTATCATGACGACAGAGAAGGTATATGCCCGGTTGCCGGAAAAGAAAGCCCAGATTACAATTCCTTGACCGGTTCATTCGGAAGCCATACCGTCATTTCTCCGCTGCCCCTCTGGCACCATGCATAATAGGGAATGAGCGTTAGTGTAACATCCTCTGTAACAAGGCGTCCGGCCTTGTCAAAGGACATCGTCCGGGCCGGCGTTGTAATCTTGTCAATGCCGCAAAGCTCGTCGGAATGATAAACTCCAAAACCGGGCTCCTGGTTCACAAGGAGGCTCCTTACGGAAAAACCGGGGTTGTCCGGCCATTCGGCACAATAGACAACGGGGCCCTTTTCTATGCAGACGCGTCCGGCATCGGCGGCAACTGCGGGATGGGCCTTGACCACGCGGGGCTCCATGTCAAAGTGAACGCTCACCACATCTCCCTCCTTCCACTTGCGGGAAATGGTGAAGTAACCGTTTTCAAGCGCGCTTTCTACCTCCCTTCCGTTCAGCTTTACGCTGTAGGAAGGTCTCTTTGAATCTGCATAAGTGTAGAGGTCAGAGGGAACCACCTCTCCCTTTACCCAGCCGGGAATGCGGATTTTCAGGTCCATTTCCCTGCCAAGGGCGGTTTTGTCAATGCTTATGTCTATGTCCCCGTTCCAGGGGTAGGCGGTGTTTTGGGATATGGTAACCTGCTTTCCGGCAACCTCGTGGGTCATGGTGCCGGGGATGAACAGGTTGACATACAGGGCGTTGTCCTTTGTCGCATAAACGTATCCCGGCACGGAGGGGATGAAGCGGCAGATGTTTGAAGGGCAGCATGCGCAGCCAAACCAGGCCTGCCTCTGGTGCTCTCCGGCAGATTCCAGCGGGTTGGGGTAGAAGAAACCGTCCCCGCTCAGGGAAACGCCGCTGATAAGGCCATTGTACAGGGTGCGCTCCAGCACGTCGTAATACTTGCTTTCCCCGTGAAGGAGGAACATGCGGTAGTTCACGTAAACATTGCCGATAGCCGCGCAGGTCTCGCAGTAGGAACTCATGTTGGGAAGCTCATAGTTCTCCCCAAAGGCTTCCCCTTCCTTTGTGGCCCCGATTCCTCCGGTTATGTAGAGTTTTTTGGATACGATATTCTCCCAGATGCGGTCTATGGCCTCAATGTATCCCTTGTCACCGGTAAGAGCGGCCACATCGGCCATTCCGGCATACATGTAAGCGGCACGGACGGCGTGACCCACGGCCTCGTCCTGCTCCAGCACGGGCAGGTGCGTCTGGTTGTAGGGAGCGCGGAACTCTGTCTTTCCCCTGAAGTCCAGGAAGAATTTTGCCTGGTCAAGATATTTCTTTTCTCCGGTAACGGTGTAGAGCCGTGCGAGTGCCATTTCTGCAATCTGGTGGCCGGGTACCACGCATGCCTGACCGGGATTCGGACCCACCTCACGGACCACGCAGTCCGCATACTTTATGGCTATGTCAAGGAAATTCCTCTTGCCGGTAGCCTGATAATGGGCCACGGCGGCGTCAACCATGTGCCCCAGGTTGTAGAGTTCGTGACTCAGGTCCTCGTCCTTTATCCACCTGCTCTCTCCGGCCCATTCGTGGGGATGCTCCGGATTCATGGTCCTGGCGGTATAGAGGTATCCGTCCGGCTCCTGGGCGGCGGCAACGATTGCAAGGACGCTGTCTATGTAAGCTTCCAGCTTTTTGTCCGGCATTGTCTGGAGGACGTAGGAGGCGCCTTCGATGGTTTTGTAAACGTCAGTATCGTCAAAAGAGAAGCCCTTTACATCGTACCCAAGATTGACGGGGGAGTGCATCTGTTTTGCCGCCTTTACGAAATTCTCATATCGGCCCTCCTGCTCGCACTTGGAAAAGGCAAGGGGAATGGTGACCTCGCGTGAGGTTTTGAGCCTTTGGCCCCAGAAGGAATCTTCCTGGACCCTGACGCTTGTAAACGGCACTGGTTCAATTGGATAACTCTGTGTACAGGCCTGCACGGCCGTGAAAATAGCTGCAAGGAAAGCGAGCCTGAATCTGGTCATAATAAGCCGTAAAAGTGTTAAATGCCGATGCCGTCAAGGATGGGCTTTATAATCCCCTCCATGACGGTGTATGCGTCCGGGCCGGGGTGAAGGTCGTCATACAGGCGGAAGCGGTCCTTGAGTCCATGGCCGATGTCCGCGGGATCCTGCACCTCGCCCTGGGCGGCCACCAGAGAGGTCCAGTAGTCGCACCAGAGGTATCCGGATGCCTCCGCCAGAGCCTTGAACCTGGCGTTGAGGGCTTCTATATGGGCTCCCTTGGTGCTGGGATTCTTAAGCCTGCTGTAGGAACGGTTGCACGGGGTAATGGTGCAGAGGACTACCTTGATTCCGGCTTCCGTGGCCTGAGACGCCATGGTGGCGATGTTGGCAAAGATGTCGTCCTCGCTCACGCCCTGTGCAAGGTCGTTGGTCCCGGCCATGATCACCACCACCCTGGGATTCAGATCCAGGACGTCCTGCCTGTACCTTTCCATTATCTCAGTAGTGTTCTGGCCGCTGATTCCCCTGTTCACATAGCCGTTCAGGGTAAAGAACTCGGGATGGAAGCGGGTTATTATATTGCTGCCATCCTGGGTCATGTAAGAGGGGAGCGGATCCAGCGTCAGGAAACCGTGAGTGGCCGATTCCACCGTACTCCGGGTGTCCGACCTGCTTACCCGGGCCCATTGCCAGGTGATGCTGTCGCCTATGAAAACGGCCGGTATGCGTCCGTCTCCAGGAAGCAGGGCGGGCATGCTGCCGTTGAGGTCCCATATCGCGATGGGCCAGCCCAGTTCCTTTGCCTTTGCCGATAAGCTTCCGCCGGTTCCGGCATAACAGTTTGTAAGAGTTGCCCCTACGGTGTTGGAGCCGCAGAGGGGCAGGGAAGCGTTCCAGCCTATGCAGGCCGTGACGGAGCCGGGAGCCTCAGTCCCCTGTTTTGCGCATCGGCCCACGAAGGCGCCGGTGTTGCTGCCGCCGGTGACGGAACCCGCCGCATAGCAGAACTGGATGCCGCCGTTCCATAGAAGTCCCGCGAAACCGCCTACATCCGGGAGGCCGCTTGCGGTGACATCGGCCGATGAGAAACAGTGCGTGCAGGCCCCGTTCTGCTGGAATGCCGTAAAGCCGCCGCACTGGCCAACGCTGGTTTTGACACTGCCTCCGGATACGGAGCAGCGGACTATGTCGTTATACTGCACGCCCACAAAGCCGCCCGTGTTGACACCGCCCTCGACGTGGCTCTCTTCCACGCTGCAGCTGCTGATGACTATGCCGTTACCGCCCTGGTAGGTTTCTCCAAGCTGGCCCACAAAGCCGCCTGTGCGCCCTGCCGACGCTGCCTTTACGGAAGTCCCGGACACTGTGCATGCCCCGAAGCTGGCAGTGCCGCCGACGCTGCCCACAAAGCCGCCGCAGCGTACATTTTTCCCGCTTGCAGAGTTGTTGACGCTGCCGCCGGTTACGCTGCACCCGGAGAATGCCGCGCAGGAAGCCTCTCCGGCAAATCCGCCTGTGAAGCTGGTTCCGGTAACGCTGGAATTAACCACGCGGACGCCGCTGCAACTTGCCTTTTCGGTAAAGGTGGTGCTGCCGGCAAGACCTGCCACGACACCGCAGCTGGCATTGCCCGTGATGGTCGCATTGGAGAAGGTGACGTCCTTTATACTGCCGTTGAGAACTCCCGCAAAACTGGCATAGTCCGTTCCGCGGCATGTAAGATTGGAGATGGTGTGGCCGTTGCCGTCAAAATCCATCGGCTTGTCAAAACTGCCGCTGCCGTTAAGCGGAACCCAGTTTTCTATAGAAGAGGCGTCGATGTCTTTTATGAGACGGAAGTATTTCTTCTGCCCCTGTTCCAGGATTTCGTGCATTTGGTCAAGCTGGGTGGCATCGGCAATGAGGAAGGGATCCTCCATGGTTCCGCTGCCGCCGCCTGCTCCGGCATCCCCAAGGCCTCTTACCGGGCCTATTGCGTTGAGCGTCTCCGAACTTAGGATAAGCCTGCCGGAGATGGTGTGCTCGGTGGAATACTCTGTCCCTTCGGCATCCGTAACGCTTACGGTGACGCTGCTTATTTCCAGATTGTCAAACGGACAGGTCAGGTATGCCGTAAGAGTTTCCGTTTCCGGAATATCCTCCAGCGGAAGCACCAGAGTGGCGTCCAGTATTCCCAGGGAAAGGCTTGTGATTGCCTTGAGGCCGGTAACGTCCGCCGTCAGTTTTATTACGGCATTGCGCTGGATGCCGCCTTTGTGACGGGCCGCCCATTCGCTGCTGAATGTCACGTCCGTGCAGTTGTCAACGCCGGTGAGTTTTGCATAATTTACAATATGGTCCGTGCTGCCGTTGCCTTTCTGGGCAGGGGAGTTGTAAACGGGACCGTCGCCGGATTCGTCCGTATAGTCCGCAGGGTACAGGATGTCGTATTTGTCGGCCTCTATCTTGTTGCCGATAAACTCTGCCTGACCGCCCTGGAGAATTCTGTCAAGCTTGAAGATTTCCCGTTTTTCACCTGCGGAAACCGCAATTTCGTCCTTCTGTTTCCACTGGGCTCCTACCGTTCCTTCCGGGATGCGTACCTTTATGGTGACCGCATCCTCGACGGGATCCGTGGTCGGTTGCGGCGCAGGAGCCTCTTTTGTGGCGCAGGCCCATGCCGCAGAAATGACTGAGGCGGCAAAAAGTAAGTTCAGCGGTCTTCTCATAGTGTCATTTTTTAATGGTCTAATCACACAAATATAGTTAATATTTGGAAGTTGCCAAATTTGTTTGTAAATTCGCAGGCTTTTTGGCGGGACGGTCCCGCAGGGAAGCAAGTAACAATTAACACAACTCATTGCATTATGGCAGAATACCTTCAGCCTGAGAAAAAGCAAGAGATTTTCGCGAAGTACGGAAAGTCCAATAAGGACACCGGCTCTCCTGAGAGTCAGGTTGCTTTATTTTCCTACCGTATCGCTCACCTTACAGAGCACGTGAAGAAGAACAAGAAAGACGTCGTAACACGCCGCAGCCTTCTTCGCCTGGTCAGCAAGCGCCGTCAGATCCTGAACTATCTTCAGAAGATTGACATCGAGAGATACAGGGCTATCGTCAAGGAACTTGGTCTCCGCCGATAGGCACAGGAAAAAACAAATTCGGGGGTTGGGATGCAAGACATCCTGCCCCCTTTTTTCTAAATGAAAATCAAGTCCCACAGGGGGACAGACGTAACAGACGTAATAATAGAAGTAATGAACATTATCAAGAAGACCATCGTACTGCCCGACGGAAGGGTAATCGAGATCGAAACCGGCAAGCTTGCCAAGCAGGCGGCCGGAAGCGCAGTCGTCAAGATGGGCGGCACCATGCTGCTCGCAACAGTGACCTGCGCAAAAGAAGTGAAAGAAGGAACGGATTTCATGCCCCTCACAGTTGACTACAGGGAAAAATACTACGCAGCAGGCCGTTTCCCGGGAGGATTCCTCAAGAGGGAGAGCCGTCCCAGCGACTATGAAGTCCTCATAGCCCGCCTGGTGGACCGCCCCATCCGTCCTCTCTGGCCCGCAGACTTCCACCTGGAAGTTTTTGTAAACGTTAACCTTATATCGGCCGAGAAGGATATCCAGCCCGACGCACTTGCAGGACTTGCCGCATCGGCCGCTCTTGCCACCTCCGACCTGCCCTTCGGCGGTCCCGTCTCCGAGGTCCGCGTAGCCCGCATCGACGGCCAGCTGGTCATCAACCCCGGCTTCGAGGACAACAAGCGTGCAGACCTTGACCTTATGGTTGCCGCTACGGAAGAGAACATCATGATGGTGGAAGGCGAGATGAACGAGGTCTCCGAACACGACATGCTGGAGGCAATCAAGTTCGCCCACGAGGAAATCAAGAAGCACTGCCGCGTCCAGAAGGAGCTCATGCACGAGCTTGGAACTGACGTCAACAAGCGCGACTATCCTCACGACGAGGAGGACGAGGCCCTCAAGACCGCCGTCCGCGAGTTCTGCTACGACAAGTGCTACGCCCTTGCAGGCAGCGCAAAGCCCAAGCACGAGAGGGAAGACGGATTCGAGGCTATCAAGGCCGAATTCCTTGCCACCCTTTCCGAGGAAGACCAGGAACTCAAGGGTGCTATGGTAGCCCGCTACTATCACGACGTAGAGAAGGAAGCCATGCGCAACCTCATCCTGGACGAAGGCAAACGTCTTGACGGACGTGCCACCAACGAGGTACGCCCCATCTGGTGCGAAACCGACTACCTGCCCTGCGCACACGGCAGCGCCATCTTCACCCGTGGCGAGACCCAGTCCCTGGCAACGGTTACCCTGGGCACCAAGCTGGACATGAAGGAAATGGACGAGGTCCTTATCCAGGAAGACCAGCAGTTTGTCCTGCATTACAACTTCCCTCCGTTCGCTACCGGCGAGGCTAAGCCCCAGAGGAGTACCGGCCGCCGCGAGATCGGCCACGGAAACCTGGCGATGCGCGCCCTTAAGCCCGTCATCCCCACGGCACCCGAATTCCCTTACGCAGTACGCGTAGTTTCCGATATCCTGGAATCCAACGGTTCCTCTTCCATGGCCTCCGTCTGCGGTGGCTGCCTGGCCCTTATGGACGCCGGCGTGAAGATCAAAAAGCCGGTTGCAGGTGTTGCAATGGGTCTTATCACCGACGCAGAACGTCCCAACGACCGTTATGCCATCCTGACCGATATCCTTGGTGACGAGGATCACCTTGGCGACATGGACTTCAAGGTTACCGGTACCAAGGACGGTATCACCGCAACCCAGATGGATATCAAGGTTGACGGACTTTCCTACGAAGTCCTTGAGAAAGCTCTGGAGCAGGCTCGCCAGGGCCGTCTCCACATCATGGGAGAAATGCTCAAGACCATCTCCGAGCCCCGTGAGGACTTCAAACCCTTCGTTCCCCGCATGGTTCAGCTTGAGGTGGCTTCCGAGTTCATCGGCGCCATCATCGGCAAGGGCGGTGAGACTATCCAGGGCATGCAGAAGGAATTCGGCACCACCATCACTATCGAGGAAGTTGACAACGGCGACGGTACCACCAAGGGTGTCGTGGACATCTTCGGTACGGACAAGGCTGCCATGGATGCAACTCTCGAGCGTATCAAGGGCATCTGCGCGGTTCCCGAGGCCGGCACCGTATATCACGGCAAGGTTGTTTCCATTCTGGATTTCGGCGCATTCATAGAGATTCTCCCCGGCAAGGAAGGTCTCCTGCACGTTAGCGAGATTGCCTGGACCAAGACCGAAAAGGTTGAGGATGTCCTTAAGGTAGGTGACGAGGTAGATGTCAAACTCCTGGAGATTGACCCCAAGACCGGCAAGATGCGCCTGTCCATGCGTGCCCTCACTGAAAAGCCCGAAGGCTACGTAGAGCCCAAGCGCGAATCCCGCGGCCCCAGGCGTGAATCCGGCGACCGTGGTCCCCGCCGCGATGGCGCTGCCCGCCGTGATGGAGAACGTCGTCCCCGCCGTGAAGGCCCTCGCAAGCCCCGCTTCACCGAGGACGAAACTTCCGCACCCGAACCGGACGTCTTCTAGTCGTCCCTTCATCTCACTCAAATAGCGAGGGAGGTGACTAAAAAGAAGAATCTACTTTTTAGTCACCTCCTTCGTTTTTTGTGTAGTGCAGATTGCAACTTAGTTGCAAGAGCAAGTGTATTTTTTTGCGGTCAATAAAACCATCATCGCCACCGTTCTGCTGATCATCTTCGGCACCGGGATGCATTTTGTTCATCACGTTTCCTTCTTCAACCACTTCCTGGGTTACAAAGATGGTTTTCTATCCCATGTTGCTTTTAGGAATCTATCTCTCTTTGCGCCATCGCGATTTCAGGGTTATGCCTCTTATCGTGGGGTGCTTCTTTGCCTACTGGATATTTGTCCGGCACGAACTGATGTTGCTGGACATCGTTATCTACGTCGCGGCTATGGTAGTTGCCGTCCAGCTGACAAGACGCTGGCGCCTCATCCCCGCAATCCGGAAACTCTGGCCGCTCTGGCTCGTTGACATCATATTTATAATGGTCTTGACCGGATATCTCACCTACAACGCCCCCGACTGGCTTATCTTTTCAAATAACCCCACATAGTGATACCGAGTTGTGACTCCGAGTGTTCACTTTTTGCTCTGGGAGGGGGATTTGCGTATTACCGAAGCTTGTCTATCTCCTCTGGGGACAGACCTGAATACCTGGCAATTGTTTCCACGGCAACTCCATCTTTCAACATCGCTTTTACCATCTCGGCTTTGCCCTCTGCTTTACCCTCGGCCAGTCCTTTTGCTTTACCTTCGGCCAGTCCTTTTGCTTTACCCTCTGCCAAGCCCTCATCTTTGCCTTTGGCGAAGCCTCGCTGTTCGGCGAACTGGTTCTCCGCTAGTCTGTCTAATTCTGTTCTCATGGCACTGTCGTAGTTTTGTCTTTCCGTTACCGACATGCTCGCAAGCTCGGTGGCGTGGAAAAGCTTGTCCAGCAGCGGGTCGTTGAATGTTTCAGGTATATCGCTCATCCTGTGCATGTACTTCATCGAGAATACAAAACGTTCCAGAAGGTTGCGGCACTCTCCCGAACCGTCAGGCGGCAAC
>JAFUVY010000030.1 GCA_017477335.1 Bacteroidales bacterium
CAATTTCTCAAACTATTGGCTTTGTCCTGTTTGAGGAAGTCCCTCTAAATCAATTGTTTAACAAATCTAAAAATCTTGCTCCCGTCGATGACTATCCTAACTTATTCAGTATCAATGAGTCTTAACGGGACACTAGTGACAATACCTTTGAGTGTAATGTTGCCCTGTGCCATGGCTGATACCGTAAACAGGATGCTTACCAGTACAGCAATGATCTGCATAGCTCTTTTCATAGGCATTAAAATGGTTTGGTTAATATTAAACGGCTGCAAATTAAAATATTTTATTTTTAATATCAAAAAATTTTATTTTCGTAGCTTAATATATTGATTACCAAAATAATATAAAATTAATTATACCTATTAAAAGTTATTTTTGGTATTTTTAACTACAATTTTTAAACTTTAACAAGGTTTAAAATTACAAATTGTAAGCAAAAAAAATTCCACCTCTGTTAAAGAAGTGGAATTCAAAGCTTAAAACCGCTATTTTTTACTCGCTAAAGCGGGCTTTCAAATACTCTCTGTTGAGACGTGCAATGTGATCAATCGTAACATGCTTGGGGCATTCCATCTCACATGCACGGGTGTTGGTGCAGTTGCCAAATCCAAGTTCGTCCATCTTGGCTACCATGGCACGGGCGCGGCGGGCTGCTTCAGGCTTACCCTGGGGAAGGAGGGCAAGAGAGCTTACGCGGGCGGCCACAAACAGCATGGCGGAACCGTTCTTACATGTTGCAACGCAAGCGCCGCATCCTACGCAGGCTGCCGCATCCATGGAGAGTTCTGCATCGTCATGGGGAATGAGGATATTGTTTGCATCCTGGGCGGAACCTGTACGGACGGTAATAAAACCGCCGGCCTGAAGAATCTTGTCAAATGCGGTACGGTCCACAACAAGGTCTTTTATAACGGGAAAAGCACCGCTTCTCCAGGGTTCCACGGTAATGGTTGCACCGGGTTTGAAATGACGCATAAACAGCTGGCAGGTGGTAACCTGGTCGTCCGGACCGTGGGCGCGGCCGTCCACATACAGGGAACATGCACCGCAGATACCCTCACGGCAGTCGTGATCAAAAGCCACGGGTTCCTTACCCTCGCGGATAAGCTGGTCATTCATTATATCAAGCATTTCGAGGAATGATGCATCTTCCTCCACATCCGTAACGTGGTAGGTCTCGAAATGGCCTTTTGACTTGGCGTTTTTCTGACGCCATACTTTAATATTATATTCCATTAGTCTTTATAGTTACGGGTTGCAATCTTGATATTCTCGTACTTGAGTTCTTCTTTGTGAAGTTCGGGTTCTACACCCTCGCCCTTGTATTCCCATGCGGCAACGTACATGAAGTTCTTGTCGTCACGCTTGGTTTCGCCGTCTTCGGTCTGCATTTCCTCACGGAAGTGACCGCCGCAGGATTCCTTGCGGTTAAGGGCGTCGCGGGCCATGAGTTCGCCGATATCAAAGAAGTCCACAAGCCTGAGGGCCTTCTCAAGTTCCTGGTTGAACTCTCCGTTTTCTCCGGGAACGCGTACATTCTTCCAGAAAAATTCGCGGAGTTTACCTATTTCCTCGATACCCTTCTTGAGACCTTCCTCGTTACGTGCCATACCAACATACTCCCACATGATGTTTCCGAGTTTCTTGTGGATGCTGTCCACGGTCTCGGTACCCTTCACGGCAAAAAGCTTTTCTATGCGGGCCTTCACTGCCTTTTCCGCCTCGTCAAATTCAGGAGCGGAGGTGTCTGTCTTGGGCTCTGCAAATTTATGGGAAAGATAATCGCCGATAGTGTAAGGAAGTACAAAGTAACCGTCGGCCAGACCCTGCATAAGGGCCGATGCTCCAAGGCGGTTTCCGCCGTGGTCGGAGAAGTTTGCTTCGCCGATTGCATAAAGGCCGGGGATGGTGGTCTGGAGGTCGTAGTCCACCCAGAGACCGCCCATGGTATAGTGGATGGCGGGATAAATCATCATAGGCTCTTCCCAAGGGGAGGAGGAGGTGATCTTTTCGTACATCTGGAACAGGTTGCCGTAACGCTCCTCTACCCTCTGGTGACCAAGGCGCTTGATGGCATCTGCAAAGTCAAGGAATACGGCAAGGCCGGTTTCGTTGACGCCGAATCCTGCGTCGCAACGCTCCTTGGCTGCACGGGATGCAACGTCACGGGGAACAAGGTTGCCGAAGGCGGGATACCTGCGCTCGAGATAGTAGTCGCGGTCTTCTTCAGGAATCTGGGAAGGTTTAATCTCGTGATTGCGGAGCTTCATCACGTCTTCCTTCTTCTTGGGAACCCAGATACGGCCGTCGTTACGGAGGGATTCACTCATGAGGGTGAGTTTGCACTGCTGCTCTCCGTGAACGGGAATACAGGTAGGGTGAATCTGAGCAAAGCAGGGGTTGGCAAAGAATGCACCCTTGCGGTATGCCTGCATTGCAGCACTGCCGTTGGAGTTCATTGCGTTGGTGGAAAGGAAGTAGGTGTTTCCATAACCTCCGGTAGCAAGTACGACAGCATGTGCGCCGAAACGCTCAATTTCGCCGGTTACAAGGTTACGGGCAATGATACCCTTGGCCTCACCGTTGATAATGACAAGATCCAGCATCTCATGACGGGGATAGCTTTTGACCGTACCTGCTGCTATTTCCTTGTTAAGGGAAGCATAAGCACCAAGGAGGAGCTGCTGACCGGTTTGTCCCCTGGCATAGAAAGTACGGCTTACCTGAACGCCGCCGAAGGAACGGTTGGCAAGGTATCCGCCGTATTCACGTGCAAAGGGAACTCCCTGGGCCACGCACTGGTCTATGATTGCGGCGCTCACCTCTGCAAGACGGTAAACGTTGGCTTCTCTGGAACGGTAGTCACCGCCCTTGATGGTGTCGTAGAAAAGACGATAGATGGAGTCATTGTCGTTCTGATAGTTCTTCGCAGCATTGATACCACCCTGTGCAGCAATGGAGTGAGCACGGCGGGGAGAATCACTGATACAGAAAATCTTGACGTTGTAACCCATTTCGCCAAGGGAGGCAGCTGCGGATGCTCCGCCAAGGCCTGTACCTACAACAATAACTTCCAGTTTCCTTTTGTTGTTTGGAGAAACAATACGAATTTCGGCTTTGCGCTTACTCCATTTTTCGGCAAGCGGTCCATCCGGAATTTTTGAGACAAGTTTAGGATCTGCCATATTAAGAATTTGGTTAATATATTCTTTTAACTTGCAATTATAATCATTTTTAACGGAAAAACCTAAAACAAAGAGCCGGTATCGTCCGGATTGTATTTTCTTTGGGCTAGATAAGACTCCATTCCAAGGTGGTTATAGGCAAGTTCCGTAGCTATTCTGCCCCTTTGGGTGCGGATTATAAATCCTTCTTTTATGAGGAAAGGTTCATACACTTCCTCAAGGGTGCCGGCATCTTCACTTATGGAAGTGGCAAGGGTCCCCACACCCACAGGGCCGCCCTTGAAGGTGAGTATGAGGGTTCTTAGTATCTTGTTGTCTATTGCATCCAGTCCCCTCTTGTCTATCTTGAGTTTGTTAAGGGCAAAGCGTGAAATCTCAAGATTGATGCGGCCGTCGCCAAGTACCTGCGCAAAATCCCTGACTCTCTTGAGCAGGGCGTTGGCAATTCTGGCGGTACCGCGGCTGCGGAGGGCAATCTCGTAAGCGGCATCGTCGTCTATTTCTATGCCGATTATTCCCGCGCTGCGGACCACTATCTTTTTCAGGTCGTCAACATCGTAGTACTCCAGGGCGCAGTTAATCCCAAACCTGTCCCTGAGAGGAGCGGTCAGGAGACCGCTTCTTGTGGTTGCGCCCACAAGGGTGAAAGGATTCAGGGATATGCGTACGGACCTTGCCCCCGGACCTTTGTCTATCATGATGTCTATCACGTAGTCTTCCATTGCGGAATAAAGGTATTCTTCAACTTCGGGGGACAGACGGTGAATCTCGTCTATGAACAGGACGTCTCCGGTTTCCAGGGAGGTAAGAAGTCCGGCCAGGTCTCCAGGTTTGTCCAGAACCGGACCGGAAGTCACCTTCATGTTTACCCCCATCTCATTTGCAATGATATGGGCAAGGGTGGTCTTTCCAAGACCGGGAGGACCGTGGAAAAGTACGTGATCCAGGGCCTCTCCACGCATCTTTGCTGCCTTTATATATATATTAAGGTTGGAGACAATCTCTTTTTGTCCGGTAAAATCATCAAGTTCCTGCGGCCTTGTAATTCCGTCCAAATCGTTATCTTTGCGGTCTGTTGTGCTGTGAGGGTCGAATTCGCTCATCGTGGGTTCAGATTCAAATCAGTTACAAATATAGTTCTTTTTATTTTTATATAGGTTGATTTTATTATTTGTGTTGAAATGTTGATAACTTTAAAACATTCTTAATAATCAACTTTTTATAAGAAAAATTACTGTTGAAAACTCTTTTTGTTGATGTCAGTTTTTTGTTGAAAAATAACCCGCCGTCGGGGATGTGGATTTGAAATGAGGTTATAAACAGGGTTATTAACAGGTTTTCAACAGATTTTTAGGGCAAATGTTAATAAGTAAAAATAATACGGCTCTCCTGAAGGAAAGGCTTGGGAGCGAGAAGGAAGTTTTTTGCAGCGGTCTGTTTTTATCGGCCCGGTGGATGGTGCTTTCCCAGGTTGCAACGGAGGGGATGCACGTTGTGATGCTTCCAAATATGGAAGCGGCGGAATACTGTAGTGCGGACCTATATAATATGGTGGAAGGAGACAGGGTTTTCTTTCTGCCGCAATCAGGAACCAATGTCCAGAGAAGTAACTACAAGTCCTCCCTTGGAGTTCAAAGGACGGCTGCGGTAGGTAAGATTATGAATCCCGGCGACGGTCCCGTTTTCGTAGTAACTTATCCGGATGCGGTGGAGGAACTTCTTCCCGCCGGAGACAATCTTCGCAAAGCCCTTTTTTCTGTAAATACCGGTGAAATTTTTCCTTACGAAAAACTCAGGGAAAAACTCATAGAGGAAGGTTTTGAGAAGGTGGATTTTGTATCGGCTCCCGGGCAGTATGCAATGAGAGGTTCCGTGGTGGATATTTTTTCCTATTCGCTGGACAAGCCATACAGGATAAGCTACTTTGGAAACGAGATTGACAGAATCAATATATTTGACTGCAACACCCAGCTTTCCGTAGAAAAGGTGGACAGGGCCGATATTTACCCCGACATCATAGCCGGCGGCTCCGAGGGGGAAAGTTCTCTTGTCAGCGTTTTCAGCATGCTTCCCGCCGGCACCACCCTCTGGCTGGATTCTTCCGATATGTACCGTGAGCGGGATTTTATGGGGCTTACGGAAAAATTCAGGAAGGTGTATATGGAAATACCTCTTTCCCGCCAGGGAGAAAGGGCTGTAAAGTTCAATATATCGCCCCAGCCGGTATTCAACAAAAATTTCGAGCTGCTTATTTCCGATATAGTAAAGAGGATAGAGGAAAACTACAGGGTCCTCATTTTCGGGGAGAAAGAAAGCCAGTTGGAAAGGCTTCGTTCCATTATTCTTCAGGCGGAATCTTCCGCAATGCCCGAATTTGTAAAGGGAAAGAACATTCACTCCGGCTTCATAGACAACGACGACCGTATATGCTGTTACACGGATCACGAGATATTCGACCGTTTCCACCGTGTAAGGATGCGTCGCTCGGTGGAAAAATCCGAGCAACTTACCCTTAACGACCTTAGTTCGTTCAACGTAGGTGATTATATAGTCCATATAGACCACGGCGTGGGCGTATTCGGAGGCCTTGTAAAGATGAGGGACGACTACGGGCGGGTCCATGAAGTCGTAAAGCTTATGTACAGCGGCGGCGACGTGGTGTTTGTTTCCGTACATTCCCTGCACAAGATTTCCCGCTTCCGTTCCAAGGACGACACTCCTCCTAAAATTAACAAACTGGGTTCCAAGACCTGGGTTACCCTTAAGTCCAACGCCAAGTCCAGGGTAAAGGATATAGCGAAAGAACTGATACAGCTTTACGCTTCCCGCCTGTCCTCCAAGGGATTTGCCTATTCTGCCGATACCTATTTGCAGCAGGAGTTGGAATCCTCCTTCATGTATGAGGATACACCGGACCAGGAAAAGGCTACAAAGGCGGTGAAGCAGGACATGGAAGCCCCCTACCCGATGGACCGTCTGGTTTGCGGCGATGTAGGCTTCGGAAAAACGGAAATCGCCATACGTGCAGCCTTTAAGGCCGTGGCCGATTCCAAGCAGGTGGCCGTCCTTGTTCCAACTACAATACTTTCCCTTCAGCATTACGAAACCTTCAAGGAAAGGCTGAAGAACTTCCCCTGTACCGTAGAGTATGTAAGCCGCCTGAGAACAGCCGGTCAGATTACGGACATTAAAAAGAGGCTCAGGGAAGGTAGTATAGATATTCTTATAGGTACCCATAAAATACTTGGGCAGGGATTTGAATTCAAGGATCTTGGACTGCTCATCATAGACGAGGAGCAGAAATTCGGCGTAAGCGCCAAGGAAAAACTCCGTCAGCTGAAATCCTCCGTGGATACCCTTACGCTTACGGCAACGCCTATCCCCCGTACCTTGCAGTTCTCTCTCCTTGGAGCAAGGGATCTTTCCATAATGCAGACTCCCCCTCCCAACCGTATTCCCATCCAGACGGAGATTATCCTTTTCAACGAAGAGGAGATAAAGAGTATCATTAACTATGAACTGAACCGCGGCGGTCAGGTTTTCTTCCTTCATAATAAAGTGGAGCAGCTGCCCGCAATTGAAGATATACTGCACAGGCTGGTCCCGGATATGAAAATATGTACGGCCCACGGGCAGATGGAGTCCAAAGAACTGGAAGACAGGATGCTCTCTTTCATGAGAGGGGATTATGACATGCTGCTGTGTACCACAATAATAGAAAACGGCCTGGATATTCCCAACGCCAATACCATTATAGTGAATCAGGCCCAGAATATCGGCCTTAGCGACCTCCATCAGCTTCGCGGCAGGGTTGGCCGATCCAATAAAAAAGCTTTCTGCTACCTTATTGTCCCGCCGCTTATTTCCATTACCGACGAGGCCCGCAGGCGTCTTCACGCCATTGAAGAGTTCTCAGACCTTGGCAGCGGATTCAACATTGCCATGCAGGATCTGGACATAAGGGGCGCCGGCAATCTTCTGGGAGCGGAGCAGAGCGGCTTCATAATGGATATGGGTTACGAAACCTACCAGAAGATACTCTCCGAGGCAATGGAAGAACTTGGTGTGGAAACGGGAATAGTGACTGCTTCCTCTAAGGAGAATTTTGTAGAGGACTGCACTGTGGAAACGGACAAGCCTGCCTTTATCCCGGATACGTATATAGATATAACTGCTGAAAAGATAAGGATTTACAAGCAGCTTGACTCCCTTAGGGACGACCGCGACATAGACCTCCTTTCCTCCAGGATAGAAGACCGGTTCGGTCCTCTGCCGGAAGAAGTCAAAAACCTTGTTAACGTGGTTAAGATAAGGAACAGAGGCTCCGCTACGGGATTTGAAAAGATAATAATAAAGAACGGCATGCAGATTATGTTTTTCGTGAGCAATCCCATGTCGGCCTACTACCAGTCCAGGGAGTTTGAAAAGGTTATAGCCAAAGTGAATGAAAACGAGTCTCTTTTCAAGTTCAACCAGGACGGTGGCAAGCTGAGGACTGTGTCCAGAGGAGTGGATACGCTTGATAAGGCCCTCGTTATTTTGAAAAAACTTCAATAATTGTTAACTTCGCGGGCTATGTCCAACCTTGTTGTGGAAATAGGAAACACCGCCTTAAAGGCCGCGTGGACCGAGGGGATGACCCTTGGCAAGACTTTCCGTTACCAGGGAGAGAAGTTTATGGAATTCATACTTTCCCTCACCAAAAAGGAAAAGCCTTACGTGATGCTCATAAGTTCGGTGAATCCCCTTTCCGCAGAGGATATAGATATACTCAAGGCCGAATGTTCCAGCCTGCTGATTTTAGACGAGAATCACACTGAACAGCTTAAAAGACACGGACTTCCGCCTTATATATCTTATGACAGGGCTGCTTCCATTATAGCCGCACGTCATCTTTTCAATGGAAAAGGGTGTACGATAGTGGACTTTGGGACCACTCTTTCCGTGGATTTTACAAACCGGGAAGGACTTTACGAAGGGGGAAACATTTCCCTTGGGTGCCGCACCAGATTCAAGGCCCTGAACCGCTATTCCAGGGCGTTGCCGCTGGTGGATACTCCGGAGAATCCGGAACTTATAGGCTCTTCCAGAAATGGTTCCATAGAGAGCGGAGTGGTTTCGGGCATTGTTTTTGAAATAGAGGGGTATTTGGCTTTGAAACCGGACAATATGGTTGTATTTACCGGTGGAGACGCCAATTATTTTGCAAAACGGGTGAAAAGTTCCATCTTTGTGGTCTGCAATCTTGTTTTGATGGGACTTGCACTTTTATCTGACGAATATGAGCAGAGAATTGCTTAGAAAGTTTATAATCGCGGCTTTTACTGCCACCCTTGCTGTCTGGACGGCTTCTGCCCAGACAGACGGAACGTATGTAGGTTATTCTCCGTATTCGGTTTTTGGTATCGGAAACCTTCATAACCAGGGCACGTCCTGGAACAGGGGAATGGGAGGAGTAGGAATTGCCGCAAGGAACAAACGTTTTGTAAATATCATGAATCCCGCCTCGGTAACAGCCAGGGATTCCCTTTCCTTTATGGCCGATTTTGGTCTTTCCGGAAAACTCTCCCTTTATTCCGACAGCGGAAAAGGCGGTTACAACGCAGCTTTGAACATAGATGATTTTGTAATATCCTTTCCCATCTGGAAGAGTTCCGCCATGTATTTGGGCGTAACTCCCCTAAGTGACGTAGGTTACAAGATAAGTTACTCGGAGGTTGATGAATATTCCGTTTCACGTACTTTTACCTCTACCGGAAACGGAGGTCTCTATCAGGTTTTTGCAGGCGGTGCCGTTACTTTCTGGAACCGGCTTTCCCTGGGAGCCCAGTTCAGTTATAACTTCGGTGCCATAACAAAGACGGCAACCAACGTCAACGGAGATACCAGTTACAAGGATTTTGCTGCAGGAGACTCTTTGCAGATCAACAACTTCGGCGCAAAGCTGGCATTGCAGTATGAACAGCCCGTGTCGGCCAAAGATGCAATAACACTTGGTGTTACCTACGCTTTTTCCACACCCATGACAGGGTATCACTACCACTTTACGGAGAACGGCGGAAAATCCCGCAGCAGGGATATTAATTACCTGTCGGACAAAGGAGTACGTATGGGAGATCAGTTTGGAGTTGGCATTTCCTACCGCAGCTCCGACGTTTGGATGGCAGAATTTGACTACACCCGCTCTTCATGGCTTGGAAGCGGATTGGACAAGGTTCAGGGCTTCTCAAACAACGGCGAATCGTATTTTGCAACATCGCTGGCGCAGGGCTTCAGGGCCGGATTTGAAATTACTCCCGGAAGAAATGATGTCCGCTACTATCTGAGGCGTTGCACATACAGGGCGGGAGCATACTACGAGCAGTCCTATTACACCGTTGACGGTGCCCACGTGGACAGTTTTGGCATAACTCTTGGAATGACTCTCCCGGTGTTCCGCTGGTACAACGGCATATCTTTTGCCCTTGATATTGGCCGCAGAGGCCTTGTAAAGGGTCAGATTGGGGAGAATTATTTTGGTTTCAACCTAGGACTGAATATGTTTGACATTTGGTTCAAGAAACCCAGGTACGAATAATAACAATTTAAATAATACGTAATGAAAAAGTTCAGTTTGATTTTTGCAGCAGCGGCTGCACTGTTTGTTTCGCAGATTGTCTCTGCTCAGGGAAAATTCGGCCCGGACAGTGCAGAATGCATCAAGTATCTTTCCTACTATCAGGAGTACTACAAACAGAAAAATTACAGTGACGCCCTTCCCAACTGGAGAAAGGCTTATAACCTCTGCCCTGCTACCGCTTCGCAGAACATGTTCATCCACGGTACCAGCCTCATGACCAGAGAAATTGGAAAGATCAAGGACGAGTCCATGCGTCAGGCGGTCATCGATACCATCCTCACCCTCCAGGATCAGCGTATGGCTGCATACCCCAGGAAGAAAAAGGAAATCATGAACAACAAGGGTAAGTACATGATTAACTACCGCGGAACTGACAACGCTTATCTGTATCAGAACCTTAACGCCATTGTTGACGAACTTGGCCCCAACACCAGCGGTATCATCCTGGTGAACCTGCTTCAGTCCGGTATCGCCCTTTACAGGGAGAACCAGATAAGCGCGGACGACGTAATCGGCCTTTATGACAAAGTGAGCGAGAATCTTGAGAACGCAAAGCCCAAGAGCGCTGCAGAGACCGAGGATAATGCCAAGACCAAGGCGGCCCTTGAAACCATCTTTGCAGACAGCAAGGTGGCTTCCTGCGACAACCTCATCGCCATCTTTACCCCCCGCTATGAGGCCGAGCCTGAAAATATCGCCGTTGTTTCCAATATCGTAAAGCTCATGAACAGCGCCGATGACTGCGCCACCAACGACCTGTACCTGAAAGCTGTTACTTCCATGTACAAGCTGGATCCTTCCTATCGCAGCGCTTATGCCCTTTACAGGCTGAACAACGCCCGCGGCAATGTTGCGGACGCAGCCAAGTATCTGGAAGAGGCTATCGCATACGAGGAGTCCGATGAGGATACCGACGCCCAGTACTACTACGAGCTTGCCCGTTTTGCTTACGGCAACGGTATGCGTTCCAAGGCTTACGATGCAGCACGCAAGGCAGCTGACCTTGACAGGGGATATGCCGGAAAGGCCTATATGGTTATCGGCAACCTTTGGGCTTCCGCTACCTGCACCGAGGAGGTTGACAAGTATGCACGCTTCTGGGCTGCTACCGACTTCTACCAGAAGGCCCGCAATGCCGATCCTTCTATCGCCGAGGATGCTTCTTCCCAGATTGCTTCCGTGAGCAAGTACTTCCCGGATGCAAGTGAAATCTTTATGTACGATCTGGTGTCCGGCAACTCCTACACCGTTTCCTGCGGAGGACTTACCGCAACCACCACCGTACGTGTAAGCAACAGGTAGTGAAGTTTTCCCAAATATTAAAGACGATGGCAACCGCAGGGGCGGTTGCTTTCGTCGTTTATTCGTGCAAGACAAATCTGGAGGAGGCGGAAAAGCTGAATCTTGACGTAATTCCCCTGCAGACGGTTGACGGTATGTTCTATGTCCAGACAGACAACGGCCGCCTTAAAATGCGTGTAGAGTCCCCCAGAATGGAGGTTTACGAGAATGATACCACCTCTTATGAACTGTTTCCGGACGGTATCAGTATTTACGCATATGGGGAAAATGAAGTCCTTGAAACCACCATCAACGCTCTCAAGGCAAGGCATGACAAAGGAGACAACGAGGTATGGTCTGCCTTTGGGAATGTGGTTATCAAGAACATAGTCAAGGACGAAACCATGGAAACGGATACGCTGTATTGGGACAGCGACAAGCATGAAATATGGACGGACTGTTACATAAAAATGTATTCTCCCTCCGGTTTTATGCAGGGATACGGCATGCGTTCTGACGAGATGGCCAGGAACTCAGTCCTCATGAATCCGTTTGAAACGGAGTTTTATATCGAGGACGGGGAGGAAGAAGGTCAGGAGCAGGTGGATTGGGTTAATTTTATAGGCCCGCTACCCAAAAAATAGGGATTTTCGAATAAAATTACTATTTTTGCATCCCTTATAGGTAAATGATTAAAAATTAAGATAAAAAATGGCAGCACTTGAGACTATCAGGACCAAATTCGGCATTGGTGCATCTATCATCATTGCCTTAGGTCTGTTACTCTTCCTTGTTAACCCTGCGGATATCATCCAGACGGTTGAATCCGCATCCAGCAAGTACGATGTCGGTACCATCGACGGCAAGAGAATCACTTACACGGACTTTGAGCAGCAGTACAAATACTTCTCGGATGTCCGTGAAATCATGACCGGAAGCTCCGCTTCATCGGAGCAGGCTCAGCGCCAGACCCGCGAAATGACCTGGCAGAACCTCGTCCAGGAGAATCTGGTTATCCCTACAATCCGCAAAGCCGGTATCAATGTAGGACACCAGGAGGAAATCGACATGTTCATCGGCGATAATCCTTCCCCCGTGGTTGTAAACTCCGGCCTTTTCCTTGACCAGAACGGCAATTTCTCTTCCCAGGCTGTGGGTGAGTTCATGAACCAGGCGGCAGATGACGAAACCGGCCGCGTAGTCATGATCCGCGACTATCTGCAGAACGCTGTCCGCAACAACCGTTACACGGAAAAGTATGCAACCCTTTTCTCTGCCGCTTCACTTGTGAACTCCCTTCAGGCAAAGAAGGCCGTTGCAGAGAATAACACTACCGCAAAGGTCAGCTATGTAGTTGCTCCCAACACTTACTATCCTAAGGACAGCACCGTGGTTGTATCGGACGCCGATATCAAGAAGTACTATGCAAACCACAAGGAAGATTACCGCAGAAAGGCCACCAGGGATATCGAGTATGCGGTATTTGAGGTTAAACCCTCTTCCTCTGACATCGCTGCCCAGAACGCAGAGTTTGTGGAGACTTACGAAGAGTTTGCAAACACCGCCTCCGTGCGTGCTTTCCTCCAGCACAACTCTGACCGCCAGTGGCAGGACCGCTGGTATGTAGGCGGCGGAGACCTCCGCAGCGTAAACGCAGAGGTTGACAAGTTTGTAGCAGAGAACAAAAGCGGAGTTTCCCCTGTGTACAAGTCCGGCAACACCTTCTTCGCTGTCAGGATCATGGAAACCGCCCAGGTTCCGGATTCCGTATATGTCCGTCACATCATGTTCCGTGGTGCCGACGCCCGCAAGACCGCTGAGGAAGTACTTGCAAAGCTTAACAGGAACAATTTCTATGAACTTGCCGCAGAGTATTCCGTAGATACCAACAGCAAGGACAACGATCAGCTTGGAAACCTTGGCTGGTTCACACAGAACTACCTGATTCCCGGATTTGAGCCCGTCCTTACCGCACAGAAGAACAAGCCTTTCATTCTGAACACCCAGTATGGCACCCATATCGTTGAGGTTACAGCTGCGACCAAGCCTGTACTCAAGAAGAAAGTAGCCATCTACGAGAAGGCCACCCTTCCCAGCAAGGAAACCTATTCCCAGATTTACAATCAGGCAAATATCCTTGCGGTACGTGCTTCCGGCAAGTATTCTTCCTATAAGGCTGCATGTGATTCCACCGGTATCTACTCCCGCGCCATCACTGTTAACGAAGGAACGGATTCATACGGTTCCATCAGCCACGCAAAGGAAGTTACCCGTTGGGCATTTGACAACAAACCCGGCAAGGCTTCCGGTATCATCACTGTAGATAACAACTATTTCTTTGTAGTTGCTGTGAAAGAGGCCCACAAGGAGGGTATCGCTCCTCTGGAGGATGTCTCCGAGCAGATTTCCAACCAGCTCTATCGTGAGAAATATGCCCAGAAGCGCGCAGCTGATGTTGCTGCCCGGATTGAGGGCCTCCAGACTCTTGAGGAGATTGCAGAAAAGCTTGGCGCAAGCGTTGAAACCCTGGAGGGTGTAAGCTTCTCCACCAGCAGCGCAGGTTCCACGGAGCCCGCTTTCATCGGCGCCGTTGCTTCTGCCAAGGAAGGCGTTATCAGCGCTCCCGTTGCCGGTATCATGGGTACCTACATCCTTAAGGTTGAAGGACGTGAGACTGGTTCATATTACACGGAAGAAGACGCCCGCAACGAGCAGTCCCGTCTGGACCAGTACAACGAGCAGATGCTTCTGCCTGTCATGACCGAGAAGAATGTAAAGGACAACCGTGCACGTTTCTATTAGTAGTCTTTTATGAGTCTTAAATGTGGTATAGTAGGCTTGCCTAATGTGGGCAAGTCTACTTTGTTTAATTGTGTCAGTTCCGGGAAGGCACAGAGTGCCAATTTCCCCTTTTGTACAATAGATCCAAACGTTGGTTCCACTTCCGTTCCGGACAAGCGTCTGGAGGTTCTTACGGAGATTTGCAAGCCCAAGCGCACCATCCCCGCGACGGTGGAGATAGTGGACATTGCAGGCCTTGTCAGGGGAGCGTCCAAGGGTGAGGGTCTGGGCAACCAGTTCCTTGCCAATATACGCGAAACAGATGCCATTGTGCACGTTCTGCGCTGCTTTGACGACGATAATATTGTCCACGTGGACGGCAGCGTTGATCCTGTCCGTGACAAGGAAGTTGTGGATACGGAGCTTCAGATCAAGGACCTTGAAACAATTGACAGCAGGATTAAGAAGGTGGAGAAGATGGCAACTACGGGCGGATACAAGGAGGCAAAGAAACTCCTGTCCCTGCTCCTGCGTTACCGCGACGTCCTTCTTCAGGGTAAATCCTGCCGCAGCGTTGTCCCGGAAAATGCAGAGGAGGCGCAGATGGCCAAGGACCTTTACCTTCTTACCAACAAGCCTGTGCTTTATGTCTGCAACGTTGACGAGAGTTCCGCCGCTGCCGGCAACGCCTATGTGGACGCCGTAAGAAAAAGCATAGAAAGGGAAAATGCCGAAATTCTTGTAGTAGCGGCCAAAACAGAGGCAGAAATCGCCGAGATAGAGGAGTATGAGGACAGGCAGATGTTCCTTGAAGAAATAGGCCTTAAAGAGTCCGGAGTGGTGCGTCTTATCCAGAGCGCATACAAGCTCCTTGGTCTTAGGACTTTCTTCACAGCCGGGGCCGATGAGTGCCGTGCCTGGACCATAGTTGCCGGTGATAAGGCTCCCCGAGCAGCCGGAGTCATCCATACCGATTTTGAACGCGGATTCATACGGGCGGAGGTTATCAAATACGATGACTTTGTGCAGTATAAGAGCGAATCTGCCGTCCGTGCCGCCGGCAAGATGGGTGTAGAAGGCAAGGACTATGTTGTGCAGGACGGAGATATAATGCACTTCCTCTTTAACGTTTAGCGATGATTTCTTACTTCACCCAGGACACTGCTTTTAAGTTTGCCAAGAAGAGAATAACTTCTTCCTGGCTTAAGGATGTAGCCGCCTCGGAAGGTCGCAAAATAGGCGATGTTTCCGTTATTTTTTGCTCTGACCCCTACATTCTTGGCGTTAACAGGCAATATCTTAAGCACGATTATTACACTGATATAATCACTTTTGACTACTGCGAGGGGGATATCCTTTCCGGCGATCTGTTTATTTCCGTGGATACCGTAAAGGACAACGCCTCTTTTTATGGAACCCTCTTTGAGGACGAACTTGACCGTGTGATAGTTCACGGTGTGCTTCATCTTATAGGTTACGATGATCATTCCGAGGAAGATATTGCAACAATGCGGTCCAAGGAGAATTTCTATCTTGCCAGAAGGCCTGCCGATGCAAAATGAGTTTGACATCATAGTAGTCGGGGGAGGGCATGCCGGGTGTGAGGCTGCAATGGCCGCGGCCAATCTTGGCTCCCAGGTGCTCTTGCTTTCTCCGGACATCCATGCTCTTGCCAAGATGTCCTGCAACCCGGCTGTGGGCGGAATTGCAAAAGGACAGATTGTAAGGGAGATTGATGCCCTTGGCGGATACATGGGTCTTGTCACCGACAGGGCAACGCTCCAGTTCCGCATGCTTAACGGCTCCAAGGGTCCGGCAATGTGGAGTCCGCGTGCCCAGTGCGACAAAGCACTGTTTTCCAAGACTTGGCTTGATTTCCTTCTAACTAATTGTAATTTAAATATTTACGCGGATTTTGCAGAAAAAATTCTCTTTGAGAATCAAAAAATCTGCGGCATCCGTACATTTACGGGTGCAGAATTCAAGTGTAAAGCACTTGTTTTGACCACAGGGACCTTCCTTAACGGGAAGATGTACATAGGTACTCATTCCTTTGAGGGAGGCCGAATAGGCGAGAAGGCTTCTTACGGAATTTCCGATCAGCTTTCTGCCGAGGGTATTCCCGTTGAAAGAATGAAGACGGGGACACCTCCAAGAATTGACTCCCGTTCCGTTGATTTTTCCTCTCTTCAGGTTCAGCCAGGAGATGCCAATCCCGAAAGGTTTTCCTTCCTTGACGTGCCATCGGCAGTACAGGGTGGAAACCCCCAGATGAACTGCTATCTTCTTCATACCAATACAAAGGTTCATGAGATTCTTAAGTCCGGCTTTGACCGTTCGCCTTTGTTTACCGGTATGATTCACGGCAAAGGGCCGCGTTACTGTCCCAGTATTGAAGACAAGCTCAGGACCTTCTCTGACAAGGATTCCCATCAGCTTTTCCTGGAGCCGGAGGGGAGAGATACACCTGAATACTATCTTCAGGGATTCTCTTCTTCTCTGCCGCTGGAGGTCCAGCTTGAGGCGCTTCATGCTATAGAAGGACTGGAATACGCTGTAGTCTTTAAGCCTGCGTATGCGGTTGAATATGACTATTTTGACCCTCAGTACCTTAATTATTCCCTGGAGTCAAGGGTAGTAGAGAACCTATTCCTTGCCGGTCAGGTAAACGGAACCACCGGATACGAGGAAGCAGCCGCTCAGGGTCTCATGGCTGGTATAAATGCTTCTTTAAAGCTACAGGAGAAAGATCCTTTTGTCCTCAGGCGTGACCAGGCCTACATTGGAGTCCTTATTGACGATTTGATAAATAAGGGCGTAGATGAACCCTACAGGATGTTTACATCCAGGGCAGAATATCGTATTCTTCTGAGACAGGATAATGCTGATTTCCGTCTTACGGAGCTGTCGTACAACATTGGACTTGCTTCAGATGAAAGATTTGCCCTTGTTGAGCGTAAAAGTAGGGAAGTAGAAACTCTTGCGGATTATTGTAACGCGCGAAAAGTAAGGGCAGAAGAGATTAATCCTTATCTGGACTCTATTGGCTCTACGCCAATCTCGGAGTCCAAACATATTTCGGATTTAGTCTCTCGTCCCGAGATTAAGCTGTGGAATTTGCTTGAAATTGTTCCACGTGGAACAAAACAAGAGGAAAAGGATGTGGTTTCGGCGGTAGAGGTGGGAATTAAGTATTCTGGATATATTGAAAGAGAAAAACTCCAGGCGGAGAAGAATTCTCGTCTGGAGTATATCAAGATTCCGGAAAACTTTGACTTTGACAATCTTCAGGGCTTATCTATAGAGTGCCGTCAGAAGCTTAAAAGGTATAAACCGGCTACGATAGCTCAGGCTTCCCGTATTTCCGGCGTATCCCCTGCAGATATTTCTGTCCTTTTGGTTTACTTTGGGCGCTAAAGCTTTTTGAGCGCAGATTTAATGAGATCCTCAACGCGTGCGTTGGGGTTTTCTTTTATTATGCCGGGCAGTACCTTTGCTATGTTTGCCTTGGGGAAGCCAAGTGTTACGAGTGCGGTTGTGGCTTCATCTACCAGGGCGTTGTTGTCCTGTTTGATGAAAAGCTGGCTCTCTGCTGCGCCTTCTCCCTTCACTATCTTGTCCTTGAGTTCCAGAACAAGCCTCTGGGCGCTCTTGAGACCTATGCCTTTTACGCTCTTTATCTTGTTTATGTCTTCGGAAAGGATGGCCTGGCGAATCTCGTCGGAACTAAGGGTGGACAACATCATTCTGGCGGAGGCGACACCTATGCCGTTTACACCCAGCAGAAGGCGGAAGAGTTCTCTTTCGTCCTTGCCGGCAAAGCCGTAATACAGCTCTTCGTCTTCTCTGATGTAATGATGTATGTAGGCTACGGTGCTGGTCTTTCCCTGAAAGGCCTCGTAGGTTTGAAGGGATATCAGGATGCTGTAACCTATCCCTCCGCATTCAAGAATGAGCTCCGTGGGAGTCAATTCTACGATTTGTCCTTTTATGTAATCAATCATAACGCAAAAATATGTAAATTTGCAGACTTATGCAAAGCATAAAAGAAATACGAGAACAGTTTCCCATCCTTGGCACCAGCGTCAACGGAAAGCCTTTGGTGTATCTGGACAATGCCGCATCGGCCCAGCGTCCGCAGAGCGTGACCGGGAAGTGGCTGTCTCTTGTGGAGGAGGCCAATGCCAATATCCACAGGGGCCTCCACCGGCTGTCCAATGAGGCAACCCGGGAGTACGAGGATACCAGGGAGGCGGTAAGGGCGTTCATCAATGCGGAAAGTGCCAGGGAGATAATCTTTACTTCCGGCGCAACTGCGTCCGTCAATCTTGTGGCTTTTTCTTTTGGGGAAGCTTTTGTCCGGGAAGGGGATGAGGTTATTGTTTCCGCCTCGGAGCATCATTCCAACATAGTTCCCTGGCAGATGATGTGCTTACGGCGCAGGGCCTCCCTTAAAGTCCTTGACATTGACAAAAATGGCCTGCTACAGCCCGAAGCTCTGGGAAAATTGATTTCCCAGAAGACAAAAATAATAGCTATCTCTCAGTGTTCCAATGTTTTAGGTCTTAAAAACGACATTAAATCGCTGGTGCAGACAGCTCACAAAAAAGGAGTTCCCGTGCTTGTTGACGGGGCCCAGGGCATTGTTCACTCTGCCGTTGACGTCCGGGATCTAGATTGTGACTTCTATGTGTTTTCCGGCCACAAGATGTACGCGGCTACCGGAACCGGTGTCCTTTACGGAAAACTTAAGTGGCTTCAGGAAATGCCCCCGTACATGGGCGGCGGGGAGATGATCCAAAGCGTCAGTTTTGAAAATACGGTATATGCCCAGTCCCCGGCAAAATTTGAAGCCGGAACGCAGAACTTCAACTCTGTCCCCACGCTTGTCCCCGCCATGGAATTCCTGAGGAGCGCAAGGGAATCGGCCCTGGTGGAAAGGGAGCAGGAGAGCATAGTGGAATTTATGCTGGAGCAACTAAGGGCAGACTGTCGTATCCGCCTTTATGGCGACACGGGTCGGAGGGAAGACAAGATACCGCTGTTTTCAATAGCCGTGGATGGTGCCCACCATGAGGATCTGGCCCTTATCCTGGACAAGATGGGAATAGCAACACGCTCCGGGCAGATGTGTGCGGAGCCTCTCATGGACCGCCTTGGAGTTACCGGCCTTCTGAGGATATCCTTTGCCCCTTACAACACGCTGGAGGAGGCGGAGTATTTTATCAAGAGTCTGCGCAGGGCTATAGAAATGCTTATATGATGAGTTTAGAAGAGAGAAAGGCAGCCGTGGTGGAAGAATTTTCCATGTATGACGAATGGCTGGACAAATACGAATACCTTATAGAGCTGGGAAAGTCCCTGGAGGAATTCCCGGAGAGTGAAAAGACAGAAGATAATCTTATAAAAGGTTGTCAGTCAAGAGTTTGGCTTTCCTCTACGGTAGAAGACGGCAAGCTTTTTTTCCGGGCCGACAGCGACGCCATCATCACCAAGGGAATTATCTCCCTTCTGACAGGCGTTTATTCCGGGGCTACGCCGGCGGAGATATCGGCCGACGATTTTGGCTTTGTGGAAGAGATTGGCCTTAAGGAGAACCTTTCTCCTACAAGGGCAGGGGGGCTGGCGGCCATGATTGAGACTATTAAGAAAACTGCACGGGAGAACCTGTGAATATGGCAGAGAACCAAGTACTTACAGCAGAAGACGTAAAGGCGCTGCAACCTTTGTATGCAGCCGTCATAGCCGCTCTCAAGGAGGTTTATGACCCTGAGATTCCGGTGAATATATATGACCTTGGACTCATTTACGAGCTCAATATCTCCAAGGCCGGGGAGGTTTCCATCCTCATGACTTTCACGGCCCCCAACTGTCCCATGGCAGACCAGGTGATAGGGGAGGTCCAGAGCGGAGTAGAGAGCGTTCCGGGCGTAACAAAATGCACCATAGACCTTACTTTTGAGCCCGAATGGGACAAGAGTATGCTCTCTGAGGAGGCCCGGGTGGAACTGGGTCTGGATTACGACGAGGACGATTATTCAAATCTTAACGACTGATGAACTGGGTAGAGGTATATCTTGGACTTGGCTCCAACCTTGGAGACCGTGACCTTAACCTTCTCAGGGCCATGAACCGCCTGGATCAGGCTCTGGGGAAGCATCCGGAGCGTATTTCCCGCATCGTGGAAACGCCTTCGTGGGGGTTTGACGGCCCGCCTTTCCTGAACATGTGCGTCCTCTACCGCATTCCCGCCCAGGGGGAACCGGAGCAGCAGGCCCTTTCAATACTCCGCAGTATCAAGGAGATAGAGGCCGATATGGGGCGCATCCCGGAACCCATGTACGACGCTGCCGGCCACCGCATATACCATGACCGGATTATAGACATAGACATCCTTTTGTTTGGAACGGAAAAGATTCAGACGCCGGAACTTACCGTTCCGCATCCCCTCATCGGCCAGCGTGACTTTGTTAAAAATCCCCTCCTGGAGATTTCCAAACCGGACGTTAGGGACTCTTTTAATGAATTATTTAGTTAAGAAAATGTTAAAAATAACCTGTATCATTTTTATCGCCCATGGCCACCCTCGGCCATGTAAGAGGGAGGGGCCCACGAAGTGGGAGGGGTCGCACCCCGTGCGACGGCAGGAAAAATGATATAGGTTATTTTTCATGGTACGATAAGAGAGATAATCACGATCATAAGAGAGATAATCACGATAAAGAATTATTAATTAAATCAATAAATCAAAAAATGACACAAGACGAACTTTTTAAGGTGCTGGTAGCCCATTGCAAGGAGTACGGATTTATTTTCCCCTCCAGCGAGATTTATGACGGTCTGGCCGCTGTTTACGATTATGGCCAGATGGGCGTACAGCTCAAGAACAACATCAAAAACTACTGGTGGGAGGCAATGACCCGTCTGAACGAGAACATCGTGGGTATAGATTCCGCAATCTTCATGCATCCCCGCATCTGGGAGGCTTCCGGCCACGTGAGCGCCTTCAACGACCCTCTCATCGACAACAAAGACTCCAAGAAGCGTTACAGGGCTGATGTCCTCATAGAGGATTACCTGGCAAAGATTGAGGAGAAGATAGAGAAGGAAGTGGCCAAGGGCCGCAAGAAGTTCGGCGAGAGCTTCAACGAGGAGCAGTTCCGAGCCACCAACCCCAATGTCCTCCGCGAAAAGGCCAAGTACGACGAGGTCCACGGCCGTTTCCTCAAGGCCGAGCAGGCTTCCGACTTTGCAGAATACCGCCAGATTATCATTGACTGCGGCATCGTGTGCCCCATCAGCGGCACCTGCAACTGGACGGAGGTCCGTCAGTTCAACCTTATGTTCTCCACTTCCATGGGCTCCGTGGCCGATGGCGCCAACACCATCTACCTGCGTCCTGAGACGGCCCAGGGTATCTTCGTGAACTACCTCAATGTCCAGAAGACCGGCCGTATGAAGATTCCCTTCGGTATAGCACAGATTGGCAAGGCTTTCCGCAACGAGATTGTGGCCCGTCAGTTCATTTTCCGCATGAGGGAGTTCGAGCAGATGGAAATGCAGTTCTTCATCAAGCCCGGAACAGAGCTTGATTGGTTTGCAAAATGGAAGGAGAACCGCCTCAAATGGCACGTAAACCTGGGAATGGGCGCGGAAAACTACCGTTTCCACGACCACGAGAAGCTTGCCCACTACGCAAACGCCGCTACGGATATAGAGTTCAACTTCCCCTTCGGCTTCAAGGAGCTGGAAGGCATCCACAGCCGTACCAACTTTGACCTTGGCAACCACCAGAAGTTCTCCGGCAAGAAGATTGAGTACTTTGACCCGGAGGAGAACACCTCCTACACTCCTTACGTGGTGGAGACTTCCATCGGCGTGGACCGTATGGTCCTGGCAGTGCTCTCGCACAGCTACACCGTGGAAAAGCTGGAAAACGGAGAGGAGCGCGTGGTCATGAGAATCCCCGCCCCGCTTGCCCCTATCAAGGTTGCGGTGATGCCCCTTGTCAAGAAGGACGGCCTTCCGGAGATTGCCCAGAAGGTGGTGGATCTTCTCAAATACGACTTCTCCTATCAGTACGACGAGAAGGATTCCATCGGCAAGCGTTACCGCAGGCAGGACGCCATCGGCACGCCTTTCTGCGTAACCATTGACCACGACACCGTAAACGACGGCTGCGTAACCCTGCGCGACCGCGATTCCATGACTCAGCAGAGGGTGAAGATAGAGGACCTGCGCGACATCATAGACGCAAAGGTATCTCTGACCAACCTCCTCAGAAACCTTTAATAAGTTATGAAAACATCAAGAGTAATATCGGCCCTGGCGGCAATGCTTGTGTGCGTTGCCGCTGCGGCTGCTCCGGTGCAGTTTGGCCGAAAAAGCCGTATCCTGAGCTGGGGACAGAGCCCGGAAGCATCCCGTGCGGCTTATTATCTGCAGAAGTACCTGTCGGAAGCAAGTTCGCTGGCCTTTCCGGTAGTGGACGATGTTACCCTTAAACCGGGCGACATTATAATAAACGAGGTGGACAACCTCCCGGAGGACGCCTTCCGCATATCGGCCCAGGGGAACAACATTTTCCTGGAAGGACGCGGAAAATCCCTCATTTATGCCGTCTGTGATTTCCTGGAGCAGGAAATGGGTATGGACTACTGGGGCGACGGGGAATACACCATCGGCCATAAAACCCGCGTGGAGGTGAAAAACCGCACTGAGGTACCGGCTTTCCGCTACCGCCAGACCAGCCACTGGTGTCTTGGAAACGGCCGCCTGGCCAATTCCGACGCCGGCAAGGTCCTCGGGGCCGATGAGTTCTACCGCCTCTGGTACCGCCTGGAAGAGCCCCACGAGCTGTTTGTAAACAATCTCTGGGTCCATACCTGCAACAAACTCCTCCCCGCGTCCCGTTACGGAAAGGAGCACCCGGAGTACTATGCCTGGTTTGACGGAGCCCGTCATCCCGGCAGTGCCAGCCAGTGGTGCTTCACCAATCCGGAGGTCCTGGAGATAGTCTGCGAGCGTCTGGACAGCCTTTTCAAGGCTAATCCGCGCCAGAAGATGATCTCCATTTCCCAGAACGACGGCTCCGACACCTATTGCCGCTGCCCCTCCTGCCTTGCCGTAATGGAGGAAGAGGGGGCGGCTTCAGGTCCTGTCCTGCGTTTTGTGAACGCTGTTGCACGCCGCTTCCCGGATAAGGAAATCTCCACCCTGGCGTATCTTTTTACCGTGACTCCGCCGGCAAAGACGGTTCCGGAAAAGAACGTCTCCATAATGCTTTGCGACATAGACTGCCGCCGCCAGACCTCCCTGCCGGAGAATCCTTCCGGAGCGGAGTTTATGAAATGCCTGGAGGGCTGGAGCCGCATTTGCGACAATATTTTCCTCTGGGATTACGGTATCAACTTTGACAACTATCTGTCGCCCTTCCCCAATCTGCAGACCATAAAGGACAACATGGTAATCTTCCGGGATCACGGGGTAAAGATGCATTTTTCCCAGATTAACAGCTCCCTGGGCGGGGATATGGCCGAACTCAGGCCCTACCTGGTTTCCAAACTGATGTGGAATCCTTCCGCCAGCCTGGACTCCCTGGAAACGCACTTCTGCGAGTCCTATTACGGAGCCGCCGCCCCCTATATTCTGAGGTATATACATACCCTGGAAGGAGCCGCCGTGGGTACGGACGTGGACCTCTTTATCTACGATTCTCCCGTTTCCTACAAGGAAAACATCCTCCGTCCGGCCCTGATGAGGCGTTACAACCGGATGTTTGACGACGCGGAGGCGGCCGTGGCCGATGATCCCGTGAGGCTCAAACGCGTAAGGCGCACCCGCCTGCCGCTCCAGTACAGCGCCCTGGAAATAGCCAGGACCAATCCCGGGCGGGATGCGAAGGCCGTGTCGGCCGATCTGGAACTCTTCCGCAGCCGCATCCTGGAGTTTGACGTTCCCACCCTTAACGAAAGGAACAATTCTCCACTTTCCTATTGCGACATGTACAAGGAGCGTTACCTTAAGGACAGCAAAGCTAACCTTGCAAGCGGTAAGCCCGTGACTTACATCCTGCCTCCCCATAAACGCTATGAATCTCTCTCCCGGACGGCTCTTACGGACGGCCTTTACGGCGGAACCGGTTACGTGGAGAACTGGGTAGGCTGGGAAGGAAATGATGCGGAGTTTGTAATAGATCTTGGCCAGGTACACTTTATAAGCAAGGTGGGTACGGATTTCCTCCGCCAGATAGGCGGATGGGTCCTGGAGCCTCTTGGAGTGGATTATTATGTATCCCTTGACGGGGAGCAGTATTCCCTCTTTGGCAGCGTGGATAACCCGGAAAACCGGGACGGCACCATAGGTTTCAAAGCCCTTGAAGCCACCGGCGGAGCCAGTGCCAGGTACATTAAAGTCCATGTCCGCGGACAGAATGTCTGCCCCGAATGGCATTACGGCGTGGGCAATCCCTGTTGGTTCTTTATAGATGAAGTATGGGCCGAGTAGTCGTTATTATCGTTTCCCTTCTGGCTCTGCTATCCTGTTCCCGTAACGCTGAGCTTGACCGTGCGGAAGCCCTTGTCCGGGACTATCCGGACAGCGCCCTTGCCGTCCTTGACGGTGTGGACAGGACTTCTTTGAGCCGGAGGGAAGCGGCTCGGTACGACTATCTTAGCGCGGACGCCTTCTACAATACCTATTATTTCCTGGACGACGCCCATTCCTCCGCCCTTTCCAGGGCCTATCATTACAGGGAAGAGCAGCGCGCCGCCACGGCCAATCTGGCAATGTTCATATCGGCCATACTGGCAACTCTGGTGCTTTATTTCTGGGCCAAGAAGATTCAGGCTCAGAAGCAGCTGCTGGAGCAGAAGGCGGAAAATGAAAGGCTGCTTTCTGCGGCAGAGGATCTGAGAACCAGGCTGGGTTTGCTCAGAAAGGCGGAAAAACGCTCCGGCGCAGCCCTGTCGGCAGACACCCTTGACCGCCTTTGCGAGCAGTACTATATATATGAAGGTACGGACAATCTGCAACCGCGTATTCTCAAGGAAGTCCGTTCCATAGTTGACGGACTTCGCAGCGACCCTTCCGTCCGAAGGAGCATAGAGCAGGCTCTTGACGGCAGCAATGACGGCGTCATGACTTCACTCCGGAAGGACTTTGGCAAGTGGAAGGATGAGGATTTCCAGCTGTTCTCCTTTGTTGCTGCAGGGTTCTCGCCCACTACTATTTCCACTCTCCTGGAAAAAGACAAGCCGTATGTCTATAACAGGGTTTACCGCCTGAAAGAGCGTATCAAGGCCTCCGATGCTGCAAGGAAGGACGACTACCTGTCGCTTCTGAACGGCTGATTTTTGGTGGTTATCGGCGTTTTTTACCCGCACTGCGAGAATTTAGAAAATTCGCGCTTTTGTAACGGGTTGAATATCAGCTATTTGTAAAATACTGTTTGCGAGATTTAAAAAAGGCATATTTTTGCTTCCTTGAATTTGATTTCCCAACTTTGCATCCGGACAACAACAACTAAAAAGCAACAATATCATGGAAGTAAAGAAATCACCCGAAGCCAGCCTTGAAAACAAAAGGCTCCTTCTGCTTGAGATTGGACTGGTGATTGCACTTGTATTCGTTTACATTGCATTCAACATCTCTTCCAAGGACGACGGCAGTTCCTCCATGCTGGTGGACAACACCCAGGTCCTGGTAGAAGAAGAAATGGTAGCTATCCAGAACGAACTCCCTCCGCCCCCGCCCGAGGCTCCTCAGGTTCCCGTCCTCTCTGACCAGATTGACATCGTGGACGACGACATCAAGCTTGATGACGACACCTTCCTCAACCTGGAAGACGACAACACCGCAATTGAGATTCAGGACTATAAGGAGGCCGTGGTAGAAGAGCAGGAAGAAGAAGAGGAAGCAATTCCTTTCCAGCTGGTGGAACAGAAGCCTTCCTTCAACGGCGGAGACGCCAACGAGTTCTCCAAGTGGGTTAACTCCCGTCTGGTTTATCCCGAGATTGCAAAGGAAAACGGCGTTCAGGGTCGTGTTACCCTTCAGTTCACCGTAGAGGCCGACGGCCGCGTTACCAACGTTAAGGTTCTCCGTGGCGTAGATCCTTCCCTTGACGCAGAAGCAAAGAGGGTTGTATCAAGCTCCCCCAAGTGGAAGCCCGGCCGCCAGAGAGACCGCGCCGTTAAGGTTACCTACACCTTCCCCGTGATTTTCCAGCTTAGATAAAATCATTATTTATTGGTATTTCGGGAGTGCGAAAGTCTTATTACTTTTGCACTCCTGAATTTTTTAGGACACCCAGTTAGTCAGCAGTGAAAAGGTTAGTTGTATTTTTCATCTTTATAGCCGCCACTGTTTCCGTATTTGCACAAACGGGAACAGTGCGTGGCTTTGTTTTGGGACCTGATGGAAAATCACTTGACTTTGCTTCTGTTGTGCTTCGTCCTTCCGGGATGTACACGCTAACGGATGCAGAGGGCCGGTTTACGGTAGAAAATGTCCCTTCAGGGAAAGTGGATATGGAAATCAGCTTCTTTGGCATGGAGAAGATAGATACCAGTTTCACGCTGCCTGCCGGACATACCCTGACGATGAAGTTCCGAATGGTGGAAACGTCTTTCTCTCTGGAAAAGGTTACTGTTACCGCCAAACGCAGTGAAGCCGGGAAGAGCACGGCTTCCGAGATTTCCAGGCAGGCTATGGATCACCTTCAGACCAGTTCGCTGCAGGATATCATGGGCCTTATCCCGGGCGTAGCTCTCAGCAACCCTAACCTCAACAAGGCATCCGCCATATCAGTGCGCGATAATGTCGGCAGTAACATGGCATCGCTTGGTACGGCTGTTTTGGTGGACGGAGCTCCTGTTTCAAACAATGCAAACCTTCAGTTCCTGTCGTCGTCCGTGAGTGGAGACGTGGAGAATTCTGCAACCAAGTCCGTAGCTTCCTCAGGGACAGATATAAGGTCCCTTTCTACAGATAATATAGAATCTGTGGAAATTATCCGCGGTATCCCTTCTGTAGAGTATGGAGACCTTACTTCCGGAGCCGTGTTGGTAAAGTCCAAAGCCGGCAAATCCCCTCTTACCATAAGATTGAAGACCAATCCGAATATCTATCAGGCCAGTGCTTCAAAGGGTTTCTCTCTTTCCGGCAAGGCGGGGGACCTGAATCTGAGCGGGGACTATGCATACAACCGAAAGGACCTTGTCAGGGATTTTGACAGTTATCAGCGTTTTAACGCCAAGGCCCTGTGGTCTTTCATGCCCGGAGGGTCAGGAGCCACCTCCATGAACACCTCGCTTTCTTTCACCTTTGCAAGGGACCGTGCAAAGCCGGATCCGGACTCTTACTACGGCAAGGAGCAAAGCTGGGGTAACACCTTGGGGGTAAGCTTTAATCATAACGGGCATTCTTTTGTTAACAAAGGCTGGCTGAAAAACATAAACTGGCTGGTTTCAGGAAGCTATAATGACAAGGTTACACATGTGGAATCTGTGGCCAGCAACGCCCTTAACCTGTATTCTACCGCTATGGAAGACGGGGTGACGTACACAAATACCCCCGGACAGCATCTGTTTGACAAAGACGGGAACGAGATAACCAATGCCTCAGACAAGAATCTCAAGGCGGTTATCCTTCCCTACTCCTATTTTTATATTTACAATATATATGGTAAGGAGTTAAATGTCTTTGCAAAGGCTAACGCGGATTTTTCCAAAACCTGGGGTCCTGTAACCAACCGCATCCTGGTCGGTGCAGATTTTAAGACGGACGGAAACCTTGGCAAAGGAGCAGTGTACAATGACGATGCTCCTCCCTTCCGCAGTATTGGCAATGCTTCTTCCGGATACAGGAGACGCAATTATTATGATATACCGTTTGTAAATCAGATAGGTGTCTATGCAGAGGATACGTTCCAGTGGATACTTGGAAGTCGGACTCTTAATATTGTTGGCGGTGCCCGTTTTGACTGGGTTAACGGACTTACCTCCGTGGCTCCCCGTATGAATGCCAGCTTTGACATTTTCCCATGGATGACGCTTCGTGGAGGATGGGGTATTTCCACAAAAGCACCTACATCCATGTATCTGTATCCAAATTACGCGTATCAGGATGTGGCCAACTTCAACGGCATGAGCACAACCTTGCCGGAAGAGGAAAAGCTGCTGGTGGCCACCACAAGAGTTTACGATTCCACCAATCCCAATCTTCAGATACCCCGTAACAGGAAGGCGGAAATAGGTCTGGATTTTAAAATCGCAGAGCGTTACACGGTGGCCGTCACCTGGTATGACGAACTTATGACCAACGGTCTGGGTACAGGACTTGATTTGCCGTCGTTTATATGGTCTCCATACCAGACTTACAAGATTTCCCAGCAGAATCCCGGCACCCAGCCTACGCTGGAAAAGGATGCCGTTTACAACATGTTCTTCCTGGTTTATAAGCCGTACAATAACGGAAAACATCACAACAAGGGGCTGGAATACGAGATAGACCTCGGACGTTTTGATGCAATCCGTACATCATTCAATATCAGCGGAGCATGGAGCTACGGCTCTTCCACTAACGCTTCTTATTCCTTCCAGACGCGGACAAACGGCAATTCTCCCGAGCATCATATAGGCATATATAATCCGGAGCGGGTGGTATCGCATTACGAAAATTTAATCACAACGCTCAGGGCTACTCACAATATCCCTGAAATAGGATTTGTAATAACTCTTACGGCTCAGGCCGATTGGTACAGTGCCGAGTGGAGTACGTACAATAATCCGGACATGTTTGTCAAGTACATATCCTACAAGGACGGCCAGGTGCACGACTTTGATCCGGCACTCAAGTCAGATCCGGAGTTTGCCTATCTGTTCGACACCCCTTCGCCGCTTCGCGGTGTTGTAGAAAAGACCAGTCCGTATTTCCTTGTAAATCTTAATCTGAGCAAGGAGATAGGGGATTTTCTTACAGCATCATTTTACGTGAACAACATATTGAATTACAGGCCTAAGGACAGATATGAGGCTTCCGGTGCTTTCCGGGAACTGGGCATTCCGATGTTCTTCGGTTTTGAAATGAAAATCAATATCAAATAAACCATAAACATTATGAAAAAATTATTCTTCGCATTTGCTGCAGCATTAATTGCTCTCACTGCATGCAAAAAGGAAAATGCAATCAAAACAGTTACTCTTACAGTAACCGTTGACGAGAGTGAACTGACCTCTGTAAAGCCGGACACCTACACGGTAACAGCAACAAACAGCGCCACCACCGTGGCCGTTTCTGCAAAGACAGAGAACGGAATCGCCACAATTCCCGGCCTTGTTCCCGGTATTTACAATCTTAACGTGGCCGCTTCTGTAAGCGAGGGCCCCGCAATTCTCAACTTTATCGGCACCGCCCAATCCGTACAGGTTACGGCCGACGCTTCCGCAACCGTCAAGGTTGCCGAATCCAAGACTTCCGCTCTTGTTTTCAAGGAGGTTTATTACAATGGATGCACAATCGTGGAACCTTCGGAGGAAGACGAATATGGTGAGACCTATTTCCGCGACCAATTCTACGAAATCTACAACAACTCCACCGAAACAGTATATGCCGACGGCCTTTGCATAGCAGTTGGATTATGGCAGTCTTATGCATCCTACGATTTCTCCGTCATTTACACCTATGACATCCCCAACCCGGAGAAATACATTTTCCTCAAGACCATCTGGCAGATTCCCGGAGACGGCACCCAGTATCCCGTCAAGCCCGGCGAATCGTTTGTGGTTTGCCAGTGGGGTACCAATCATACTGCAGAGACTCTTGCAGGCAACAAGTCCATCGACCTTTCCGGTGCAGAATTTGAGGCTATTATTGCCGAGACCACACTTTGGAACGGGCTTGTAATCACCGACAATGCAGCAGTTAATATGTCCCGCGTAGTCGAGACCGGTTATGCAATGCCTCAGTGGATGGCTTCCGTAGGTGACGACGCTGTTGTGCTCTTCAACCCTTCCGTGGAACTCAAGAACGAGAACTTTATCTCCTGCACAAACGACGAATACGGTCCCGATGTGCGTGAGGTTCTCCGCAGCGATATCCTCGACGCCGTTCAGTGGCGTACCAATAAGGAAGATGGTGAAAAGGCCGGAGGTTTGTACCTTCCTGCAGAGATTGACGGCGGCTTTCAGGCTCTTGGTGCTTCTTACACCGGAAAGAGTATTTCACGTAAAGCTGCATCCACCCGTGAGGACGGAACGGTAGTCTATCAGGATACCAACAATGCAAGCGTTGACTTCCAGATTAACGACAAGCCTGAGGTTCGTCGCGGTGGTGCAAAAAAACCTTCCTGGAACACCTGGGCTAAGTAAAACCCTATGAAGCGGCTGTTCTTTACATTTACGGTTCTGTGTCTCGGCATTTTTTCTGCCGGGGCACAGCATCCGTGGATGCAAACGGGAAATGCCGCAGGAACGGCGTTCGGCCTGTGGAAAGACGGCGGAGCCGTGAATTTGTCTGCAATTCAAAAAGAGGGCAAACTGCGACCGGTCCAGGAGGCATCTTCTTCTACGGCGGTTATAGCTTCAACATACGGTACGGCCAACGTTGGGAAAGTGCGTCTTTACGGAGATTTTGCATTCCGGAATATTTTTGACAAGGGGCTGAGCTACAATACAAACTTGTATAGGACGGCCCTGGATATGCCTTACTATATTTTGGACCCTAACGAAAGCAACTGGACCAGGCAGGAGTACGACATGAATGTAAAGGCGTCGATTCCAATCGGTGAGCGCTTTGCCGCGGGGCTGTCAGTGAACTATCTGGACTGCGTAGGAGCAAAACAGAAGGATCCCCGTTCGGAAACATATTTGGTCAAGGCGGGAGTATGCCCCGGAGTTGTCTGGAAGCCGTCAAAAAAACATACATTGGGAATTTCCGGTGACTTTCTTTACAGTTATGAGCGGGCTTATCCTTCAAACAACAATCCCAAACTGGACCAGAAAACCATTTCAACCCTGGGACTTGGGGAGGGAGCCAACTCCTATGTGGGAGGAAACAATGGTCTGCACGATTATCATTATACCCTTTGGCGGTTTGGCGGTGCTGTCCAGTATTCCTACAGCGGCTCCTGGAATGTAATCAGTGAATTGGGTGTTCGCAAAGAAAGCACAGAGGTCATTCACAAAATCAGTCTTCCAGAGAGCATGGGAAGAACGGACCGCCTTCTGTTTCACGCCATGCTGGAAGCATTGTCCGGTCCCCATTTCATTAAAGTAAACGGGTCATTCAGGACTACAGACGGCACAGAGAAAATTCAGGTAAAAGATAATACATCCCTAAGCCAGGGTTGGATTACCGTTGCGCAAAACAAGATGAGCCGTTACAACCATGCATCGGTTCTTGCGGACTACTCCTTCACTTTCCCGACAAGTCTTTCAATAGGAGCCCTCGCTGTCTTTGACATGGAATCTGATGTTTATAACATCCCGGTTTCCACATTCGGCTATTCCAGGATTCGTGCCGGAGCATACGCCTCAAGGCGTTTCCAAATCCGCAAATCGTCCCTTAATCTCAGGGCTGATGCCGGATACACCGCATCCCTCGGCGGGGACTACGTTTACGGCGGAAGCAAAACCGACTCTCCTGCCGTTGCCCTTTACAGGGAATTGCTGGATTATTATACAAGTTCGTATGCCTCTGCCGCCATTGCCGCGGCGTATATTTTTGGAGGCGGCAAATTGCGTTACTCTGTTTCCGGAGACGCTTCAATACTTGCCGGACCTTCCGGGAAAAACTATTTTACAGGTTCTCTTTCCTTGGGGATTCTGTTTTAGAAAGGAATTTTATGAAAAGATTAATGGCGTTGCTTGCGGCATCGCTTGCTGTGGTGGCGGCTCATGCCGGAGGATTCGCAATAGTTGTGGATTCCGAAAGCTGGAACCACTGTCAGACAGAAATACAGGCATATGCACAGTCTGTCCGGGAGGATGGGCTTGATGCGTTTATATCGGCTCAGCAGTGGAATAGTCCTGAACAGGTGAAAGATTCACTGCTTTTATGGAAGAAAACACGGAATCTTGAAGGTTGCGTCTTTGTTGGAAATATCCCCATTCCGATGATACGCAAGGCGCAGCATCTGACATCGGCCTTCAAGATGGACGAGGAGTATGGCGGAAGCCGGAGGGATACATCTGTGCCGTCTGACCGTTTTTATGACGACTTTGACCTTCGTTTCCGGTCGCTTGGCAGGGATTCTGTCGAAACGCAGTTCTTTTACTACGAGATGGCCCCGGAGTCTCCGCAGGAAATACACTGCGATATTTATTCCGGCCGAATCCGCACCAGCGACCATTTCCAGGACAGATATGCAGAACTTTCAGCATATCTGGACAAACTGGTTCGCGTCAGAAGAGAGACTAACCGCCTGGACCACGTAGTGTCCTATACCGGAGAAGGTTCATTTTCGGACTGCATGATAGCCTGGAAAGATGAGACGGTAACGCTCAGCGAGCAGATTCCAGAGGCGTTCAATGATATTGACGGAGCCAAATTCTTTGTGTTTGGACAGTATCCGTTCATGAAGGACGTAGTCCTGGAAGCCTGTGCGGATGACCGTACGGACCTTGTTCTTTTCCATTGCCACGGCACACCGGAGAGGCAGTGGATTCAGAATCTCCCGCCGGCGGACACGGAGGAGTCTTATGCCATGGATGCCAGGTACCGCCTGCGAGAAAGTGCCCGCGGTATGGTCAGAAGGGGAAAAACGCCAGAGCAGGCAGTCGGTGAACTTGTTGCCAAATGGAACGTTGACAGCTCATGGGTGGCTGAAGCCTTTGACCCGGAGACCGCCCTTGCCGATTCCCTTTACGACCTTAAGACGGGCATTGTCCTGGAGGATGTCTGGAAGACGAAGCCAAATGCAAGAATGTACATTTTTGACGCTTGTTACAATGGCGATTTCAGGGAGAACGATTATATTGCCGGTCGGTATATTTTTTCCGGAGGCAACAGCGTTGTGGGTATAGGCAATACCGTAAATGTCCTGCAGGACAAGGCTTCTTCCATCGGTCTGAACCTTCTTACTGAAGGCGTGAGGGTGGGTGACTGGCATGCCAGAAGTGCTATTCTTGAGTCTCATGTCATTGGAGATCCGGCTTTCAGGTTTGCCCCGGCATCTGTCAAGAGCCGCAACGGGTACATGGAAAGGCTGTATGCTCTCACCGAACTTGGTCATTCGGCAGATGTGGATGCCTACAGGGCTGCTCTCAGAGCCTCTTTGGAGGATCCTTACGAATATATCCGCCGTAAGGCCGCCTACTATCTGTGCCGCGTCGGCAGGGCCGAGGATGCCGAAGCTCTTGTACATGCCTATCAGGAAGATTATAACGCCAAGCGTGTTGCGTTCAATATAGAACACAATTCCGCCATGCTTCCGGACAGCAGTTTTGTCAAGGCTATGCCATCGGCTCCCGCCGCTTTTTTCTCTTCGCTTAATTTGAAGGCATATGGCGCCGAGGCTGTCTTCAAGCATGGGAATGGCTCCAAGACAAGACGCAACATGTTAAAGATTTTCCGGAACAATCCCTATCCGGAGTATGCCGAGTCACTGGTATTGATAGTGAAAGACAGCACCGAACCGCTTGAAATCCGCATTACCTGTGCCGAAGCCCTGGGTTGGTACACCGAGGCATGGAACCGCAGCCGTATAGTAGATGCCCTTGAGGGCTATGATTCAGGAGAACCTTCACTGCAGGATGAGATTACCAGAACAATTGGACGATTGAAAGTGTATCTGAAATGAAGAAATTGATAATATCTGCAGTTCTTGCCGTTATGGCGGGGACACTTGGTGCACGCAATACTGTTGGAATTATCGTGGACAGGGATACGTACTCTCACTGCCGCACCCAAATAGACGCTTTTGAGGAACAACTTGTTTCCGAAGGGCTGAACGTACACGTCGAGTCCAGGGAATGGCAAAG
Source organism: Bacteroidales bacterium (assembly GCA_017477335.1). GTDB lineage: Bacteria > Bacteroidota > Bacteroidia > Bacteroidales > UBA932 > Cryptobacteroides. The sequence goes on from JAFUVY010000030.1 coordinate 33,849, forward strand.
CCCGGAAGACGTGAAGGATGTGATATTAAGTCTTGCCGCTTCCCGCCGGAATCCGCTGGAAGGGGTAATGCTGGTGGGCGATGTGCCCATTGTTATGGTCAGAGAGGCACAGTGGCTTACCAGCGCTTTCAAAATGAACGAAGACAGGTTCCCGGTGTTTGAATCCAGCGTGGCTTCAGACAGGTTCTACGACTGCTTTGACCTTTCTTTTGAATTTGTCGCCAAAGACACCGACCACGACGGAGTATTCTATTACAGGCTCACCGAGGACGGCAGCCAGACGCTCTCTCCGGATATTTACTCTTCAAGGGTGAAGGTGCCTCAGGTTATGATTGACAGCGGGGCTGACAAATATGACCTTATAGCCCGGTTTTTTGAAAAGGCCGTAGCGGCACACAGGGAGAATAACCCTCTGGACAGGATTGCTTTCTACTTTGGAGCGGGCTACAATTCTGAGGATATGACTGTCTGGAGGCAGCGTCCCATTCAGTACAAAGAGTATTTCCCGGGTGCATTTAAAAAAGCATCCGGAAACCGTTTCCTTTCTTTCCGTCAGCAGGACGTAATGAAGAAAAACCTGATTACAGAGCTGTCCAGGGAGGATATGGATCTGTTCCAGTTTACAGAGCACGGAGCGCCGGATGTCCAGTATCTGAGTCCTTACGGAGTTGCACGTTCTTTGGCAGAAGACTTAAGCAATCTCAGGGAGAAGAATGACTCGATTGCCGAGCGCAATGCAAATTTCTATCAGGAGGACCTTATAAATGTGCACTGCAATCCCCGCGTGGTTATCCTGAATGCCTGCTTCAATGGTTCTTTCCATAACCCGGAGGGTTACATTGCGGGCGTACATGTGTTTGGACCCGGGAAGTGCGTGGTTGCCCAGGGCAACACCGTGAATGCCCTTCAGGACAAATGGGATGACAAACAGTTAGGCCTTCTTTCTCTTGGGGTGCGGGTCGGATACTGGCAGAGAGAGCAGACATTCCTGGAATCACATCTTATCGGTGACCCGACATTCCGTTTTTCCGGGAATGGGGTGGCAATGGAGAAGGCCCTTCTGCAGGATAAGCCGAGCACATGGAAAAAACTTATTAAAAGCGCCGACCCCAGGGTGCGCAGCGCTGCTGTGCTTCATGGTGCAAATTCGGAGTCGGCTATCGAATTTCTGAAAAACGATACGTCCCTGATAGTCCGCACTGCGGCTTTCAATGTGCTTCGGGATGCCGCTGACGGGTATGCGGATGAGGCAATTCTGCTTGCACTGCATGATCCTTTTGAGCTCATTGTCCGTCAGGGATGCAGATTTGCAGCCGAGAGGGCGAGTGCGGGACGTGACAGTTGTGTGGTCAAAGCTCTGTTTGACGTTCTGGACAACCACAAGGAACTGCTGCGTGTGCAGTGGGTTGCCAAAGATGCCCTGTCGGTAATACTGGGACGGGAGTATTTTGATGCAGAGGTACAAAAGATTGCTGACACCTCCCTCCCTGACGGCAAAAGGATTTTTTCTATCAGACCTTTCCGCAACAGCCGGTATCCGGCTGCGGCTTATGCCATTAAGGATGTGGCGTTGGACAGGAACGCCTCTCCGGAACTCAGAAAAGTTGCACTGGAAGCCTTGGGGTGGTATGACAGGACAGACTTCCGCAGTGGCATTGCAGAGGCTCTTTCCAAGGCTGGTGCAGAAGAAACAGACATGCCTGCCCAGGTAAGGTGCGAGCTCGGAAAAACAGTTAAAAGGCTTTTAAGATGACGTTTGCGGCAAGGATGATTTGTGTTTTGGCAGGTACGTTTGTATCTGTCGCCGGATTTGCACAGCTGCCGGATTGTGTGGATAATTCCCATTCCAAGTATTTCCCTCCTCTTATCAACCAGAAGGGCGGTTCGTGTGCTCAGGCGTCGGCTATAGGTTATATGTTCACCTATGAGATGAACCTTTTGCTGGACCGGGATGCGTCTGCATCTGCGGCCAACCGCTTTTCTTATCAGTACACATACAATCTGGTAAACGAAGGCAAGGATAACGGCTCCTTCGGCTGGGACGGTCTCACTCTGGCCGCGGCCAACGGAATCATCACGGAAGAAGACTGGCCGGAGTCCGGAGTGTCTTCCTTCAAGTGGGCGAGCGGATATCAGAAATACTATAATGCGGCACATTACAAGGTAAAAACCTTCAATACGCTGAACATAAACAAGTGGAGTGATCTTACGGCAGTAAAGCAGTACCTTTATGACGAGAATCAGTCCGGTCGTCCCGGAGGAGTGGTAGTGTTCTCTACCAAGGCGACAAACTGGGTTATAGACAACTCCTATTCCGGGCCGTCCGGTACAGGATATCACAGCATCCTTACCAAACTGGCAACAGAGGGCGGGCACGCACTGACTATTGCCGGATACGATGACCTGGTTGAGTTTACCACCCCGGATGGATCCGTGTCCAAAGGTGCCTTTATTGTGGTTAACACGTGGGGAACCTACAGTCATGACAACGGCCGTTTTTATCTTCCATACTGGTTCTTTTTCAATAATCCCGGCAGTCTTTACCTTTCTTCCAACGTCACTTATATAGTGCCGTCTTATCAGGAGCCGGAAATTGTTTTCAAGGTAGGTGTTGAGTGCGACTCCAGGGATGACCTTTCATTTAAACTCGGGGTCTCCGGAAATCCTGACGACAAGCAGCCCGTGCACAATATGCAGGTAAAGATTGCCGACCATCAGGGAGGGGATATTCCAATGCAGGGCTATTGGTGGCCTTCCGACATAGAATTCGGCTTTGACTTTTCTTCTGTTGCACATATCGTGGACGGGTATGAGACACCGTCTTATTTCCTGACCATAGAGCGTGCTGCAAGGGGTAAAGAGGCAGCCACGGTTGCCAACCTTATTTCCTTTGAAGTTTATGATTACAGGCTGTCCCGCAATATGCCTGTCGTGGAGACATTCCATATGAGGGGCCAGGAAAAGATAGCCCTGGAAAGCGGTAACAATGTTTTTGGAATGAAAACTCCGGCACCTGTACGTTTTTCCTGTACTCCGGTGGAATGGCTTTCTTCCCAGACGGGCCAGCCGGTATCGGCCCCGCTTGTTATGCGCACAGCGGACGGAAAGTATGTAAAGATTCGTTTTGAGGACTATGACCGCGAATCCGGTACCATCAGAATGAAGTACATTTATAACCCTAACGGAGGTACAGATTTAAGATGAACAGGAAAATAATTGTAATATTGGCTGCACTTTTGGCTCTTATGGCATGCGACGACGCCCGTGAACAGGCCCCGGCAAACGTAACCAGGGAGAATGTAGTCATAGACGGCCTGAACGATTCGCAGTGGACTTATTTTTCATTTGAGACTGGGACGGTTGTCGGAACAAGCGAATTTGGCAATTCCTCCGAGGACGCATCCTGGGCGGCGCGTCTGGACTGGGACTTTGCTATCTGCGGAGAGTACCTGAAAACCAACGGTGGAACTTCCGGCAATGGAAAAGGTGGACTCCAAAGAGACCGCGAACATACTTTCGCCGGCCTGGAGTGGGCTCCGCTGGATGGTTATTTGCAGGATACGGAGAGAGTGCTTTAGCCCTATTCGTGAACCTTTATCAGGGACTTCACGGGGGCTATCTTTTCCGCGTTTTCGCGGCCCGGGAGGCCTTCGATTTCCACCAGGAAAACAAAATCCGTAACCTTGATTCCGTACTCCTTGCCGTCTATGGTCAGTTTGGTGGCGTTGAGAGTCTTTGCAATGCCGATGGAGGTGCCTCCGGTGGCAAGGATGTCGTCAAAGAAGGTAACGTTGAATACACCGTTCTCTGCCACTCCGGCGGCAATGTCGGACTTGCGGTAATAGATGCGGTCCGGGCCGTACTCTTTCATTATTTCTATTTCCACAAGGTCACCCTCGGCATAGGGCAGCTTGCCCTTTTTGCGGAAGGGGATGATGTTCTGCACATGGTCGCAGGCCATCAGCAAGGGGGCTGCAAACAGAAAACCTCTGGCTTCCGGGGCCACGATATTAGGGGATTGGCAAAGCTTGCCAAGGTCTTTCACCAGGCTTGTGAAAACGGCCTTGTCCTGGATGAAAGGCATGATATCGACAAAATTTACACCCTCGATGGGGAAGTTGGGATAGAACTTGAGAATCTGTTTGTAGTCCATTGCTTTATCTTGGCTGAAATAACAGGCCGCGAAGTTAGCAAAAAAATCAAAACGTATTGCTACCTTTGCAGGATATGGACAAAAAGATTTTGCTTCATGCCTGCTGCGCCCCGTGTTCCGGTGCAATAGTGGAATACCTTAAAATGTCCGGCTACCAGCCGGTTATCTTCTATTCCAACTCCAACATAACCCCGGAGGAGGAGTATCGGCACAGGCTTGAGGAATGTAAAAGATACGCCGCCAAATGGGACGTGGAGCTTGTGGAGGACACTTACGACCACCACGACTGGGAGCGCTGCGCCGCCGGCCTGGAAAGCGAGCCCGAGCGGGGACGCCGATGCCTGGAGTGCTTCCGCTACAGGCTTTTGAGGGCGGCCCGTTACGCTGCCGCAAACGGATTCGACACCCTTACCACCACCCTTGCGGCATCCCGCTGGAAAAACCTGGACCAGGTTAACGAGGCGGGCCGATGGGCCTGCGCCCAGGCGGGCGGCAGCGTGCAGTGGTGGGACCGCAACTGGCGGAAAGGCGGCCTCCAGGAGCGCCGCAACCAGATTCTCCGCGAGGAGAACTTCTATAACCAGCTCTACTGCGGCTGTCAGTACAGCTTTCGCCCACAGAAATAATTATACCCCTATGGATACAAAAGGATTTTTCTCTATCGCAATGATGGCAATGCTTATCGGGGCATGCAGCCCCAGGGTGCCCCAGACAAGGAAGGACGGCACAGTGGACAATTACTTTGGCACCGAGGTGGCAGACCCCTACCGCTGGCTGGAAGACGACGCCTCCCCGGAGACCGCCCGGTGGGTAAAGGCCCAGAACAAAGTTACTTCACATTACCTTAACGGCATCCCCTTCAGGGGCAAGCTGCTGGAGCGCCTGAGGGAAGTGAGCAATTACGAGAAAGTGGGCACTCCCTCCAAGGCCCGTAACGGCAAGTGGTATTATTATGCCAACGACGGCCTGCAGAACCAGAGCGTCCTCTATGAGATGGACTCCCCGGACGGAGAGCCCCGCGTCTTCCTGGATCCCAACACCCTGAGCCAGGACGGTACGGTGGCCCTCAAGGATGTCGGCTTCTCCAAAGACGGCAGGTACTTTGCCTACGTGGTGTCCCGCAACGGCAGCGACTGGGAAGAAATCTTTGTCATGGACGCCCGTAGCGGAGCTCTTCTGGAGGACCACATAGAGTGGGCCAAATTCACCGGCGTGGAGTGGTACGGCGACGGCTTTTTCTACAGCGCCTATGACCGCCCGGAGGCCGACGGCCACGCCTACAGCGGCAAGAACGAAGGCCACAAGATTTATTTCCACAGGATGGGTACGCCCCAGTCTGCCGATACCCTCTTCTTCTCCAACCCCGCCGAGCCCCTTCGTTTCTACCAGCTTTCCGTGAACGAGGAGGAGACCCTGGCCTTCCTTTATGAGGACGGGGCCGATATCGGCAACAACCTCTATGTCAGGGACCTCCGCGTTCCCGGCAGCGACTTTGTGCAGATTACAAAGGACATGAAAAACACCTGCACCGTTGCCGGTACGGACGGGGACGACATCTACCTTTTCACCAACGTGGATGCTCCCATGAACCGCCTGGTTGTGACCACCGTCTCCAAACCTCGCAAGTGGAAGGAAGTGCTCCCGGAGGGGAAGAGCGTCCTTGACGGAGTCCTGTTTGTGGCCGATAAATTCATTGCCGAGTATTCCGAGAACGCCTCCACTCACGCATACCTTTACACCAAAGGCGGCGAGCTTATCCGCGAGATAGCCCTTCCCGGGGTTGGTTCCGCCGGATTCTCCGGACGTAAGGACCAGGACTGGTGCTACTACTCCTACACCAGTTTTACTACGCCCGGGACCATATATTCCTACAATCTTGAAACCGGTGAAAGCACGGTTTACCGCAGCCCCAAAACCTGTTTTGACCTCTCCTCCCTGGAGACGGAGCAGGTGTTCTTCCCTTCAAAGGACGGCACCCTTATCCCCATGTTCCTGACGCACAGGAAAGACCTTGCCCTGGACGGCAGCAACCCGGTTTACCTGTATGGTTACGGCGGATTCAACATCTCCCTCGGCCCCGGCTTCTCCGCTTCCCGTGTTCCCTTCCTGGAAAAAGGCGGAATATATGCCCAGGTGAACCTTCGCGGCGGCGGCGAGTACGGAGAGGCCTGGCACCTTGCCGGCACCAGGATGAACAAGCAGAATGTCTTTGATGACTTTATCGGGGCCGCGGAGTGGCTCATCGGCAAGGGATATACCTCCCCGGAAAAACTTGCCATAGTGGGCGGCTCCAACGGAGGTCTTCTTGTAGGGGCCTGCATGACCCAGAGGCCGGAACTGTTTGCCGTGGCCATCCCCCAGGTGGGTGTCATGGACATGCTCCGCTATCACAAATTCACCATAGGCTGGAACTGGGCCCCTGACTACGGCACCTCCGAGGAATCGGAAGAGATGTTCCGCTATCTGCTGGGCTATTCCCCGCTGCACAACCTCCGCCCCGGCACCGCGTATCCCGCCACGCTTGTCACCACGGCCGACCATGACGACCGCGTTGTCCCCGCCCATTCCTTCAAGTTCGCGGCCACCCTCCAGGAGTGCAACGCCGGAGACCGTCCCCAACTCATCCGCATCGACACCAATGCCGGTCACGGCGGCGGAAAACCCATGGCCAAGGTCCTTGAAGAGCAGGCCGACATCTACTCCTTTATCATTCACAACCTTGGAATGGAATAAAATTGGTGTATTTGATAAAAAGTTAGTAAATTTGCCGGCTGTTTGAAAGTAAAACAAAACCTATATCATGAAATTCCTTACAGACGAGAAACTTCTCATTGTTGGCGCCGCAGGAATGATCGGCTCCAATATGGCACAGACTGCAGCTTGCCTGGGCCTTTCCTCCAACATCTGCCTTTACGATATCTTTGAGCCCGGCCTCAAGGGTGTCCTTGCAGAAATGGACCACTGCGCTTTTGAAGGCATCAACTTCACCGCTACCGTAGATCCCGCAGTTGCATTCAAGGATGCAAAGTACATCATCTCCTCCGGCGGTGCACCCCGTAAAGAGGGTATGACCCGTGAGGACCTCCTCAAGGGCAACTGCCAGATTGCAGCAGAGTTCGGTGACAACATCAAGAAATACTGCCCCGATGCAAAGTTTGTCGTGGTTATCTTCAACCCGGCCGACGTCACCGCCCTCACCGCCCTCATCCACTCCGGTCTCAAGCCTTCCCAGCTCACTTCCCTTGCCGCCCTTGACAGCACTCGTCTTCAGGAAGCCCTGGCACAGGAATTCGGCGTTCCCCAGTACAAAGTTACCGGTGCTCACACCTACGGCGGTCACGGCGAGGCCATGGCAGTATTCGCATCCCAGGTGAAGATTGACGGCAAACCCCTTGCAGAAATGGGTCTTTCCCAGGAGCGTTTTGAGGAAATCAAGCACAACACCATCCAGGGTGGCAGCAACATCATCAAACTGCGTGGCCGCAGCTCCTTCCAGAGCCCTGCATACCAGGCCGTGAAGATGATAGAGGCAGCCATGGGCGGCGACAAGTTCACCTGGCCTGCCGGCACTTACGTGAACGAGGGCAAGTACCGCAACGTGATGATGGCCATGCCTACCACCATCGACGCCACCGGTTGCCACTTCACCGCACCCCAGGGTACCGCAGAAGAAATCGCAGCTCTTGACGCCTCCTACCAGCACCTTGTCAAGATGCGTGACGAGATTGTCTCCCTGGGCATTGTTCCCGCAGTCGAGAACTGGGCCTGCGATAATCCCAATCTTTAATATATGGCACACCCCCACAAAGGCGCCCCGAAGCTCTGGGGTGCCTTTTTTTCAATTTTGGCATTTTGCCTTTCCGCATCGGCCCAGGAGACTTACAAGTTTGCCAGCCGGGACAGCTGTGACCTCTATATGGACATCTTCCGTCCTGCGGAACCTTCCTCCAAACCCGCCATCCTGCACGTTTTTGGCGGCGGCTTCATAACCGGCCAGCGTTCGGACGCTTTCATCCGCAGTTGGGCCGATCTCCTTACATCCGACGGCTACACCCTTGTGACCGTGGACTATCGTCTTGGAATGAAAGGCTACAAGGTGGGGAAAGGACTTGTGGGGGCATACAAGGCGGCCGGCCAGTTCTACCGTTCCCAGGAAATGGGCGTGGAGGACGTGGTGTCCGCCCTTGGCTACATCTGCGATAATGCCGACAGCCTGCGCCTGGATCCTGCGAACATAGTCCTGGCGGGCTCATCGGCCGGGGCCATCATTACCCTTGCAACGGTCAAGGCCCTTGCAAACGGGGAGATAGACTCTCTGCCGGAAGGCTTTGCCCTCAAAGGGGCCATGTCTTTTGCAGGAGCCATTATCGGCACCTCGGGAGCTCCCAAATTCAAAAACGCTCCCTGCCCCCTGGCCATGTTTCACGGCACTGCCGACAAAGCCGTGGCCTACGACCACCTTGGCACCGCCCTCCGCGGCATCTGGGGCAGCAGCTACATCTCCAGGCAGCTTAAGCGTAAAGGTTACAGTCACTGCATTTACCGCTTTACGGACTATACCCACGACGTGGCGGCCTACCATATTGTCATGTGGCCGGAGGAGAAGCTTTTTCTGGAGCAGAATATCATCCAGGGACAGGACAGAAGGGTGGACGCAACCCTCACCAGCGATGCTCATCCGCACTGGACACCGGTGTCTCTTGACACGATATACAATTAGCGATTTGTTGAATTGATTAAAAAAATATATATTTGCAACCTGTATTGCAAAGAAATTTATGGAGCCTCCCAGTCAGGTAAAATCTAATCAAATGACGGCCGTCACATCAGACGACCCTCTGTCGCGATTTTTCATAATATGACCGTGGACCCGGTACCTTGAGAGGTATCCCGGGCGTACTCCTGTTATATACGCTTATATGGCACTGTATTTAAAAAAGAAACTTGAAAACGAGGCCACTGTCGCAGTGTGGCAAATCACGGAGTCCGAGGAGGAGCTCATGGAACTGAGTTCCACCCCTACGGACGAGATGGAGGAAATCTCCTTCATCAAGAGCGAGAGCCTTCGCAAGCAGCGTCTTGCCGTAAGGGCCCTTCTCAACACCCTTTTTGACGAGAAAGTTTACCTGAGCCACCATGACAACGGCAAGCCATATCTGGAGAACAACCCCACCAACATTTCCATCACCCATACGGAAAAGTACGTGGCGGTAATCCTTCACGACGAGGAGGACTGCGGCATTGACGTGGAGTCTCTGGACCGTGACTTCTCCGCCGTAGAGAAGAAGGCTCTTTCCGAGGACGAAATAGACGACCTGGAAAACGAAAAGCGCAACGAGCAGCTTGCCATTTACTGGTGTGCCAAGGAAGCTGTATTCAAGCTCCTGAGCCGCTATAGCCTGGATTTTGCCGAGCAGATAGAGATAGAGCGTTTCCGTCCCCGCGGAGAAGGAGAGCTGGAAGCCACCTTCATTGACAAAAACGGAGACGAGGAGGAGTACGACCTTGAATACATGACCTTCGACCGCCACGTCCTGGTTTGGGTGGTTGGAGACTGATTTACGATAAAAATAAATTTTTTATGCCCTGTTAATCAACATATTAACAGGGCATTTTTTAAATTGTTAATAACTTTTTTTTCATCTTGGGCTTGAAAATCATAACTTTGTCATCCGGCCACTACCGGACAATAACTAACAAATATTCACTATGGTAAAACGTGTTCTCAAACGCGACGGACGAAGCGTCGATTTTAACAATCAGAAGATTGTCTCCGCCATCCTTAAGGCTATGGATGTGACGGAAGACGGAGAAGATATTGTACTTGCCGCCCAGATTGCCAACGCAATCTCCAAGATAGACAAGGAGGAGATGAGCGTTGAGGAAATCCAGGACGTGGTGGAAAACGAACTCATGAACAGCCCCCGCAAGGAGGTTGCAAAGGAGTACATCCGTTACCGCAACAAGCGTAACCTTGCCCGCAAGGCCAAGAGCAATGAGATCTTCCAGACCATCATCGACGCCCAGGTGAACGACATTACCCGTGAAAACGCCAACATGAATGCCGACACCCCCGCCGGCATGATGATGAAGTTTGCCTCCGAGGCCACCAAGAGCTTTGTGGACGAGAACCTTCTCTCCGACCCCGTACGTGAGGCCGTGGCAGGGAACTATATCCATATTCACGACAAGGATTACTATCCTACAAAGTCTCTGACCTGTATCCAGCATCCCCTGGACCTTATCCTGGAGCACGGACTCAAGGCCGGCCACGGCGAATCCCGTCCCGCCAAGAGGATAGAGACCGCAGCCGTTCTGGCATGTATCTCCATGGAGACAGTGCAGAACGAAATGCACGGCGGCCAGGCCATCCCCGCCTTCGACTTCTATCTTGCCCCCTTCGTACGCAAGACCTTCGAGGAAGAAATCGACAAGGTGAGCGCTCTCATGAACACGGATTACTCAGAGCTCAAAAACGCGAAGTTTGACGATTACCTGAAGCGCGACCTGGTTGGCCTTCAGGGTAAGGAACGTGCCCTCCAGCACGCCATCAACCAGACCGTGAGCCGCGTACACCAGTCCATGGAGGCCTTTGTCCACAACATGAACACCATCCACAGCCGCGGCGGCAACCAGGTGGTCTTCTCCTCCATCAACTATGGAACGGACACATCGGCCGAGGGTCGCTGCATCATCCGCGAAATCCTGAACACCACCTACGAGGGCGTGGGCAACGGCTCCACCGCCATCTTCCCCATCCAGATATGGAAAAAGAAACGTGGTGTGAGCTACCTCCCCGAGGACCCCAACTACGACCTTTACAAGTTCGCATGCAGGGTCACCGCACGCCGCTTCTTCCCCAACTTCCTGAACCTGGACGCCACCTACAACCAGGACGACGCCTGGAAGGCCGATGACCCCAAGCGCTACATCCACGAGGTTGCAACCATGGGCTGCCGCACCCGCGTGTACGGCAATAAGTTCGGCCCCAAGACCTCCATCGGCCGTGGAAACCTCAGCTTCACCACCATCAATATCGTAAAGCTGGCAATAGAGGCCATGAATGAGGAGCCCCGGAAGGAGGACCGCATACAGAAGTTCTTCCAGAAACTGGACTGGGCCCTGGATATCGCTGCACGGCAGCTTAACGAGCGCTACGAGTTCCAGAAGACCGCCCTCAAAAAGCAGTTCCCTCTCCTTATGAGCGGCCTGTGGCTGGGCAGCGAGAAGCTGGATGACGACGAGACCATAGAGAAGGTAATCAACCAGGGAACCCTTTCGATAGGATTTATCGGCCTTGCGGAGTGCCTTATCGCCCTTATCGGCAAGCACCACGGAGAAAGCGAGGAAGCGCAGGAACTGGGCCTCAGGATTGTGTCCCACATGGCAGAGAAAATCAATGGCTATGCAGAGACTTATCAGCATAACTTTACCTTCCTGGGCACCCCCGCAGAGGGCCTTTCCGGAAAATTCACCAAGAAGGACAAGAAGACCTTCGGCGTGCTTCCGGGCATCACGGACAAGGACTACTACACCAATTCCAGCCACGTTCCCGTGTACTATCACTGCACTCCGGAGCACAAGGCCAGGATTGAAGGCCCTTACCACAAGTATGAGAACGCAGGCCATATCTTCTACGTAGAGGTTGACGGCGACGCCACTCACAACCCGGAGGCCATCATGCAGATTGTGGACCTCATGGACAAGTACGACATAGGCTACGGCTCCGTGAACCACAACCGCAACCGCTGCCTGGACTGCGGCCATGAAGATGCAGAGGAAAACGAGACCGAGTGCCCTCAGTGCCACGGCCATCACGTTGACACCCTGCAGCGCATTACCGGCTACCTTGTGGGTACCACCAACCGCTGGAACTCCGGCAAACTGGCCGAACTCCATGACCGCGTGGTCCACAAATAGGCTCTCATGAGAATAAGAGTATTGGACATACTGCATCAGACAATGGCGGACGGGCCCGGTTTCCGTACCGCCATTTACTGTGCAGGCTGCTCACATGCGTGCAAAGGCTGCCACAACCCCCAGTCATGGGACTTCAATGCAGGCAAGTGGATGGAAGTGGACGAGCTGCTGGAGATAATCAAGGCAGACAGCATGTCCAACGTCTCCTTCTCCGGCGGCGACCCCTTTTACCAGGTTCCTGCCTTCACCGAACTTGCACGCCGCATAAAGCAGGAAACAAACAAGACCATCTGGTGCTGGACCGGCTTCACCCTGGAGCAGATTCAGGCCAATCCCGCCCTCTCGCCCATGCTGGAGTACCTGGACGTCCTTGTGGACGGCCCCTTCATCCTGGAGCAGCGGGACACCAGCCTCCTTTTCCGAGGCAGCCCCAACCAGCGCATCATCTACCTGCACGGCGCCCCTCCCTCCGACGACATCCCTGGCACCGTCCCCCTCGAAAAGCTCCGCTGACTTCCCCATAGCTCCGGATTCACAACTCGCTATCAGAAGTGTCCGGAAGTGTTCGGACTGGGACAGAAGTTCGGAATAGGATAAGACTTCGGCCTGGTACGGACCTACGGTCCTATCCCTCCCACGACCTGACGGTCGCGGGCCCCTCCCGTTCACAAAGCCACGGGCGGCTATGCCGTCCGAAACCTTATCCCCTTCCTACTACAATATCCCTATAAGTGTTCCGTACCGGGGTAGTGAATCCATGCTTTGCAGAAGTGAGTTGGCTCCTTTTTTAATGTTTATTGGGAAGGAGGAAGGGCGTACCCTCCCGGAGGCTTGTGCACCCCCGCACAAGGGTAGGGGGAAGGGGCCCGTTGGATACAAAGTTCCCGCCCTCTGGCGGGGACGCAGGAGACAATGGGAGGGGCCGGAGTGGAGCGAAGCGGAACGGAGTCCTCCGGGAGGGTATTCCATTCCTCCGTTACAATCAGACTTTGGTACGG
>JAFUVY010000005.1 GCA_017477335.1 Bacteroidales bacterium
ATCCAGTTCTCGTCCTTGTCGGCAAAGTTACCGAAGCGGACGACACCGGATGCCGCAGCATTCTGACGATAGTGGAAAATGTAGGTGAAGCCTTCGCTGAGGTCAATTCCGCTGTCGAACACGGTCCAACCCCAAACGTTGCTGCCGGAGAAGTCAGCAGCGGAGAATCCGGTAGGGACATCGGGAGTCACATCCTTAAGCTGGTCAACGATGTCTCCAAGGGCGAGGATCTGGCCGCGGCCCACGGTGACTGCCTTGTCCGTCTTTGCGAATTTGACGGCTTCTTCATCGCTGTAAAGCGTAATGGTGAAACCTTTCTCGAAGGTTACACCGCCGGGGATGAAGACCTGACCTGTTGAGAGGGCGTCAATATTACCGGTGACGGTCTTGAGTTCTCCGTTGGAGCCCTCCATGGGAACGACCACGCCTTCAGAAGTTACCTTTGCATCAAATGCTGCATAGGCGATGACCTCGTCGTTGTTGCCCTTGAGTTCAAAGGAATCGTAATCGATGACATCCGATGCCACGTTGAAGTCGATAACGCCGTCCAGAAGTGCAAAATTGAAAGAAGCACCGTCCTGGTAGGCGGCAATCTTGAGGACGTTGGACTTGGTGAAAGCGGTAACGCCGCCCTTGGTCCTGGTAGCGTCAATTGCGTCTGCCGGATATGCTGCAAAGAGGTCTCCGGCCAATGTTACGACTACGGTTGCGGTTTTGCCGTCTTCGCTGATGGCTGCCTTGTCCAGCGTAACAGTCTGGTTGTCTCCGGCAGCGGTGGAGAAGAGAATCTTGTCTCCCTCGTACCAGGAGGTTTTGCCAACCTTGTCCTCGGTGTCAATCCATACCTTAGGTGCAGGCTGGGATTCACCAAGAGAAAGGGTGAATGTGCGAGGCTCTGCAGGGGTTACCTCGGGAGCTGCCGTCTCCTTGTTACAGGACACAAACAAAGCCGATGCAGCCAATGCAAAAGCCGATAGTTTAAGGAGTTTTTTCATATTGGTGTAAATTAGTGTTTAATATTCAGGTTAAACCTCACAAATATAACTATCTAAATATGAAAAACAAAATTTTAGAAGGAAAAACAGGCCTACAATCCCATTTCTTCCTTCATTGAACGAAGCAGGTCAAAGGCCTGGAGAGGGGTCATGTTGTTGATGTCCGCGCTGGAGAGTTTGTCCCGGAGGGATTCCAAAAGGGGATCGTCCAACTGGAACATGGACAGCTGTATGCCGTCCTGCACTGCCGATGTGGCCTCCAGGTTCCTCAGGGTGTGTTCCGCGCTCCGGAGCACCCGCTGCGGCATTCCTGCCATCCTGGCCACATGGATGCCGAAGCTGTGGGCCGTCCCTCCCTCTTCCAGCTTCCTGAGGAAGATGACTTCCTTGCCGGATTCCTTCACCGCAATATGGTAGTTCTTCACCCTGGGATATATGCCTTCCATGTCGTTGAGCTCGTGATAGTGGGTGGCGAAAAGGGTTTTGGCGCCCTTGCCGCACTCGTGGATGAACTCCACGATTCCCCGCGCTATGGACATGCCGTCAAAGGTGGATGTGCCGCGGCCAATCTCGTCCAGAAGCACCAGGGAGCGGGAAGACAGGTTGTTGAGTATCATGGATGTCTCCAGCATCTCCACCATGAAGGTGGATTCCCCGCGGGAGATGTTGTCCGTTGCTCCCACACGCGTAAAAATTTTGTCCACCCAGCCTATGCGGGCGCTGTCTGCCGGGACAAAGGACCCGGTCTGGGCCATCAGGACGATGAGCGCCGTCTGACGCAGGAGGGCCGATTTACCTGCCATGTTGGGACCGGTGAGGATTATTATCTGCTGCCCGCCGGAATCCAGCAGGACGTCGTTGGGAACATATTCCTCTCCCACCGGCATCAGGGTTTCTATAACGGGATGGCGGCCTGCGCGTATGTCTATGACAAGGCTGTCGTCCAGGACGGGGCGGCAGTAATTCCTTTCATCGGCCATGACGGCAAAGCCTGCAAGGACGTCCAGTTTGGCAAGGATGCGGCTGTTGGTCTGGATGGCAGGGATGTTCCGGCGGATTTGCTCCAGCAGGATGCCGTACAGGCGGGTTTCTATGGCGTAGATGTTTTCTTCGGCCCCCACTATTTTTTCTTCATACTCCTTGAGTTCCGGGGTGATGTAGCGCTCCGCGTTCACCAGGGTCTGTTTGCGGATCCACTCCGGAGGGACCATGTCCTTGTAGGTGTTCCTGACTTCCAGGTAATATCCAAAGACGTTGTTGTAGGCTATTTTCAGGGAGCTTATGCCGGTGCGTTCGGCCTCCCGTTTCTGCATGTCCAGCAGGTAGTCCTTTCCTCCGCTGGAAAGGGCGCGAAGATTGTCCAGGTCGGGGTCCACACCATCGGCAATGACGGGACCCTTTCCTATCTGGGCGGCAGGCTCCGGCGCCAGGACCCGACGTATTTCCCGGAGCAGGTCCCCGCAGTCACGAAGCCCGCCCAGGAGGGCATCCATCGGGGCCGATATCCCCTGCAGCCGCTCTTTTATGGGCTCTGTCACCGCCAGCGCCCGGCCCAGCTGAACAACCTCCCTGGGGTAGGCCTTTCCGTTGGCGATACGGCCTATGATTCGCTCCACATCCCCAAGACGGGAGAGGTCCTCGCGGGTTTCCGAGAGGGCTTCCGGGTTGTCCTTGAGTATTTGTACAATCTCCTGACGCTCACCTATTTCCTCCCTGTCCACGATGGGCATGGCAAGGTAACTCCTCAGGAGCCTTGCTCCCATGGGCGTTGCCGTACGGTCTATGGTCTGAACCAGCGACACTCCTTCCGGGCCTCCGGAGGATGCGAATATTTCCAGGTTGCGTATGGTGAAGCGGTCCATCCATACGGTTCCGCCGGGGTCTATGCGGCCAATGGAAACGATGTTTCCCAGACCCGAATGGCAGGTCTGTTCCAGATACACCAGAAGGGCGCCGGCGGCGGCAACTCCAAGCGGAGCTCCGTCCACGGCAAAGCCTTTCAGGGAATCCAGGCCAAAGTGTCTCTGGAGCCTTTCCTTTGAGCCTTCATAGACAAAGGCCCATTCGTCCAGGGTGGTGTAATAGCAGTCTCCAAAGAGCTGCTCCAGCTCTTTTTTGGAAGAGCCCGGAATCACCATCTCCTTTGGCGAGAGGGAACTTACCAGAGTGGCAATGTACTCCGGAGAGCCCTGGGCCACCTGGAACTGTCCGGTGGTAACGTCCAGGAAGGCGGCGCCAAGCTGGCCCCTCTGGGAGCTGATGCCGCAGAGGTAATTGTTCTCTTTCTGCTCCAGCATGCCCTCCCCGAAGGAGATGCCGGGAGTAACCACTTCCGTAACTCCGCGTTTTACAAGTTTTTTGGCAAATTTGGGGTCTTCCAGCTGGTCGCACACGGCAACTTTGTAACCGGCCCTGACCAATTTGGTCAGATAGCCTTCTATGGCATGGTGAGGGAAGCCCGCCATTGCAACCGGTTCCTTGTCTCCGTTGGATTTTTTGGTCTGCACCAGTCCCAGGACGCGGGAGGCCGTGACGGCGTCGTCCGAATAGGTTTCATAGAAGTCCCCCACCCTGTAGAGCAGAATTGCTTCCGGGTGCTGGGCCTTAACCTCAAAAAACTGTTTTAAAAGTGGAGTATCCTCCTTAATCTTTGCCATAGTATGCAAAGGTAGTAATTTTTTGACTATCTTTGAAGGGTATGAAAAAGTGTATTCTGGCCGCTTTGGCCGCTCTTACAATGCTTGCTTCCTGCGACGGCGGACCCGGCGGCGCCACCGGTGCCGTAGCGTTTCCCAAGGTGGAAATTCCGGGCATTATCGATGACCCTTCCGCCAGACTGGCATACGCCACGGAGCATTTCTGGGACGCTTTTGCGTCCGACTCGGCATACTTCAAGTCCGTCCCGGAGGCGGAAGTGGAAAAGCAGATGGGAATGTTTGCCACGCTGGTGCAGGAGCCGGGGGCCAATGGGGAAAAGGCAATGACGGCCATGTTCCGCTCGTTTGAAAGCTCCCCTTGGATGTACAGTAACATGTGCCGGCTGGCCTCCCGCTATTTCTACGACCCCAACTCTCCCGTCAGGGACGAATCCCTTTACCTGCCGTTTGTGACACTTATGGCGGAAAGTCCCCTCACGGACGACTCTATGCGCACCGCATACCGTTGGGACGCCTCCATGTGCGCCCTCAACGCCCCGGGAACCAAGGCGGCGGACTTCCGATTCATAGATACCGAGGGCCGCTCCCGGACCCTCTATTCCGTAAAGGCCGACGCCCTTGTCCTTATTTTCGGCAATCCTGACTGCAAGGCCTGCGAAGAGCTCATGGAGCAGATGTCAGAGAGTCCCGAGGTCAACTCCCTGCTGGATTCCGGCAGGCTGAAAGTGCTTGATATCTATATAGATGAAGACATTGCCCTGTGGAAAAGCCGCATAGCATCCTACCCTGCCGGGTGGATCAACGGCTATGACCCTGACCTTGTGATTCGTCAGGACCTCCTTTACAACGTTCGGGCACTGCCGTCCATCTACCTCCTGGGGGCGGACAAATCAGTTATTCTCAAAGACACCACCGGAGAGCGGCTTCTTGGCGAACTTAATACCGGCAATTCCCACTGACAGCAGCAGAAGAAGAAGTATGGAGCTGACGCGGGAGACGGCGGCTCCGGTGCGGTAGGAATCCGGATCGAAGCGCATCACCACGCTGTGACGCCCGGCGGGAAGAAGGGCGGCGCGGAGGGTCCAATCGGCCCTGAGGAGGTCCAGGGGCTCACCATCCACCGTGGCTTTCCATCCGGGATAGCTTATTTCGCTGAACACGGCCAGCCTGTCGGAGGCCGATGTATATTCATAGTGCAGCTCATTGGGGGCATAGGATACCATGCCTATACTGTCATCCTCTGACGCGGTCATCATGGAGGATGGCAGTGATTCTATTTCTTCCAGCGAAAGGACCGCGCTTCGGGCAAGGTCGCAGCTTCCGATAAGGGATATTTCCTCTTCGGGAGTGGCGGCGGGAGTGAAACCATCCACGAACCAGGCATCGCCAAGGGCATTGTCGTTCTCCAGCGGAGGATAGCCGCCGTCAAGAATTATATATCTGGTATTCAGGGCATTAAGGACAGGGGCGCTCCGGGCCATATAATCATCCCAGGAGTCAAAGTCCTCCATTAGTACCTTCTGAAGGCCGGCTATCTCATTACTCAGATGCCTTTCTATGAGGTCCTGATAGCGGCTAAGCTTGGCGGGGGAATAGCCGCCCACGTTTTTGTGGTGATAGGACGGGACGGAGGAGTTGAAGACATTTACTGTCAGGTCCAGGACACGGTACTGGGGGTCCTTGTCCTCAAGGATAATCTTGTCCGCCATCCTCTGTGCAAAGGGCTTGTTGAAGTCCTTGGGCGTTACAAAATGGTCGCTATTCAGGTAGCGCTTTCCGGTAGCGAACATATTGACTGCTATGAGGATACATATTCCGGCTGCTGCAATGGTCCCCTTTCCCTCCGTGGTGCAGGCCCAGTAGATGAGGGCGGCGGAGCAGAGTATGAGGACAAAGCTCAGGATTGCGTCGGAGCGGAGTATCATGACGCGGTCTGCAACCAGGGCGTCCAGGAGAACATCCTGCATCCCGGCATCGGCGGGGCCTTCAAAGTTTCCGGCGATACCCGGGAAAAGCCACACAAGAAGGCAGAAGCCGCCGGTAAGGGCAAAGGAGATTCCAAGGCCGCGGAGAAGGCTTTGCTTTTCTATGGGCCGGCGGAGAATACTGTCAAGGGTAATGAAGCCAAGAAGGGGCATCGCCACCTGTAGGACCACAAGTGCCATGGACACTGTGCGGAACTTGTTGTAAAGAGGCAAAATCTTGAAGCACAGCGCCGTGAAGGGCATGAAATGATTACCCAGGGCCATCAGTACGGCTATGAGGGATACGGCGGCAAGCCACCATTTTTCCTTGCGGCGGCAAAGGCAGAGGCCAAGCACGAAAAGGAAGACGGTGACGGCTCCCATATACATCGGCCCGGCGGTAAAGGGCTGGGGGCCCCAGTACATAGGAAGGGCTTTTGCAGCCTCACGGGCTCCCCTCTGGCCGGCCCGGCGCAACAGTTTCACGGTCTCCGACTTGTCCGGATTCACGGCCTGGGCCGATGCGCCCCCGTTGTAGTTGGGGATCATCAGGTTGGGAAGTTCCTCCCAGCCGTAGCTCCAGGCCGTGGCATAGTCAAGGTCCAGGCCGCCGGAGGAGGAGGGGCCATCGGCCTTGGTCAGTTCCGATCCGCCTCTCATGGTATGCGGGGTATATTTTGCCAGAGGCAGCAGTTTGTTCACGTTTGTGGCTATTCCCGCGGTCCCCAGCACCAGCAGCAGGGCCGACGCCACAAAGAACCCCTTGAGCCTCTCCCCTTTCCATGCCGATACAAACTCCACCACCGCATACAGCAGAACCATTATCGCAAGGTAGTAGGTAATCTGCTGATGGTTGGCTTTTATCTGCATGCTCAGGGCAAGGCCAAAAAGGGCGGCTCCCAAAAGGATGCGGCGAAGGTCCCGGCTCCTGTAGGTATAGACAAGGGCGGCAAGCACCCACGGCATGAAGGCTATTGCCTGCATCTTGGTGTTGTGGCCCACCTGGATAATCTGGAAATTATAGCTGCAGAAAGCTACTGCAATGGCTCCGCCTATGGCAAGGGGCCAGCTCACGCCAAAAGCGAGCATGAGGAGGAAGGCTCCAAGGAGGGTGATGAAAAGGTAGGTTGCTGGCCGCTTTCCCGTGAGCAGGAGATTGTAAATCCACTGGGTGTAATCTCCCTGGTTACGGGTAGAAATGGCCGTGGTGGGCATCCCGCCGAACATGGAATCGGTCCAGTACGTGGGATCGTCCGGATGGAGGCGGTTCCACTGGTCCATCTCGTGTGACATGCCCACGTAGCCGGATATATCGCTCTGGTTCACTATCTTACCCTTGAGCACCTCCGGCACAAAGCCGTAAGACAGAACAAGGAACAGGAGCACGGTACCAATGAATGCCGCTATCTTTTTCCAAACACTTTTCATTTACTGCTGTTTTGTCGTTTTTTCAAGGAGTTCCGCCAGGGCTGCGGTGGTATTCCTTCTGGAGTACTTTTCTATATCGCCGGTGGTGGCAGGAACGTCTCCGCTGTTTTTGAACTCCTCCCAGGCCCTTTCCAGGTAGCCGCGTATGCCGATGCGGTTGTTCCAGTCAAAGGTGTCGCCGGCGGAGGCATCGGCAATTACCCTTGCCATGGCTCCGTCTTCCTGGCCGATGCCAAGGATGGGCCGTCTTGCGGCAAGGTATTCAAAGAGCTTTCCGGGGAGGATGGGGGAATAGTCGGGGTCGTTACGGAGGGGGAGCAGAAGCACCCGGGCAAGCCGCTGCTCGGCAACCGCTCCGGGGTGATCCACATACCCAAGAAGTGTCAGGTTGTCCTCCAGGCCTTCTGTTTTTATGTCCTCCAGGATTTCCCTGTCCACTTTTCCGGAAAGACGTATTCTTAATTTGTCGCGGAACTCCCTGTCCGCGCCTGCCATCTCTCCCAAAACTTTCCAAAGGGCGCGCGGATTGCCGTCAGAAGCCAGAAGTCCGGTGTGGGAAAGATTGAAAAAGCCGTCAGCCTCAGGAGCGGGAGAGGCAAAATCCTCGGCATCGTAGCCGTTGGTTATCATGGCAACGGGAGTTGCCGTCCTTTCCATGAACTGCTCCCGGACTACGGGGGTAACGGCAAGGACGGTGGTGCATTCATCAAGCACGGACTGTTCCTGATGCAGGATCCGCCGCTTGACACAGGGGAGCATGGGCAGATACTTCAGGTAGTACATCCTGCTCCACGGGTCACGGAAATCCGGAATCCATGGCGTACCCAGCGCCCTGTGTAGTTTTTGGCCTATAAGATGTACCGAATGCGGCGGACCGGTGGTAACAATCACATCCACGGGGTGCTCCTCAAGGTATTTCTTCAGAAACTTGACACTTGGACGGACCCATCCCACACGCGGGTCCGGAACAAACAGGTTTGCCCTGATCCACAGGGAGAGTTTCTGCTTCCACGTCTTACGGCCGGAAGATATTTCCGTCACCGGGCCCTGAGAGGTCTTTGAGCCCCCCATAAGCCTGCGGTAAACGGCGTAAGGCTCCCATATCGGGTGCCTTATCACCTCCAGGGAAGAGGGCAGGTCGGCCCCCATGGTCTGGTCCAGGGAAGGGTAATCTGCACCCTCGGGAGCATAGATGACCGGCTCCCAACCTTCCTGCGGGAGATACTTGGCAAACTTCACCCACCGCTGCACTCCGGATCCCCCGGACGGCGGCCAGTAGTAAGTTATTACAAGCACCCTTTTCATAACCTCGCAAAGTTAAGAATTATTTCCAAGGACAAAATGGAAAGAGCGGTTGCAGTTTTGAGGTTTTTTGAATATTTTTGGCCCCCGGAATGAAACCTTCTCTGAAAGCATATCTGGAGCCGGGCCGGAGGGAGGCCGGGTGCGACGAGGCGGGCCGGGGGCCGCTTGCCGGGCCGGTCTATGCGGCGGCAGTCATTCTGCCTCCGGACTTCCATCACCCGCTTCTGAACGACTCCAAACAGATGACGGAAAAGGCCCGCGAAACTCTGCGGCCTATAATTGAAACGGAAGCGGTGGCGTGGGCTGTGGAGGCCGTATCGGCAGAGGAAATAGACTCGCTGAATATCCTCTGGGCGTCGGTGACGGGGATGCAGAGGGCTGTGTTGGCTCTTGACCCTGCTCCTGATTTCCTGCTTATAGACGGCAACAAATTCCGCCCTTTTGACAGATA
>JAFUVY010000014.1 GCA_017477335.1 Bacteroidales bacterium
CTTGAGGTGGCATGGCGGCAATAACACTGGTAACTGCCGCAAAAATATCAAATTATATCGTGCACACCCAAAAAGCTTTGTAAGTAGTTAAAAATAATATAGTTATAAACGTTTAACCGTCCCTTAACGGGACATTAGTGAGGTATTGTTAGTGACCAGGCCGGTGAACCTATTCCCGGAGTGAGTGTACTTGTTAAGGGTAACAATACCCTTTATGCCACGACAGACGAGGCCGGACATTTCTCTCTGAACACGCCTTCAAATGCAACTGTTCAGTTTATTTGTATCGGATTTGTCACCAAAGAAGAGAATGTGAGTGGAAGGAAAGAGATAAATGTGGTCCTTGAACAGGATACCCAACTCCTTGAAGAGACCATAGTTGTAGCCTACGGTACATCTACCAAAACTTCCTTCACCGGTTCCATTTCCGTTGTGAATTCAGACGCCATCAAGGACAGGGCGGTAACCAACGTTGCCAATGCTCTTGCCGGTACCACCGCAGGCGTTCAGATTATCAACAGCAACGGTGACCCTACCAGCAACGCCCCTACCATCCGTATCCGTGGTGTCGGCTCCATGTATTCCAGCAACAACCCCCTGTATGTTGTTGACGGTGTTCCTTATGACGGTTCCATTTCTGACATCAACCCCAACGACGTTGAGTCCATCTCCGTCCTCAAGGATGCAGCTGCAAACACGCTTTACGGTGCCCGCGGTGCAAACGGCGTTGTTATCATCACAACCAAGAAGGCTGAAAGCCGTGATGGTAAAGTGAGCCTTGAAGCCCGCTGGGGTTCCAACTCCAGGCTAATCCCCCAGTACGATGTCATTACAGATCCCGCACAGTACTACGAGACACATTATAAGATGATGTTCAATTCCCAGTACTATGCCGGCAAGAGCATTGCAGATTCCTATGCCTTTGCAGACGCCAACATCTTCAATCAGGCAAACGGCGGTCTGGGTTATCAGGTTTATACCATCCCTGCCGGGGAGCGTTTTATCGGCTATAACTTCAAGCTGAACCCCAACGCAACCCTGGGTTATTCCAACGGAACCAATTACTACATTCCGGACGATTGGTATAATGAGACTTTCCATAACTCTTTCCGTCAGGAATACAATGCATCTTTCTCAGGTGCAACCGGACGTCTCAACTACTATGCAAGCGTAGGTTACCTGGACGATGGCGGTATTGTGGCAAACTCCAACTACAAGCGTTACACTGCACGCTTGAATGCAGAATACCAGATAAAGAAGTGGCTCAAACTTGCTACTTCCATGAACTACGCACATGGAGACGCACAAAGGGCATCCTATTCTTCCACTTACGGAAGTTCAGGCAACGTGTTTTATGTCACAAACATGATGGGCCCCATCTATCCCCTGTATGTAAGGGATGCAGGCGGCAATATCCTTTATGAAAACGGTTACCCCGTATTTGATGCCAACCAGACCGCATTCAAGCGTCCCGGCGTGGTAGGTAACGCAGTTCGTGACAACCTTATCAACACCAACCGTTACACCAAGGATGACTTCAACGGAAAACTTGGTATTGTAGCCACTCCCGTCAAGGGTCTCACTCTTACCGGAAACATTGGCGTAAATTCCTCCAACTCCCGTCAGAACCTCCTTTACAGCCGTTTTGCAAGCGGTTCTTCCGATGACGGTATGGTTGAGGCCGTTGCAGACCGTTTCTTCTCAGTTGACATCCAGGCTCTTGCAGACTACAAGATAAGCTTCGGGAAGAACAACCTGAATGCAATGGTAGGTTTTGACCAGTACAGGTATGAGGATCAGGAGATACTCGGATTCAATGATCACCTTTTCTCTCCCACCATCGACGAACTTAACAACGCCCTCGGTACAGATAAGAAGCGTTCCGAGTCATACACCAACAGGTACATGCACATGGGTTGGTTCACCCGCCTGCAGTATGACTATGACGAGAAGATATTCGTCAGCGCATCCTTCCGTCGTGACGCTTCTTCCCGCCTTTCTCCCAAGAACCGCTGGGGTAACTTCTACAGTGCCAGTGCAGCTTATGTGATAAGCAAGGAATCCTTCTTTAAGGATGTAAACTGGGTAGATCTTCTGAAGATTAAGGCCAGCTACGGTATGATGGGTAACGACAACCTTAACCGTTATTATCCTTATGCCGATTCCTACGAGGCCACCTACAACAAGGAAACCGGCGAATACGGACTCAACCTTGTATGGAAGGGTAACGAAGACCTTGGCTGGGAGAAATCCAATACCTTTAATACCGGTATTGAATTCGAACTCTTTGGCGGCAAACTTAACGGTTCACTGGAATACTTCTCCAGGGCAACTGCCGATATGCTTTACTACAAAGACGTTCCGCTTTCTTCCGGTAACCCTATCGGATACTATCCCGTCAACGTAGGTTCCGTCCGCAACAACGGTGTGGAACTCTCCCTGGACGGTAATATCATCAACAAAAAGCAGGTTTCCTGGGATTGGAACATCAACTTGAGCAACTACAAGAATGTCATCACCTCCCTTGACGAATCCGTTTCCGGAGAAGGCATCAAGAACAGCAACTCCATATACAAGGTTGGTGGTTCACTTTACGAGGCTTATCTTTACAAGTATGCAGGAGTGAATCCCGAAACCGGTAAGGCACAGTACTACAAAGAGGAAAAGAACGGAAGCGTTTCCATCACCGAGATCTTTGACCAGGCTACCAAATTTGACTGTGGAGACATCCTTCCCAAACTCTTCGGCGGTTTTGGAACAAGCGTTAAGTTCTACGGTTTCGACCTTTCCTTACAGCTGTCCTTCCAGCTCGGCGGCCGTTACTATGACGGTACCTACCAGGCTCTCATGCACACACAGTCCAGTGCAGGCAACGCCTGGCACAAGGACGCCCTCAAGGCATGGACTCCGGACAACACCAACACCGACGTTCCCCGTCTGGACGGTGACTCCTCCGTTGGATAATCTCCTGTGGATAGGTTCCTGGTTAGCTCCAACTACCTGAGCGTTAATAATTTAACCTTTGGTTACACCCTTCCTGAGAAACTTGTTTCCAAGATTGGTATTTCCAACCTCAGAGTTTATGTTACCGGCGACAACCTTGCAGTCCTTACCGCCCGCAAGGGTATAGACCCCAGGTATAACTACGGTATTGGCGGATACACCAGCGGATCCGGCCTCAACAGCGGTTCCTACTCTGCAATGCGCACTATTACCGCAGGTGTTTCACTCAAATTCTAAAAAGTAAGTATTATGAAGATTAACAAAACTTTAATTTCCGGTTTGGTCATTCTTTCCGTACTTGCTTGCGGAAAGTTTGACGAGGCAGTTCCCTCCGGCGGAACATATACCGAGGATCAGCTCAAAAGTACTTATGAGTTGATTCCTTCCAGGACAGACGCTTCCTTCACCGGTCTGTTCAGCATGATGGGCGAGCCCAACTTTATCTTCAAGCGCACCACCAGCACCAGGGCCGATGACTTCGGTTTCATCATGGCGGCTTTCTCCAACGATATTGAAGCGGCCGACGTAGTGCTTGACAACAACGACTATAACTGGTTCTCCACTTGCGGCGAATACACCTCCCGCAATGCAGACTACGCAAATCCTTACATAAGGTACGCAATTGCATACAATCAGATTAAGGTTGCAAACGACATCATCAATTCCTTTGATGCAGCCACCACTGACCCCGAATCCAAGAACAAACTTGGACAGGCTCATGCGATGAGGGCTTTCGACTACCTCTATCTTGCTCCCTCTTTCCAGTTCACTTACCTGGCTGCAAAGGACCAGCCCTGCGTACCTATTGTTACGGAGAAAACTACGGACTTTGCCAACAACCCCCGTGCAACGGTGGAGAAGGTGTATGAACTTATCATAGAAGACCTTAATGCAGCAGAGAAATTCCTCAGCGGAAGCGATATCCCTGCCCGTACCAACAAGTCCCGCATTGACCTTTCCGTTGTTTACGGATTACGTGCACGTGCCAACCTTGTAATGGGTAAATGGGAAGAAGCCGCAGAGGATGCCGGCAAGGCGCTTGAGGGTTATACCCCCGCTTCCATTGAAGAGGTTTCCCAGCCTACGTTCAAGGATATTTCCGAGCACAACTGGATTTGGGGTATAGACATGGTTTCATCGGCCATAAACGCCCAACCTGACGGTTACTATGCCACCTCCAGCTCCTGGCTCAGATCCTTCTCCGGCGACGGATATTCTGCAGGAACTGCAACCTATGCCAGGATCAACAACATCCTCTATGACCTTATCCCCGACACCGATGTCCGTAAGGGCTGGTGGGTTGACAAGAATCTGGAATCCCCGCTCCTTGAAAAAGTTACATGGAACGGAACCAGCGGTAAGGCCCTCGCGCAGCTCACAATAGAGAATGTGAAGGAACCCTTCACTCCCTACACCAACGTAAAGTTCGGCATGGCACAGGTAGGCATGTCTGTAAATGACGACGACTTCCCTCTGATGCGTGCAGAAGAAATGATTCTCATCCGCGTGGAGGCTCTCTACCGTGCCGGCAGCGAGTCCGAAGCCAAGAATCTGCTTAAGGATTTTATCACCACCTACAGGGATCCTTCCTACACCGTTCCCAGCGAGAGCGAGAGAACCTTCCTCAACGAGGTCTGGTTCCAGAGAAGGGTTGAACTCTGGGGAGAAGGCTTTGGCATGAGCGATATTATGCGTCTCCAGAAGAATGTCGTGCGTTTCCACGAAGGCAAGGAGAGCATTGTTCCCGAGGCATTCCGCTTCAATATTGCCTATAACGACCCCTGGCTCCTGATGCGTTTCTGCACTTCAGAGACCAACACCAACTTCGGCATCCAGGACAACACCGGAGGAGAGCAGCCCGTGAGCGGTCAGAACGGCGAACTTAACGATGGTGTAACTGACTAAAAAGCACGATTATGAAACTCAGATATATTATAGCCAGCGCTCTTGCAGTTTTTGCACTCGCATCCTGCGAAAAGGAGAACTTCCCTTATGAGAAGGGAGAGACGGATGCCACTGAGGGAAAGACCGAAGTGTTTTTCCTGAACAGCGGTACTTCCAAAACAGTGGAACTGGACCCTTCCGCGACCGATATTACCGTTACTATAGACAGGGCTTCCGGTACAGGTTCCCTTATCGTTCCCCTTGTGGTAAAATGGAATCAGGGGGGTGCCTTTGAGATTCCCGAATCCGTCACCTTTGCAGACGGCCAAACCAGTGCCGATATCACCATCGGCGTTTCCAAGCTGGATGTAGGCAAGGAATACACCGTTGAGATAGCCGTTCCTACCGACTACTACTATATTTACAAGGATCTTACCGCAGGTGCTCCTTCATACAAGACCACCGTGCAGAAGCTCTCCTGGGTAAAGGTTGCAACCGGAACTTACACCTCCGCCCTGTTTGGTGATATCACCGATGTGGAACTTGAAAAGTGTGAATCCGTAGAGGGCAGATACCGTTTCAAGAATCTCTTTGCAGAAGGTACGGATATCGTATTCAATACAAGCGGAAGTGCCCAGAAGGATGATGACGGAAAGGAGTATTACGCTCTTACCGTTGCCATGCAGCGAACCGGTTACTCCGACGAAGACGGCGCCCTTGTCGTTGCCGATGTGTCAACCGCCGTTTCCAATACCGATTACCTTGAGTATAACTACATCTATCCTTCCACCTACGAGATTGGAATCTATATGTACTATCTTAACCTTAATGCAGCAGGTAGTCTCAGCGGCATAGGGGCCGCCGACGATACCTTCACTCCCAACATCGAAGGTGAATAGATTCTGTATAAAATGAAGAAAGGACAAACCGGACTGGGTTTGTCCTTTTTTTATTATCTTTGAGGGATTAAAATTAACTATTAATCTTTACAAAATGGCTAGCAAGCATATCCTGGACCCCCACTGTGAACTGATAATGGAAGAATACAGGGAGAACATTCCGCTTTTCAACCAAAAGACGGAAGAAATCAGTTCCATCCTCAGGAAGTCAGTTTCCGACGCCGGTCTTATCGTGGCGGCCCTGGAGAGCAGGGTAAAGGGGGAGGATTCACTTGCCGGAAAGCTGGAGCTGAAGGGATCCAAGTACAAGACCCTTGCCGATATTACGGACATCATCGGCATTCGTGTCATAACCTTCTATGTGGATGACGTGGACAAGGTGGCATCGGCCGTGGAGAGACTTTTCAAGGTGGACTGGGAAAATTCCGTGGACAAGCGAAAAATCCACGAGATTGACAGCTTTGGCTACATGTCACTGCACTATATCTGCTCCATGGAGGGTTTCCCGTATCGCTTTGAGGTGCAGATGCGTACCGTACTGCAGCACGCCTGGTCCAACATGAACCATGACACCGGCTACAAGAGCGGCGTATCCATTCCCACGCGTTATATAAGGAATCTCAGCCGTCTTGCCGGCATGTTGGAGCTGATAGACGACGAGTTTACCAAGATGCGTCAGGACCTTACGGATTACCGCAGGAAGGTTAAGGCTCTGGTTGCTTCGGGAAACCTGTCCGAGGTGCTCCTGGACGAGGAGTCTTACCGCAGTTTCCTTGAGCTGGGACCTTTTGACAATCTGAACCGCCGCATAGCGTCCGTGAACCAGGCGGAAATCCAGGCCGTTTCCCTGATGCCTTACCTTCCGGTATTCGTGTCCCTTGGATTCAAAACGCTGGGGGACATAGAGAAGCTTTTGCAGGAATACTCCGGGGCGGCATTCGAAATTGCCACTTTCCAGATGGGACTCACGGATCTTGACATCCTTTCTTCTTCCGTAGGCCCCCAGAACCTGTGCATAGCCTATGTGCTTAAAAACGGCGGCGGCAAGGCAGGCCTTGTGAAAATATTCGACGTGCTTGGCGGGGAGCATTCCGGTAACGAACTCATGGCCCAGCTTATCCTGGACCAGGCCAAAATGCTGCCCTTCATGAACCAGTAGTCCTACCAGAGGAAGTTATTGAAAGGATATCTTCCCGCATGAATCTCCGCTACGATTTTATAGAGATCGTGGCGGAGTTTTTCTATCCCTATCTTATCCTTTGCCGATATGAATATGCACGGGGTCTTTTCCTGAGCTATCCAGCTGTTCTTAAGCTCTTCCAGAGTCCTGTTCACAGGCTGCCTGGGCTCCAGTGAAAACTGGTCGTAAGGCTCGTAGCTATAGGCGTCCACCTTGTTAAAGATAACGAAGACGGGCTTGTTGAAGGCGCTGATATCTTTGAGTGTCTGCTCCACAACCTGCATCTGCTCCTCAAATTCCGGGTGGGAAATGTCCACCACGTGAAGGAGGACATCGGCCTCCCTGACCTCGTCCAGGGTGCTCTTGAAGGCCTCCACAAGCTGGGTGGGGAGTTTACGGATGAACCCGACGGTGTCGCTCAGAAGGAAGGGGACGTTCTCTATGACCACTTTGCGGACCGTGGTGTCCAGGGTGGCAAAGAGCTTGTTCTCTGCAAACACGTCGGATTTGGAAAGGAGGTTCATTATGGTGCTCTTTCCCACGTTGGTGTATCCTACAAGTGCAAGACGGACCAGCGAACCCCTGTTTCCACGCTGTGTGGCCATCTGGCGGTCCACCTTCTTGAGGTCTTCCTTGAGCTTGGAAATACGCTGCTTCACTATACGGCGGTCAATCTCTATCTGGGTTTCGCCCATACCTCCTCGGGTACCCATGCCGCCCCTCTGCCGCTCCAGGTGTGTCCACATGCCGGCAAGCCTTGGCAGCATGTAGTTGTAATGGGCCAGTTCCACCTGCATCTTTGCATAGGAAGTCTTGGCCCTCTGGGCAAAAATCTCCAGGATAAGGCTGGTGCGGTCAATGACGTCCGAGCAGGCGATGACCTTTTCTATGTTTCTCTGCTGCATGCCGGTGAGTTCGTCGTCAAAAATGACGTACTCAATCTCGTTTTCCACGCAGTACTGCTTTATCT
This sequence comes from Bacteroidales bacterium, assembly GCA_017477335.1. Lineage (GTDB taxonomy): Bacteria > Bacteroidota > Bacteroidia > Bacteroidales > UBA932 > Cryptobacteroides. The sequence continues at coordinate 7,937 of JAFUVY010000014.1, forward strand.
CTTCCAGTTTTCCGGGGCCGATATAGGTGGCCTTGTCCGGGCGGTCCAGCCTCTGGGTAAACATCTTGTCACCAACGGCGCCGGCCGTTTCCGCAAGGAAACGGAGTTCTTCCAGATATTCCTGTACTTTGCGTTCCGTACCCTTTTCCAGGATAACGCCCACAAATACGGCTTTGTTTGTCTTGAATTCTGCCATAACGGCTGCAAAGGTACTTAATTTTCGGCAATATTGACAAGAATGGGACAATGGTCGGATACGCCTCCGCTGTACCTTGGTCCGGTGAAAGTCCTCAGAGGCTTTTTGCCGCCGTACGTGCGATCATCGGCCATAAGGAAAGGGATTTGGATTATTTTCATGCGTGAGCCTTCCAGATTATCGGAGACAATCACGTGGTCTATCATTTCCCATCGGCCCTGGAAGCGGATGGTGCCCCGGCCTTTCCTGTGGAGCTCTTCCGCAAGGTTAATCCAGCCGTCCGGCGCCGGAGCGGGGGAGTCGTTGAAGTCCCCGCCGGAGACAATCCTGGTAGCCCCGCAGGCCTTCAGGGAGTCCATGACGGCGTACATCCTTTCCAGAGCCAGCTGTCTTTTGCCGGCAGAGGAAGCCCCTCCGTATTTTGAAGGATGATGGTTCACAAGTATTGCCAAATCCCGCCCCAGTGTGTCCCGGAACCGGGCAAGCAGGATATCCCTTGTGCTTATGACGGAAGAGTCGCGCTCAAGGATGTGGCAGGGCTTTGCGTCTATGAATTCCAGCGTGGAACTCCTGTAAAGAAGCGCGGCGTCTATACCCCTTTTGTCCGGAGAATCAAAGTGAATGTAGCGGTAGTCTGTCTTGGAAAGGGTCGTACTCTGGAGCAGCCGCCGCAGCACAAAGGCGCTTTCCACCTCTTCAAGGCCCACGGCATCGGGAAGGCCGCCCTCCTCTCCCGCTATCCAGAGGATGCTTTTTGCCACGGCATTGCACTTGGTCTCGAAACGCCTTTTTGTCCAGCCCGGCACGGCGGTGGAATCGTTCCTGTAGCCAAAGAAGTTCTCCAGATTCCAGAAAACTATCTTCTGGGCGCAAAGTTCCTGGCATACAAGCAGCAGAACCAATAAAAATGAGTATTTTTGCATATTCTTTTACTAACGGCTATGGATTGTATTTGCAGAAAATGCGGCGAACATCATGACGTTGAGTTCCCGCAGAGCGTAAACGCCTCAGAATCTCCCCAGCTTAAAGCTGCCGTCCGGGACGGTTCCCTTTTCCTTTGGGAATGTCCTTATTGCGGCACCAGGAACCTTGTCACGGGGCAGTTCCTGTATCACGATCCGTCGGCCCGCCTTATGGTCTGGCTGCTTCCCGGGAACCAGGAGCCGCCATCTTCCGTCAATCAGGCCCTTTCCGGCCTGGACGGCTACTCGCTGCGTCTTGTAAGGGAAACGGGCGATCTTATAGAAAAAGTGAATATTGCAGAGGCCTCCCTGGACGACCTCACCATAGAAGTCTGCAAATGGGTCACCCGTCAGGAACTTCAGGCTAAAAATCCGGAAATGGCTTCCGCAGCCCTGAGGTTTCTCCGCACTGAGGGGGCAGACAACGACCTTGTCTTTGCCTTCCCCCACGGCGGAAATATGAATCTTGTGAATGTTGGATTCAACGTCTATGAAGACGCTGCCGGAATCCTTTCCCGCAATCCTTCCCTCCGCCCCGGTTCCGGCTTCGCCTCAATTGATGCAGCCTGGGTCTCACGGCATTTCCGTTAGCCCGGTCTAGCTTTAGAGTTTTCTGGCGCCGTCGCTTATCACCACGTCATAGACCTTTGGAGCGTGGCCGAACTTTTCCGTGAACTGCCTGCGGGCCTCGGCAATGAACTTGTCGTAGAGCCCTTCCTTCACCAGGTTGATGGTGCAGCCGCCAAAGCCACCGCCCATAACGCGTGAGCCGGTTACATCCATCTTGCGGGCAAGTTTGTTGAGGAAATCAAGTTCTTCGCAGGAGACTTCGTACAGGCGGCTCAGGCCAAAGTGAGTCTGATACATCATTTCGCCAACGGTCTCGTAGTCACCTCTTTCAAGGGCGTCACTGACATCCAGGACTCTCTGGACTTCACCAATTACGTACTCTGCGCGCAGGAAGTCTTCCTCGGAGATTTCGCTGCGAACCTCGTCCAGCCACAGGCGCTTGGCGTCAGAGAGGAATTCCACCTCCGGATGATTCTTCCGGATGGCGGCAGCGGCCCTTTCGCAGGATTCGCGGCGTTTGTTATATGCGCCGTCGGCAAGGCTGTGCTTTACGCAGGTGTCAATGAGAACCAGCTTGTAACCTACCGGATTGAAGGGGAAGTACTTGTACTCTCCGGTTTTGCAGTTGAGGCGGATGATGGAGCCGGCCTTTCCGAATACGGAAGCAAACTGGTCCATGATGCCGCACTTGACGCCGCAGTAATTGTGCTCCGTGCTCTGGCCTATCTTTGCAAGTTCAAACTTTTCTATGGAGTTGTCGTTGAAAAGGTCATTGAGGGCAAAGGCGAAAGTGCTCTCCAGGGCGGCCGACGAGCTGAGGCCCGCACCAAGCGGAACGTCTCCTGCAAACACGGCGTCAAAACCTTCCACCTTGCCGCCGCGCTTGAGGACCTCCTTACAGACGCCAAAGATATAGCGTGCCCAGAACTGCTCCGGCAGGGCCTCCTGGGAAAGCTTGAATTCTGCAAGTTCGTTCTTGTCCAGGGCGAAAAGCTTCACGCTGTCCGTGCCGTTAGGGCGGATTTCCGTAAGGATACCCACATTGATGGCTCCCGGGAAGACGTATCCGCCGTTATAGTCCGTATGTTCGCCGATGATGTTGATACGTCCGGCCGATGTGTACCAAACTCCTTCATTTCCAAAGAGTTCGCTAAATTTCTGATGAATCTTGGTTCTCATAAGCTTATCTTTTTTCGTAAATTACAAATTCAAAGGTGAAGCCGGTTTCCGGATCCGTATGGGTGGCGGAGCGGGATTTTTCCTGCCACCGGGCGGGGTCTATGACGGGGAAGAAGACATCGGCATCCTTCACCTCCGTGTGGACGTGGGTAATGTACAGGATGTCCATCTCCGGCATTGCGGCACGGTAAACGGAGGCGCCGCCTATTACAAAGCACTTGTCGGCACCGGTGGCCTCTGCCTCACGGTAGGCCTCCTCGAAGGAATAGACGCAGCAGACCTCCGGGATGGGGTCCCCGCCAAGGTTCAGGACTATGTTTTTCCTTCCGGGAAGCGGCCGGCCGATGGAAAAATACGTGGATCGGCCCATTATCACGGGATAGCCGCGGGTGGTTTCCTTAAAGTATTTGAGATCTTCGGATATATGCCAGGGAAGGGCGTTGTTGACGCCTATACCCCAGTTGTCTGCAACGGCTACTATCAGGCATTTTTTCATACTGCTACGGGGGCTTTTATTGCGGGATGGGGATCGTACCCCTCAAGGGTGAAATCCTCGTATTTGAAATCAAAAATGGATTTGACAGAAGGGTTGAGTCTCATGCGGGGCAGGGGGCGGGGCTCCCGGGAGAGCTGAAGGTCTGCCTGCTCAAAGTGATTCAGGTAAAGATGCGTGTCGCCGGTTGTATGCACGAACTCTCCGGGCTCAAGGCCGCAGACCTGGGCAATCATCATGGTGAGCAGGGCGTAGGAGGCAATGTTGAAGGGAACGCCAAGGAACACGTCCGCACTTCTCTGGTAAAGCTGGCAGGAGAGTTTCCCTTCCGCCACGTAAAACTGGAAAAGGCAGTGGCAGGGCGGCAGGGCCATCCTGTCCACCTCTCCCGGATTCCATGCCGTTACAAGCAGGCGCCTGGAGTTGGGGTTGTTCTTTATCTGGTCTATCACCTGAGACAGCTGGTCTATGGTGCCGCCGTCCGGTGCGGGCCAGGAGCGCCACTGGTGGCCGTAAACCGGGCCCAGGTCGCCGTTTTCGTCGGCCCACTCGTCCCAGATTGAAACGCCGTGCTCCTGGAGGTAACGGACATTGGTGTTGCCGGAGATAAACCACAGAAGCTCGTAAATCACGGATTTAAGGTGAACTTTTTTGGTGGTAAGGAGGGGGAATCCGTCGGCAAGGTTGAACCTCATCTGATAGCCGAAGACGCTCTGCGTTCCGGTTCCTGTCCTGTCGCCTTTTATTACTCCGTTTTCCCGTATGTACCTCAGAAGATCAAGGTATTGTTTCATTTTTGACAAAAGTTGTTAGCAGACAAATTTATTCATTATATTTGTGAAAACAAAACAGGAACCAAATGATAACTCAAAAGATTTGGGGAGAAACTCCCGACGGAAAACAGATAGTCCTTTATACCCTTACAAACAAGTCCGGAGCATATGTTCAGCTGTCCAGCCTGGGCGCCGGAATCGTTTCCATAGTGGTGCCGGACAAAGACGGAAAACTTTCCGACGTTGTCATGGGTTACCCCAACGCCATGGATTATTATGCCGACGGCCCCTGTGCCGGAAAAATCCCCGGCCGCTTTGCCAACCGCATCGCCAAAGGCAGGTTCACCCTTGACGGAAAGCAGTACACCCTGCCCGTAAACAACGGTCCCAACCACCTTCACGGCGGTCCCCAGGGCTTCCAGAACCAGGTTTGGGAAAGCCGCATAAACGGAGAAAGCGTGCAGTTCCTCTATTATTCGGAAGACGGCGAGGCCGGCTATCCCGGCAACCTCAAAGCCATGGCCCAGTACAGCTGGGGAGAGGACAATTCCCTGAAACTCATCCTTACCGCCGAGGCCGACGCCCCTACCGTCGTCAACCTTACCAACCACGTCTATTTCAATCTTGACGGAGACGGCAGCGGCTCGGTCCTGGACCACAAGCTGGAGCTTAACGCCTCCTCCTACCTTCCTACGGACGAGAGCCTCATCCCCCAGGGAGAGCCCGCAGACGTTGCCGGGACCCCCATGGATTTTGTGGAGGCAAAACGCATCGGCCAGGATATACAGGCAGACTTCCCCGCCCTCAAATACGGCAAGGGCTACGACAACTGCTACCTTATTGACGGCGCCATTCCCGGCCAGCTTTCAACGGCGGCGCAGCTCTGGGCAGCCAAATCCGGACGCCACCTTGAGGTCCTTACAACCCAGCCCGCGGTGCAAATCTATACCGGCAACTGGCTGGAAGGCTGCCCGGTTGGCAAGTCCGGCAAACCCTACCATGACTACGACGCCGTGGCTATAGAGTGCCAGCGCTGCCCCGACTCTCCCAACAGGGAAGACTTCCCTTCCGCCGTGCTTCGTCCCGGAGAGGTTTACCAGGAGGCTATAATCTGGAGCTTTGACGCATGAGGAGACTTATCGCTGTCGCGGTCCTTCTTGCGGCCGCCATCAGTGCCAGGGCGCAGTTCTACACTTCCGGCGTTGACCCCGCATCCATCCGCTGGATGAAGGTGGAGACGGATTATTATCAGGTCGTTTATCCGGAGGGAGCGGACTCCCTGGCAAGGGTTTACGCCACGCTTTTGGAGCAGTTCCGCCCTGCTTCCGGCAGGAGCCTGAAAGTGGATACCGGCGCCCGTCCCGGGAGGAAATTCCCGGTGGTCCTGCATACCCGCGCACCGCATCCGAACGGCTCCGTCTCCTGGGCTCCCACAAGGATGGATTTATATACCACTCCCGGGGCCTATGGACCGGATCCGGCGCCATGGGCCATTCAGCTCATAGCACATGAACCCCGCCATCAGGCCCAGTTGCAGTACCCCTACGAAGGCTGGACCGGAGTGGGCTCCAAGATTATCGGCCAGGGATTCAACCCCGTTGTCTGGTACGTCAATATGAACCACTCCCTGGGAGAGGGTGACGCCGTTGCCGCAGAGACAGGCCTCGCCTATGGTACCAGGGCCCGCACGGCAGATTTCCTGAACTACTACAGGGTGGCCTTCGGAGAGGGCGATTTCCGCTCCTGGAGCCGCTGGCGTTACGGTTCGTTCAAGAACTACACCCCGGATTACTACACCATCGGCTATATGACCGTGGCCGGCGAGCGCGTCTTCCGTAACGACCCCTTTGCCGTCCGCAAGGCCCTGGATGCCACCCGCCGCAATATCTTCAGATTCGCCCCTTATAATTTAAAGCCGGATTTCTCCCGCACCGCCAAGGCTTTTGCCGATATCTGGAAGGCCGACGAGGATGCCCGCGGCCCTTTCCCCGAGCCGGAGAGAGTGTCGGTCCGGGAAGATTTCCCCGTGGAGTTTGAGTCGCTGGTGTCCATGGGCGACGAGCTTTATGCCATCAGGAGCGGTTATACCCGCAATCCCCAGCTTGTAAAATATGATGACGGGGAGTGGCGCCCCCTTGCCTCTTTTTCCACGGCAGCCTCCTCGCTGTACCCTTCGGAAGAGACGGGCCGGCTCTATTGGACAGAGACCATAACCAACCCCCGATGGGAACACGACGGCAAGTCCATAGTCCGCTACTTTGACACGGAAAGCGGCCGGGTGCATGACCTCACCTCTTCCGGCCGATATTATAACCCCAGCCCGTCCGAAGACGGCGACGCCCTTTCCGTGGTTTCCTACCTTACGGACGGCCGCTTCCAGGTCCTTGTCCTTGACGCCGATTCCGGAGAGCTTACGGGCCGATACGCGGTTCCCGCCGGCCTCCAGCCCACGGAAACAGCCTGGACAGACCGTGGACTTGTCGCTGTCTGCCTTGGCGAGGAAGGTTTTTCCCTTTATGAGGTAGGGGAGTGGAAGCCGCTGTTTCCTCCGGTCCGCTGCAAAATTGGAAACCTTGGCGGAGACGGAGATTCCGTGGAGTTTGTCTCGGACCTCAGCGGGGTAAACGAGCTGTATTCCTATGACCTGGAGTCCGGGGAATTCACCCAGGAAACCCTTCTTAGGTATGGCGGCGTAGACTTTGTGGACCATGAGGACGAAATCTATTTCCTTGCGCAGACTATAGACGGACGGGCTGTTTTCAAGCTTCCTTCAGATGCGTTCAAAGAGCGTAAGGCAGACTTTTCCAAACCCCATACATACATTATGGAGGACGTCCTTACCGCACAGGAAGATTCCCTTGGCGGAGTGGACCGCAGCCGCCCTGTAAACATTTCGGAGCCGTCCCGTTACTACAAACTGGGACACCCTGCCCGCCTTCATTCCTGGGCTCCGGTTTACATCAATTACAACAGCATCAAAAGCGAGTCCTTTGACTTTACATACGACAACCTGTCGCTTGGTGTAACCGGCTTTTTCCAGAATACCCTGGGTACGCTGTACGGGTCCGTGGGATACTCCCTGCATCCGTCGGCAAAGGGCGACGGCTCCTGGAGGAATGCCCTGCACGTCAAAGCCGTATATGAAGGGCTTTACCCTGTATTTGAACTGAATTTTGACATGGGGGACAGCAATGCATCGGCCTACTCCCTCATCCGGAAGACCGCTGGAGCTACAGTCGTCAACCAGACCGTTTCCAGGGAACTTTCAGCGCCTGTTGCCACAGCCTCCCTGTCCGCCTACATTCCCTGGCGTTTTTACAAAGGCGGCATCCAGTGGGGCTTGATTCCCAGGGTGAACTACGGCATTTCCAACAACTGGTACAACGCCGCACCCCGAATCTATTCCACTTCGGCAAACTATTTTGCAGATACTCAGACTTATTACCGTTTCCAGGGTTTCGGCAGCGGGACACCCGTCCTGCTTCAGTCCCTGTCCGCTTCCCTCAGGGCTTACGTCATGACCCCTAATACGGAAAGCCGCGTCTATCCAAGGCTTGGTATCGGCCTGGAAATGGCGGCAAGGATGCGTCCCGGACTTACGGGCGTATTCTCACCGTCGGCATCGGCCTATGTTTACGGCTACCTGCCCGGATTTTACCAGACTCACGGGTTCCGGTTTACCGCCCTGGTTTCCGGTGCCCTGAATCCCGACGCACCCTTCCTGGAGCGTCTTGTCGATGTCTCTCCCCGCGGCTTTGACGACGGCGCCTCGCTTGCAATGGTCGGCATCAGCCCCGTCCAGGCAAAGTTTACGGCCGATTATGCCATCCCCCTGTACTTCGGTGACATTTCCCTTATGCCCGTAACCTATATCAGCAATTTTGTGCTCACTCCGCATGCAGACTACACGCTGGCCTCCGGAAAAGGCAGCCTCTGGAGCGTCGGGGCGGACCTTACGGCAGAACTCAAGCGGCTTATCCTTTCGTTCGACCTGTCGCTGGGCCTGTCCGTGGATTACATGGGCGGCAGCCTCCTTGGAGCCGCAGGGCAGGAAGGCCGATGGTATATAGGACCTGTTTTCAATCTTGGCTTCTAAGATTTGCGAATAGGATGAAAATTGTTATATTTGCAAGCTACCGCGAGAATTCGTAAAAACACACAATAAAACATGAAGACCTACACAACCAAAGACATCCGCAACATCGTCCTCATCGGTGCTCCCCACAGCGGCAAAACCACCCTGTCCGAAGCCATGCTCTATGAGGGCAAGGTCATTGACCGCCGTGGTACCGTAGAAGACAAAAACACTGTCTCTGACAACACGGAGTACGAACAGAACAACCAGAAATCCATCAACGCCACCCCTCTGTATGCAGAGATTAACGGCGCAAAGATAAACTTCATCGACGCTCCCGGTTCCGATGACTTCTCCGGCGGTGCCCTTTCCGCCTTCAAGGTGGTAAACGCCGCTGTCATGGTAATGAACGGCACCGCTGGCATAGAGGTGGGAACCACCCTGTTCGCCCGCTATGCAGACCAGTACGGCATTCCCATGATTATCGCCGTCAACCAGATGGACCACGAAAAGGCCAACTGGGAAGGCGTGCGTTCCGCAGTGTTTGAGGAGTTCGGCAAGAAGGCGGTCATCTGCCAGTTCCCCGTGAACCCCGGTCCCGGCCTGGAAGGATTTGTGGACATCATCACCATGAAGTTCTACAACCGCAAGAACGAAGAACTTGACATCCCCGCCGCCTATGCCGACGAAGCCGAAGAGCTCCGCTCCCAGCTTATGGAAAAGGCCGCCGAAGGCTCCGACGAGCTCATGGAGAAGTTCTTCGAGACCATGGAACTCACCACTGACGAAATCCGTGCAGGCCTTCGTGAAGGCATCCTCAAGGGAGAAACCATTCCGGTCTTCTGCACCGCGGCAAAGGAGAACATCGGCGTAAAGCGCCTCCTGGAATTTACCGTAAACGTTGTTCCTTCACCCCTTGGAACCAAGGAAGAGACCATCGACAGCGGTCAGATTGTATGCGACCCCGCCGGCCCCACTTCAGTTTTCATCTTCAAGACAAGCGTAGAGCAGCACCTTGGTGAAGTCTCTTATTTCAAGGTGATGAGCGGTACCCTTAACGAGGGCGCAGACCTTGTGAACCCTGAAACCGGCAACACAGAGCGCCTCAGCGCCATCTACGCGGTTGCAGGTTCCAAGAAGGAGAAAGTCTCCCAGCTGTCTGCCGGCGATATCGGCTGTGTCATGAAGCTCAAGAACGGAAAGACCAACGCCACCCTTGCCCAGAGCGGCGTAGAGGCCGTAAAGCACATGGTCTTCCCGGATGCCAAGTACCGCTGCGCCGTAAAGGCTGTTGACAAGAATGACGAAGCCAAGGTTGGCGACGCCCTCAACAAGATTGCCGCACAGGATCCTACCATCGGCGTGGAATACTCCAAGGAACTCCGCCAGACCATCCTCACCGGCATGGGAGAGCAGCATATCAACTACGTCAAGTGGAGAGTCACCAACGAGTTCAAGCTCAATATCGAACTCTACGCTCCCAAGGTCCCTTACCGCGAGACCATCACCAAGATTGCAACCGCACAGTACCGTCACAAGAAACAGTCCGGCGGCGCAGGTCAGTTTGGTGAAGTCCACCTCCTTGTATGCCCTTACGTGGAAGGAGAGGAAGCTCCCAAGAACTTCAAGATTGACGGCAAGGACACTGTCTTTAACTTCAAGAGCCAGGAAATCACGGACCTGGAGTGGGGCGGCAAGCTGGAATTCTACAACTGCGTAGTTGGCGGTTCCATTGACCTGGGCTTCATGCCTGCCATCCTCAAGGGTATCAAGAGCAAGATGGAGGAAGGCCCTCTAACCGGTTCCTACGCCCGTGACATCCGCGTGTATGTTTACGACGGTAAGATGCACCCGGTGGATTCCAAGGAAATCGCCTTCATCATCGCCGGCCGCAACGCCTTCAAGGAGGCCTTCCGCAACGCGGGTCCCAAGATTCTGGAGCCTATCTACAATGTGGATATCATCACTCCCAACGACTACGTAGGCCCCTGCATGAGTGACCTCAATACCCGTCGCGGCATGATTATGAACCAGGATATGGACAAGGGCTTCACCGTGCTCCACGCACGCGTTCCCCTTGCAGAGCTCTACCGCTACTCCACCATCCTGAGCTCCATCACCGGCGGCAGTGCAACCTTCTCCATGAAGTTTGCCGAATACCAGCAGGTTCCCGCCGACGTCCAGACCAAACTCCTGGCCGAATACGCCGCTCAGGAACAGGAGGAAGACTAGTCCTTTCCGGGTACTTTCCGATACTTAAACCGCACTTTCGGGCTTTATACACCCAAAAGTGCGGTTTAAATTTTAAAAAATCGGAAATATTATTTCACGAAGGTGATCTCGTCGATGATGTTGGTGGCGCCGCCGAACTTTTCTACCAGCCAGAGGACGTAGCGGATGTCCACGCAGATGCATCTCTGGAGCTCGGGTTCAAACATCACGTCGGAGCTCATGCTTTCCCAGTTGCCGTCAAAGGCCAGGCCTATAAGGTTGCCCTTTGCATCCAGGACAGGGGAGCCGGAGTTGCCGCCGGTGATGTCGTTGTTGGTCAGGAAGCAGGTGTGGAGGGTGCCGTCGGCATCGGCCCATCGGCCATAATCTCCTTTGACAAGAAGGTCCTTGACGCCGGCGGGGAGGATGAATTCCGGATTGTTGGGGTCTTCCTTCTCCAGAAGGCCCTTGGCCGTGGTGAAGTGGAGGTACTTGAGGCCGTCCTTGGGGCTGTAAGGAAGTACGTGGCCGTAGGTAAGACGCATGGTAAAGTTGGCATCCGGGTACATGGCGCTGCCTTTTTCCCACTCCATGAGAGCTGCGGCAAAATGCTTGCGGGCGGCTTTGTTCCGGGCAACGGCATCGTCGTCACCGTACAGTACATCATAGTGTTTGAACACCACGGCAACAATGTTTTTGTATAACTCTGCGGCGGGGTCGGACAGGAAGTCCTCATAGGATGCGAGGACAAACTTGTCGTAACTGGTGAAGAGGCTGCCGCCGAACAGGGTGTCAACGTATGCGGGAATATTCAGATTCCGAAAGTCCTCTCCAAGATAATCCTCTTCGCGGGCGTTGTTCCTATAGTGCTCCAGAAGAACCACGGCCTCCTTGCGATCCAGGGCCTCCACATAGTCGCGGTACACGTCCTTCATGTCCGCTCTGACCCGGGCAAGAGCCTGGGTACTGTCCAGCCCTTCATTAATATAGTCGTTGAACCCGCCCAGTGTCCTTACAAAATTGGTAACCAGTTCAATCCTGTAGGGGGCCTCCGAAATCAGGGTTACCGCAAGCTCGCTCAGCTCAGTGCTGTTGATGCGCTCCTCGATGTCGGCAATCGGGTCGCCGTACATTTCCTTCCTGGCGGGGTCTGCCTCAATCCAGGCCTTGAGGGCCTCTTCTTTTTCTTTTTCCCTGCCGATGATGTTGAGGTTCTCAAACGCCAGTTCCTCTCCCTGCCACTTCTTCCAGCCGTTGGCGGAGGAAGCGTACTTGTCGGCGTACTTAAGCTGTGTGGACGGGTCTTCGCACATAGCGTCCCACATGACTTCCTGACGCACGGTGCGGGCGTCAATCTTTATGCGGTTGTTCTTTATCATGTGCTCAAGCTCGGCAGCGGTCTGGTAACGCTGGGTGCGTCCCGGATAGCCCATGACCATGGCAAAGTCGTTCTCCTTCACGCCTTTAAGAGACACTTTAAGACTGCGGGCGGGCTTGTAGGGGACATTCTCCGGGCTGTAATCGGCAGGCTGGTTGTCCTGCCCGGCATAAATGCGGAACATGGAAAAATCACAAGTGTGACGGGGCCACATCCAGTTATCTGTCTCGCCGCCAAACTTGCCGAGCGTTGCCGGGGGAGCGCCTACGAACCTCACATCGGTGTAGGTCTTATATACAATAAGGTAGAAGATGTTCTGATTGTAGAACGATGTGATCTCCGCAGTGCAGCCGGGATGGGACTCCAGGACGGCTTCCACCAGGGCATCGCCCCTTTCGGCGGGGTTGTCGGCATGGGAGAGCACCTCCGTCACATCTTCCATGGAAACCAGGAAGGTTACGGTGAGGCCGGGGCAGGGAAGCTCCTCGTCGCGGGATTTTGCCCAGTAGCCATTCATAAGGTAGTTGCTTTCATCCGTGGAAAGCCCCTGTATGGTGCTGTATCCGCAGTGATGGTTTGTGACAAGGAGGCCCTCGTCGGAGATCATTTCTCCGGTGCAGCCGCCGCCAAACTGGACAATGGCGTCCTTGAGGGAACTCTTGTTTATGGAATAAATATCCTCCGGGCTCAGTTTGCATCCTGCAGCCTTCAAATCTTTGCCTACCATTTGCCGGAGCATGGGCAGAAGCCACATGCCTTCATCGGCCGATGCGCTGACGCCCAGCATCAGTGCCGCCAGAAAAACGAGTACTTTTTTCATATTTAAAACAATGTTGGTTCCAATTCTTTTACATGGAAAGACTTTCGGTGCCAGGGGGTGTAACCATACTTTCGGATAGCCTCTATGTGCTCCGGTGTGGGATAACCCATGTTGCGGTCCCAGCCATACTCGGGGTACTGCAAGGCAAGCTGCCTCATAAAGCTGTCCCTGTATGTCTTTGCCAGTACGGATGCCGCTGCAATGCTTGCGTAGGTGGCATCACCGTGTACCACGGTCCTGTATCTGTCAAATCCGTATCTGTCAAAAGGGCGGAATTTGTTGCCGTCTATAAGCAGGAAATCAGGAGCAGGGTCAAGAGCCAACACAGCCCTCTGCATCCCCGTCACCGACGCCCAGAGGATATTCAGCGAGTCTATTTCCTCTGCCGATACGGCC
>JAFUVY010000006.1 GCA_017477335.1 Bacteroidales bacterium
ACCTGGTATGGTGGTGAAATGAAGAAAGGTATGTTCTCCATGATGAACTACTACCTCCCGCTCAAGGGCATCGCCGCCATGCACTGCTCCGCCAATACGGACATGAACGGTGAAAACACCGCCATCTTCTTCGGTCTCTCCGGCACCGGTAAAACCACCCTTTCTACCGATCCCAAGCGCCTTCTCATCGGTGACGACGAGCACGGCTGGGACAACAAGGGCGTGTTCAACTTCGAAGGCGGATGCTATGCCAAGGTCATCAAGCTGGACAAGGAATCCGAACCCGATATCTACAACGCCATCCGTCGCGACGCTCTCCTGGAGAACGTAACCGTAGATGCCCAGGGTAAGATCGACTTCAACGACAAGTCCGTCACCGAGAACACCCGCGTCAGCTATCCTATCTATCACATCGAGAAGATCGTCCGTCCCGTTTCTCACGGTCCGGCAGCCAAGCAGGTGATCTTCCTGAGCGCCGATGCCTTCGGTGTACTGCCTCCGGTTTCCATCCTTACCCCGGAACAGACCAAGTACTATTTCCTCTCCGGTTTCACCGCCAAGCTGGCCGGTACCGAGCGCGGCATCACTGAGCCCACTCCTACCTTCAGCGCCTGCTTCGGCCAGGCTTTCCTGGAGCTGCATCCTACCAAGTATGCAGAGGAACTGGTGAAGAAGATGAAGAAGAGCGGTGCCAAGGCATATCTGGTGAACACCGGCTGGAACGGTACCGGCAAGCGTATCTCCATCCGCGACACCCGTGGTATCATCGATGCCATCCTGAGCGGCGCCATCGACAAGGCTCCCACCAAGCAGATCCCGTTCTTCGACTTCAAGGTTCCTACCAAGCTGGAAGGCGTAGACACCGGCATCCTGGATCCTCGCGATACCTATGCCAAGCCGGAAGAGTGGGAAGTGAAGGCCAAAGACCTGGCCGGTCGCTTCATCAAGAACTTCCACAAGTACGAGTCCAACAAGGCCGGTAAGGCCCTGGTCAAGGCTGGTCCTAAGCTCTAGCCTGGAATACAAAGCGCTCGCAGTTAGCGCTTTACACAAATGGACGGGTATCAGTTCGATACCCGTCCATTGTTATATCTATCTGAAAATCAGTTACTTCCGTTTTGGGCGCAAGATGCGGAGGCCGTCGTAGAAGACGGGGTAGGAGAAGAGCGTGCAGATTAAAAGGGAAAGCGTCCAGGTCCAGGGAAGGATAAAGCCCCAAATGATGCCCCAGATAAGGAGGGTGAGGGGGAGGAGCAGGACAAGGCTCGCACAGCGGATACTGTTGCACCAGGCTTTGTCCTTCATCTTGTAACAGAGCATCTCTGCCGTGCCCCAGATGGGCAGCGTGAGCAGCGCAGCCAGGGGCCAGACCAAAAGCAGGAGCGGGTGGGCTTTCTCGGAGGCGGGCCCTACCGGGTCTACCATGGCGGCCATGTGCACCTCTATGTGGCTCCGCAGTTCCTGGAGCAGCTGGGCTTCCGTAAGTCCCTCATGTTCCCGCACAAATGCGCTGATATCCAGGGGCTCCCCATAGCGTACCTCACAGGCGCCCCGGAAATGATAGAAATCGCTGTAGTTGATACCCGTAGGCACCACCCAGGTCTGGCGCGTTTGTGCGCTATGCAATGCAATCCGCGCGATGCCTTTTTTGATAGGCTGCAGGGTGCGTCCGGGATGGTGTGTCCCTTCCGCAAACAGGCAGAATGGCACGCCATGTGACAGCACATCGTCAATCTGATTAAAGGTGGCGTAATTCTCGCTCACGTGCTCCAGACCGTCGCGTTGACGGACCATCGGCACGATGCGGAGAAAATGCAGCACCCGGGCTACAGCCGGCCGGCGGAAAAGATCGGCCCGGGCACCGAACACCGTGGCGTCCTTGCGGCCGGCCAGGATAACCAGCGCATCCATGAGGGTGTTGGTGTGATTGGGGGCGATGATGACGGCGCCATCCTGGGGCAAATCCGCGCCCCGGTAGCGCAGGTAGCGGTAGCTGTTCTTCGTACACCAATCTACGTACAGGCGTCCAAGGCTATAGAGCCGGTTATATTGCCAGATCT
Organism: Bacteroidales bacterium; assembly: GCA_017477335.1. Lineage (GTDB taxonomy): Bacteria > Bacteroidota > Bacteroidia > Bacteroidales > UBA932 > Cryptobacteroides. The sequence continues at coordinate 2,061 of JAFUVY010000006.1, forward strand.
TAGACATCGGCCCGTCTGGTCAGGTTAAAGATAGTGGCGATGGTGAGGCCGGAGATGATGTGCCAGATGCCCCACCAGGCCGTAATCACCAGCATGCCGCCGTGGGGAGGGAAGCCGGCGAAGAGGCTGGTTCCCAGCATGAGTGCCAGGCCCAGTCCGCTGTTCTGGATGCCGGTCTCGATGGTGAGCGTACGGCGGTCGCGGAAGGGAACCCTAAAGGCCGATGCCACGCCAAAGCCAATGCTCAGCGCCAGCGCGTTGTGGATGAGCACCACCAGGAAGATGTAGCGGATGCACTTGAGGAAGGCGTCGATATTGCTGCCGAACGACAGCACCACCATGGCAATGAAGATGATGATGGAAAGCCACTGCAGGGGCTTTTTGAGGGCGGCGGCAACCTTGGGCAGATAATGACTGGTGAGGATGCCCAGCACCAGCGGAATGCCCAGCAGGATGAAGATGGTCTTGAACACGTCCCAGAGGGGAATCACCAGCGTAGGAATTTCTGCCGATACGGCGGCCGAATGCAGATAAACCGACCCCCAGGCCCAGAAGTTAAAAGGCGTAAGCACGACGGCCAGCGCGGTGGAAATGGCGGTCAGCGAGACAGACAGTTCCACATTGGCTTTGGCCAGCGAACTCATGAAATTGGAGATGTTGCCTCCGGGGCAGGAAGCGACCAGGATCATGCCCAGGCCCATCATCGGGGAAATCCATCCGGTTAACGCAATGGCCAGCAGGCAGGTGAAGGCCGGCAGCAGTACCAACTGGCACAGCATGCCCAGCAGCACGCTCTTGGGCTTTCGGAACACCTCTATAAAGATGGCCGGTTTGATGCCCAGTGCCACGCCGTACATCACCAGCGCCAGAATAATATTGATGGTGTTCATGCCTCCGGCATTGAGGCTCACCTGAATGCTGTCGATGCTCTGGATGATTTCCTGTGTCATAAAAAGCTAGTAATTGAATTGGAATTCGTCCACGTAAATGACCGATTTGGTGCTGCCGGTGAAGAACTCACCCAGGTTGCTGGAAAGGATGGCTATGAACAGGTAGCCAGGCTCCTTGTCATTTACATATTTCAGGTCGATGGTAAAGGGAATATACCCGCCCGTATCCTTGTCCAAAACCAGGGAGCCATAGGCAACGATGTCCGGGTCCTTCTGGGCCGGCGTGCTGGCGCCTTCGGTGGAGAGGAAATGACGCGGCTGTTTCCAACTGTACAGGGCAACCTCTATCTGGCCTTTGTCCATGGTTCCTTTCAGGTTCTTGTACGGGGCCTTGACGGCGTCGATCTTACCGGGCTGGTAATGCACGTAGCCGGAAAGGCTCTTGGGGCGGCCATGGAAGGGCACACCGTGGTACATCTCGGCACCGGACATGCCAAGGATCTTGACGAATTTGCCGGTGTAAAGGTTGCCGGTGGCAAAGGTGCCCATGATGGAACGGCTGATTACTTTAGCCGCGGCCTTACCTTTTCCTTTAACGGCGACATGTTCGTATTCCGGGGTGGTCGTATTGATGCCCAGGAAGCTGGTGCCGTGGTTCACGTTGCCCCAGACTTTCTGTTTTTCAGTGGCATTTTCCGGGTACAAGTCCCAGGCGCCTTTGGTTTTGCTCCAGGTATCGAATGAGAAATTGTACACTTGCTCCTGGGCAAACAGGGCGCAGGGGAGCAGAATCAGGAGGGAGGTCAGTAATTTTTTCATAATGCTTCAATTGTTAGTCCGTCATAGGCGGGCTGCACCGCAGAACGGATGCCCATTTCCTTGCAACGGATGGCAAGTTCTTTACAAAATTGGGAATGGCTGGGGAACGCATGCGAAAGATGGGTCAGCCAGGTATGCTTTGCGCCGATTTGATCGGCCAGCCGCAAAGCCTCTTCCAGCGAGAAGTGGGAGTGGTGCGGGTGGTAGCTCACGGTGTTCAGGGTTACGTGTTCCAGTCCCTGCAGTTTGCCCAGCTCGCTCTCCGGCAGGGTGCTCATGTCGGTGATATAGGCGATGTTACCAAAACGGAAACCCAGCACCGGCATCTGTCCGTGGATGCCCCGGATGGGGATGACATTGGGCCGATCGTGCGGCGCTTCCACCACGGCGTTGTCCGAGGATTTGAGGCTCCCGTCCGGCTGGCGGTAATAATAGCCTTTGTCGTGCACCCATTCCAGGTCGCCGGTGCCTTCCAGCGAGTCCACGCGGAAAGGCCGCTCGTCGATCAGGTGCACATGCCACTCCGGCGAACCGGGGTACTTATGCTCCTCAAAAGCATACGAATACTCCACGTGGAGCGAGTGCAGCACCCGTTCTTCACAAAAGATCTCGACGGCTTTCCTGTCGATATAGTTGAGGGAGCGGACATCGTCCAGGCCGCCCGTATGGTCTTTGTGGTTGTGCGTGAGGAGGATGGCATCCAGGTGGGAGATGCCCTGTGCAAGCATCTGGGAGCGGAAATCCGGACCGGCATCGACCAGGATGTTAAGGCCGTCAAACTGCACGAAGGCGGCTGAGCGGAAGCGCTTGTCCCGCGGGTCGGCGCTTTTGCACACCGGACACTGGCAGCCGATGATGGGCACGCCCTGCGAAGTACCGGTCCCAAGGAAAGTCAGTCTGGTCATAGCACAACCTCCTCCAATTGGTTTACGCGGGCGGCATCGAACGGCCGTTCCACGCGGATGTAGTTTCCGGTATAGCCGCCCATGAGTCCGCCTTTTTCGGACGATTCCCACAGCACGGTCTCGTGCATGCCCTTGTGCGCCTGCACGAATTCCGTGTGCAGCTCTTCGCACAGTGCTTCCAGGCGCGCGACGCGTTCAGTCTTGAGGCTGTCCTGCACCTGGTCTTTCCACTCCGCAGCCCGCGTTCCCGGCCGGCGGGAGTAGGGGAATACGTGGATGAATGCGGGCCGGATGCGCTCTTTCAGGAAGGTATAAGTTTCCTGGAACAGCTCTTCCGTTTCCCCGGGCAGGCCCACGATGACATCGATGCCGAAGAAAACGCGGGGCTCTCCGGGATGCTCCATCGCCTGGCGGATGTAGTCGATGCGCGAAGCGAAGAGGGCGGTGTCGTACCGCCGGCCCACCCGCTTGAGCAGGGTGTCGCTGCCGCTCTGCAGCGGAATGTGGAAATGACGCTGGAATTTGGTGCCGGAGGCAATCCAGTCCACGATTTCCGGGGTAATCAGATTGGGTTCGATGGAGGATATCCGGTACCGCTCGATGCCTTCTACTTCGTTGAGGGCTTTGAGCAGCTCCAGGAAGCTTTCTCCGCTGGTGCGACCGAAGTCGCCGGTGTTCACGCCTGTGAGTACCACTTCTTTCACGCCCTCTGCCGCAATGTTCCGGGCCATCTTCACGACCTCGCAGATTGGAATGTTCCGGCTCCGTCCGCGGGCGTAAGGCACCGTGCAGTATGCGCAGAAGTTGTCACACCCGTCCTGCACCTTCAAGAATGCCCTGGTCCGCTCCTCTCCGGAACTATATGCTCCAAATACATTGCTATTCGTAGCGGAGGAGGGTGTTGTATCCGAAACCCATGGCCACCCTCGGCCGTGTAAGAGGGAGGGGCCCACAGCCGCCTCGTCGTCAGACGGCGCGTTGCGAGTTGGGAGGGGTCGCGAAGCGACGGTTTCGGATGCAATACCCTCCGCAGCGAAGAGATAAAGAGTGTCGGGGACGATATTCTGTTTCTCGTTAGCACCGAATACTTGCCACACGCCTTCCAGGGCCAGGAGTTGCTCTTTGCGGAGTTCCGCGTAGCAGCCGGTGACCACAATCCGGGCATCCGGGGCGGTCTTGTGCGCCCGGCGGATGAGGTTGCGGGACTTCTTCTCCGCCGTCTCCGTCACGGCGCAGGTATTGATCAGGTAAACATCGGCCCGGTCCGTCCAGGCGACGGTTTCCCAGCCCGCGTCGCGGAAGCCCCGTTGATAGGTGGATGTCTCTGCGTAGTTGAGTTTGCATCCAAGAGTGGTGAAAGCTATCTTCATACTGCCTGGATTATGAATACACAGGGCCTTTTGCCTATGGTAAAGTCCTTTTCCCTGCGCCACTGAGCAACGCTCATGGTGCGGATGAACTGGTCCGGGCAGGTGATGTTTGCGGCTATGCACAGCAGGGTTGAAGGATTCAGAACCTGCATCATATCGGCAAAGAGGGCGTCGTTCCTGTACGGGGTCTCAATCATTATCTGTGTTTCCCGGGCCGATTTTTTCTCCAGCGCCCTGAGCGCCTCACGGCGGCCGTCGGTCTTGGCGGGGATGTATCCGGCAAAGGCAAAGTGCTGACCGTCAAGGCCGGAACACATCAGGGCCATCATAAGGGACGACGGGCCGGCAAAGGGTACTACCTCTATGCCTTTGCGGTGGCAAAGGGCCACAAGCCGGGCGCCGGGATCGGCCACGGCGGGGAGGCCAGCCTCGGATATGAGTCCCACGTCGGTTCCGCCTTCAAAGAGTTCCAAAAGGGACTCCACCTCGGAAGGGGAAGTGTGCTCGTTGAGCTCCCTGAAATTGAGTTCCTGGATGCTTCCCTTGAGTCCCGCGGCGGAAAGAAAACGCCTTGCCGTGCGGGTTTCCTCCACTACAAAGTTCTTCAGGGAAGGCAGGAAACTCAGAAGTCCTGCGGGGAGGACGTCGGAAGGCGCGCCGTCTCCAAGAGGTGAGGGGATGAGGTATAATTTTCCGTATTGTGTCATTTTGCCCGTCCTGTGCTGTCTATCTGCATGGTTACGTATTCTGTCTGGCGGAGGGCTTCTGCGTCCGCATCGGCCTTTTTCTTCTTTTTGGATCTGAACATATCCTTGAACAGGCCGCCCAGTTTGTTGAATTCCTTCTGGTAGGTCACGCCGGCCCCGTTGCGCTGGCTGTTGTCCAGGTATGAGGAAAGCTCGTCGGCCGAATGGGAGAAGAAATTCATGCGTACGTCTCCGGCCTTGTTCAGCTTTACTTCCACGTCCAGGTTGCCGGCAATCTCGTTGGTGGTCATGCCGTACTGCTGCTTGTTGCCCACGCTGCCGTTGACTATCACCCTGTTGTTGAAAAGCTGCGTTGACAGTGCCACGTCAAACATATCCTGACCGGTCTGGGTGGGTTTGTAGTTGAGACCAAGGTCCAGGGGAATGTCCAGTTTCTGTAATATGTTGTTTATCTGGTTTGCCATGATGCCGCTCACGTTGGAGATGAGCACGTCGCTGCCCTGCTGTGACGCGACGCCGCTTTCTTCCGAAGGCAGGAAGCCGCCAGAGATGAGCATGTAAACGAACTGCTTCTGTACCTTGTCCTCCGTGTTAAGGGCTCCGTCCACTGCAACCTGCATGGTGGGGTTCAGGTCCGGGATGTCTATGCCGAACTTAATCTGCGGGCTAGCCAGTTTCTCGCTCAGGTTGATGGTGCAGTTGACCTGCCGCATGCCGCTTGCACTGTCGTCGGAAACCAGGTTGGCCAGGCTTGCCTTTGTCGCATAAACTGCGTTTACGTCCAGGTCCGTATTCATTACGTCGCCGTTGAAGCGGACCGTACTGCCATCCTGGATGGCGAAGTCACGTTTGACCAGATTCATCACGGAAAGCCTGAAGTTGCCGCCGGAGATATTGTACGCTCCGCCAAGTCCCAGCATGCCGCTGGAAAGGTCCAGATCCACCAGTATCGTTCCGGTACCCCCGCAGTGCAGGGACATTTCCTGCGATATGTCCACGTATGCCGTGACTTCGGGAAGGATGTTGGCCCTTACGCTTATCCGCGTGCTTCCCGACTTGCTCTCCTTTGCTTTTTCCCGGCTACCCATCATGAGCTCGTAGGCATCCGGTTCCTTCTCCACGACAGGCTGCGTAAAGGTGAGCAGACTCCTGTCGCTGTCTCCACCGGCTCCTTCCACCATGAGGTGGAAATTGCCTTCTCCGGAGGAAGTTACGTCCACGTTTACCTGAATGGCGTCCAGGGGCCCCACGACATCTACGTTTCCGCCTCCGTACAGGGTTCCGTACATAAGGGGATTGATGCCAGGGGGGATGCCCAGAACCTGAAGGTTCTCCAGATCCAGGTGAATGTCAGTTCCCAAATCCAGCTTGGTGAGGTCGTTGAACACCAGCGATCCGCTTACCTTCCCGCTTCCGCTCTGGCCGTCCGTCAGGAAAACGTCGTCAAAATGAAGACCCCGGTTGTCCAGGGACAGGTCTCCGTCAAAGCGATACGGGACCCTGGTGAAATCCAGGGCCAGAAGTCCGTTGTTTATGCGTAGGTTCTCGCTGGAAAGCTGAAGATTGTCCAGAGGGCCGTGAACGCCTACTGTTCCGCTGAGTCCGCCGCTGAACTCGGAGAAGATCCCGTTCAGGACGAATCCGGCATAGGCCAGGTCAAACTGCTTCATGCCCATGGTGGCGTCCAGCTGCCCTACTTCCGGCCTGAAAGAACCATTTGCGCTCAGGTTGTTTATACCCTTGAGGCGGTTTTTTATGGTAAAGTCAAAGGCCTCAGTCTTGTCGTTCCAGCTGCTGTCCAGGAAGAGAGTACCCACGTCGTGACCGTCCAGGGCCGATTCCTCGCAGCGCAGGGATGCCAGAAGGCCGGGAGCCGGAGACATGGGAGAAATCACGGAGGCATAGCCGGAAGCCTTGCCTTTGAGCGACGGCGTGCCGCCGGTAACGCTGTCCAGGAGGGAAATGTCAAAGCGGTTCAGGCGCAGGCGCAGGGTGTCGGCCCTGTCCATGGAAATGCCTCCTTCAAGGGTTATTTCCTCGGCCTCGTGTTTTACCGAAAGGCCGCCTACCTTTATGTCGTTGCCGTCTATTACGATGTCTTCCGAGCGGATGTCCCAGTCGTTGCCGTCGTAGGAAAGGCGGGAGGGGAGGGCCTTTGCCGACACTATCAGGTCATTTTTGCGGCGGGATAGATTCGCGTCAAGGGCGATGTTGCCGCCGGAGAGGGTCTCCTGCCCGTTGTCAAACAGGTATTTCAGGGATACGTTGTTGTCTTTTGCGGAGAGGGTCAGATTGTTCCCCTTCATCTCCACCCCGGAGAGCATTATGCTGCCGCTGGTGAGCTTTGCATTCAGCGACCCGCCCCGGTTGTCCAGGACAAGGTCCAGGTCCTTGGCGTATGTGCCTGCCTTTGCAAGGCGTCCGCTGGTGAGGTGCCCGCTCAACTTCCCGTTTTTGGTAACGTCCAGGTTCAGGGCCGATCCGTCCTCCACGTACACGCCCGGGGCAAAGAATTCAAGGATTTCCCTGGCTTCGTGCACTTTGAGCCACATGTCGTAGGAAGAACCGTCCCATTCTGCCAGGCTTTGGCCTGCAATGAGGGCGGGAATGTTAGTCCTTAGAGTCAGGTCCTGGAGGTCGTTTATGAAATCCAGTATGGTTTTGTCTCCTACAAATCCGCCTTCCAGGAAGCGGGAGGTGAGTTGGACGCGGTTTATATCGCTTGCCGAATGGGCGCGGACAATGATGTCGCCAACCTCGTGGTGGCCGGTTTCGCTGTCAAACGCCAGGTCGTTTATGTGCACGTCTCCAATCAGGTGTCCGCGGTCTGTCTGCCTGAAGTTGGAGGAGGCGCTCAGGCTCACGTGTGAGCGGGGTCTCTTGTCCAGTTTTATGGCGTTGAGGTCTGCGTTGAGGACAGCGTAGAACTTGTAGATGGCGTTGTTGTTTCGCGGGGCAAAGTTGAAGATACCCTGAAAGAGGAAGTAGAGGTTGGGGTCTCCGGAGTAAATTCTTCCGTCAAAGGCGTTTCCCTCGTAAGTGCCGCGTGCCGATATACCGCTATAGTCATACCCGGCGGCGTGTAGGTGGCTAATCTTCAGGGAATCCAGTTTGAGCCTCAGGTTGTCGGGAGAGAGAGTGGCGTCAAAAACGGTCCTCAGGCTTGCCGGTCCAAGAGCCTTTTCCCCGATTATCCTGCCAACGTTTACCTGGTCAACGTCTATGCATCCTCCCAGGCCGATGGGTTTTTGTACATCCGCCACATTGCGTATGGAAAGATTTGCCTGCACTTTACCTCCGGCCCCCCTCAGGGTGCCGTTGGCGGTGAATTTGTTAAGGAGGCCCTTTACTCTGCCGGCAAAAGTGAAATGTTCTCCCTTGCCGAACCCGGAAAGGTCCAGACCGGCATCCGGAGCCAGCCCGTTGATAAACCGGGCCAGACCGGGCGTGGTGAATCTGATGCTTTTTACATTTACGTCCAGCAGCGTGGCTTCCGTGTCCGGCAGGCCGATCAGCTCTCCGTCCACCTTTGCCTCCACCCCGCTTGCGGACTCCCGGAACGCGAGATTCTCTATGCGGAAGTCGTTCACATAGCCGTTCATCCTGCCGGAGAGGCTCAGCGTGAGGTCCATTGCCTGGAGGTCGCCTGCAAAGCAGCCTATGGTTTTGGAAGAGAGTATGCTGCCCTGCCTGATATCGGCCTCTATCCTTATCTTGTCCAGGAACTGGGCGTAGTCCTCGATGGCGCCTATCAGGCGGAGGCGGGTCAGAAGCAGGTCAGACTCGGCGGTTTTAAGGTGAATGTTCTTAAGCCTTACCTGGGCCTCGCCTACATTGACGGAGGCGGCTGCCAAATCCTTGATATGCAGGCCGCTGCGTTTTTCCACGGCGTCCAGGCGGTCCACGCTGCCGTATATGTGGCTGTCCTTAAGGCGGACCCCCCTTGCCCTGATGCGGTTGATCTTTACCCTGAGATCTGTAAAATCAATGGCGCCATCCGGAATCTCCACGGGGCTTCCGCTTTCCGAAACCAGCCTGAAATCTATATTTTCCAGCTCTATTGTCCTGGCGCTCAGGATGTTGCCCCAGGCAAGAGGCTGCGGCTCCGTGTCTCCGGGCGGCAGAAGTCCAAGCACTCTCACGAGGTTGATATAGGTTTTCCCGGGATGTGAAGGATCGTTTTCTGTGACCAGATTTACGGTGCAGTCCTTGATGCGGGCCCTGGAAAGGTAGATGCAATCCCCTCCGAGGAAGGCCTTGATGGAGAATTTGGCGGAAAGAAGGCCTATACGGGCTACCGTGTCAGTTCCCGGAATCACGGGCTCCTTGTCCACGATGACTACGTCCCTTAGGCAGATGGCTTCAAGGGGCTGGATGCTTATGGCGCCTGTTGTGATGTCTGCATCCATGGACTCTTCCAGACGGTTTACCACGGCCCGGCCTATCTTCTCCTGCACGGCGGGGGACTGTACGGATACAAGTGCGGCAAGCACAGCCAGGACTATGACTGATACCGTATAACCGCTTATTTTCGCCCACGCACGCATAACCCACAAATTTAGCAAAATTTTTGCTAAAAATTGAGTTTTTTCCGATATTTGAAGGCTGACTAAATTAATCGATTCAAAAATGGGAAAATACAAGAATGATTCACGAGTGGTCCTGACTCTGGATGCAGGCGGAACCAACATGGTTTTCGGTGCAATGAAAGGAGAAGAGTACATTCTGGACCCTATAACCCTTCCTTCCAATGCCAATGACCTTGATCTCTGCCTTGAGACCATGGTAACCGGTTTTAAATCAGTCATTAACCTCCTTGGTGAGGTGAAGCCGGTCGCAATCAGCTTCGCCTTCCCCGGACCGGCCGACTATGTGCATGGAATCATCGGCGGATTTCTTCCCAATTTCCCCAGTTTCAGGGACGGAGTGGCCCTGGGACCGTATCTGAAGGACGTTTTTGGCATTCCTGTTTATATAAACAACGACGGTGACCTGTACGCTTTTGGAGAGGCCCTGGGCGGAGCGCTTCCCCGCGTAAATGAAAAGTTGGAAGCCCTTGGCAGTTCCAAGCGTTACTCTAACCTCCTGGGCTATACCTTCGGGACTGGCTTTGGCATAGGTATAGTAGTGGACGGAAAACTCAACCGCGGAGACAACTGCTGCGTGGAGACTTACTGCCTTCCCAACCCTCACATTGACGGAGTAATCCTGGAGGACAGCGTGGCCGTGCGTGCAGTCAAGAGGGTTTATGCGGAACAGTCCGGCGTTCAGGACGCTTCCCTGCAGCCCAAAGATATCTACGACATAGCGGAAGGCAAGCGCCCCGGCGACAGGAAGGCTGCCGTAGCCGCATTTGAGGAAATGGGCCATGTGGCCGGTCTTGCAATGGCCCAGGCCGTGCAGCTGGTGGACGGAATTATAGTCATCGGCGGAGGAATCACCGCCTCCCGCAAGTACTTTATGCCGGCGCTCCTGGAGGAGATGAGAGGCACCGTCCGCACCCTTTCCGGAGATACGCTCCAGAGGGTTCAGATGAAGGTTTACAACCTGGACGACGAGGCCGAATTCGCAGAATTTGCAAAAGGCCAGGCCCGCGAGATAAAGGTCTATGGGTCAGACCGCACCGTCACTTACGACCCCCAGAAACGCGTGGGTATCATGGTGTCTGAGATTGGCGCTTCCAAGGCCATCTCCGTGGGTGCATACGACTTTGCCCTTTCCGAGATTGACCGCGGATGAAAGAGTTTGAACTTGTTCAGAAAATAAGCGCGCCCCTGACGGATGAGCAGATTCGTGCAGGGGCGTGCAAGGCTCTTGGGGTTAAGTCGGAACTGCTTGGAGATGTGGTGCTTACACGCCGCAGCGTGGATGCTCGCCAGGACATCGTTTACCGCTACCGCTTCCAGGCGTACCGTAAGGGGGAGCAGTACAGGCCTTATGTTCCGCAGCCGTATCGGAATGTGGAATCGGCCCGGCCCGTGGTGGTGATTGGAGCCGGCCCTGCCGGGATGTTTGCCGCACTCAGGCTCCTCCAGCGGGGATTCAAGCCGATAGTCCTGGAACGCGGCAAGGACGTCGAACGCCGCAAGGTGGACATGGCCAGGCTTTCCGTGGAGGGAGTACTTAATCCGGATTCCAACTACTGCTACGGAGAAGGCGGCGCCGGAGCTTTCTCAGACGGGAAACTCTATACCCGCTCTTCTAAAAGGGGCAACATACAGGACGTGCTTCAGGCTCTGGTGAGCTTTGGAGCCAATCCGGACATCCTTGTGGACGCGCATCCGCACATCGGCACGGACAAGCTTCCGGAAATTGTGAAAAGGATACGCGAGTGCGTGGTTTCCCACGGCGGAGAGTATCATTTTGACAGCCGGGTGACAGATATAGAAAAGAGTGCCTCCGGGTTCCGTGTTTCCTGCCATGGCGGGGAAGTTTACGAGGCCTTCAAGGTGATTCTTGCATGCGGCCATTCCGCCCGTGACATATACGAGCTTTTCCTTTCGCACGGATGGACCGTACAGCAGAAAGGCTTTGCCCTGGGAGTTCGTGTGGAGCACCCTCAGTGGCAGATAAACCAGATGCGTTATCACGGTAAGTATCAGCCGTTTATGCCTGTTGCGGAGTACAGCTTCGTTCAGCAGGTGGAGGGAAGGGGAGTCTTCTCCTTCTGCATGTGTCCCGGCGGCATCCTGGTACCTTCTTCAACGGAAGAGGGAACAGTGGTCCTTAACGGCATGTCCAACGCTGCCCGTAACTCCAAATGGGCCAATTCCGGAGTGGTGGTTCAGATAGAACCCGGAGACCAGCCCGCCTCCTACGACGGACCCCTTGGACTTATGGACTATCAGAGGGACGTGGAAAGGGCCATGTACAATTACGCGTCTTCCCACGGCGGAAAACATCCTTTCGCGGCTCCTGCCCAGAGAATGAAAGATTTCTGCAGAGGCCTTGTATCCAAAGATTTGCCAAAGAGTTCATATCATCCCGGAGTGGTCTCCGCCCCGCTTCACGAACTCCTCCCGGAGCACGTTTCCATGAGACTTCGCAGGGCCCTTCCACTGGTGGACAGGCAGATGAAAGGCTACTACACCAACGATGCCCTGGTCCTTGGAACGGAGTCCCGGACCTCCTCTCCCGTGAGGCTGCCGCGAGACCCTCAGAGCCTGGAGCACGTGGATGTGCCCGGCCTTTATCCATGCGGGGAAGGCTCCGGTTATGCCGGAGGAATAGTGTCGTCCGCAATGGACGGGATCAACTGCGCTGATAAAATCTAAAAATCGGCCATCCTGGAGACGGGGGCCACGTCCAGAGGCGTGCGTACCCCTGCCTTGTACTGGAACCATCCGGACACCGCTATCATGGCGGCATTGTCCGTAGTGAACTTGAATTCAGGCAGATAGGTGTTCCAGTGGCGTTTTTCTCCTTCCTGGACTATCCTTTCCCGGAGTCCGCTGTTGGCAGATACTCCGCCGCCGATGGTGATTTCCTTTATCCCCGTCTGCTTTGCGGCTTTGATGAGCTTTTGCATGAGAACGTCGATGAGGGTTTTCTGGAAACTTGCGCAGATGTCCTCCTTGTTCTTTTCCATGAAGTCGGGATCCTTTGCCATTTCGTCCCTCACAAAGTACAGGAGGGAGGTCTTTACGCCGGAAAAGCTGTAGTCCAGCCCGGGAATGTTGGGCTTTGCAAAAGTGAATCGGTCCGGATTGCCCTGTTTTGCCAGGCGGTCTATGATGGGACCTCCGGGGTAGCCCAGCCCAAGCATTTTTGAGCATTTGTCAAAGGCTTCGCCCACGGCGTCGTCTATGGTCTGGCCCAGGATTTCGTATTCCAGTGGACTGCTGACCTTGACTATCTGGGAGTTGCCTCCGGAAACCAGAAGGCAGAGATATGGGAAGGAAGGCTCCCGCACGGGTATGTCCTTCTGCCTTATGAAGTTTGCAAGGATGTGTCCCTGCAGGTGATTGACCATGATCATGGGGATGTCCAGGGACAGGGACAGAGCCTTTGCGAAGGAAGTTCCAACCAGCAGCGAACCAAGCAGCCCCGGGCCGCGGGTAAAGGCAATGGCCGTCAGATCCTCCGGCTTTACGCCGGCCTTGTCCAAAGCCTGTGAAACCACGGGAACAATGTTCTGCTCATGGGCCCTTGACGCCAGTTCCGGCACCACGCCTCCAAAGTCCTTGTGTACCTGCTGGGACGCTATCACATTGGAGAGCAGCACCCCGTCGGCAATGACTGCGGCCGAGGTGTCGTCGCAGGAAGACTCTATTCCAAGTATTATATCCGCCATGTTCTGAATTTTTGCGACGGCAAAGTTACATTTTTATTATGTATTATAAAAAACAATACTTCGGTAAATTTTAATGCGTAGCGAGTCGCCAGGCGACAGACTCCGCGATAATATACATTTAGCAACAAAAGTTCATTGAAAACACTGTCAATAACGACCGCTCAGCATTAGGTTTGAGTGGGTGGCAATACT
>JAFUVY010000015.1 GCA_017477335.1 Bacteroidales bacterium
ACGCCTACATGCTTGAGCGATTTATTTGCGTGTCCGGTCTGCGACCAGACCCGCATGTTATTGACAAACTTTTCAAAGAACTGGTTTTATTTACATCCAGAGCCGCTTAGGCCTGGGAAAAAGTTAACGAACTATTGAATATTATGAAAAAGTATTTTATCATTCTTGCAAGCGTCCTTGTAGCAGCAGTTGCCTGCAACAAGAACACAGACAACACCACTCCCGCCGCAGGAGACGCCCCTGTAGTATCCCTGTCCGGCGACAACGCCTTCGTTGACGGCAAAGCCACCATCAAGGTGACTCTCGACAAGGCTCACAGCTCCAAGGCCGTACGCGTAAGCCTGGCCCTGGATCCTTCTTCCACCCTTACCTCTGGTAACGTAACCGTTCCCGAGGGCATTACCGTCAAGAAGGGTGTCACCTCCGCCACCGCAGAGGTCACCTTCGTAAGAGGTGCTCTTGATGCCGGCACATACACCGCAGTCATCAAGGCTACTGAAGCCACCAACGGCGCCACTATCGGCACTGCCTCAACCATCACCATCACCGCCACCGTAGAGGAAGGCAGCGAAAAGGGTCCCGTGCTCTCCCTGAGCGCCGACAAAGCTTTCGCCGACAAGTCCGCAGCCATCACCGCTACCCTTGACAAGGCTGCCGAGGAAATCTGCGAGGTATCTCTTGAAGTTGCTGCCGACTCCCAGGTTGCAGCAGACCTTATCACCCTTCCCGCACTTGCCATCCCCGCAGGTCAGACCAGCGTGAGCGGCAATGTGACCGTTAGCATCAAGGGTCTTGCAGCCGGCACCTACGCTGCAAAGATCAATGCTGTTTCCGCTACCGGCGGCGTTGCAGTAGGCACTGCAAAGGCCGTCACCATCACCCTCACCGTATCCGAGGACGACGTTATTCCTTCTATCCCTACGGAAACCCGTAACGGTAAGGTTTACAAGGCAGATCCCGTGTGCTCCGAGAACTATCTCTTTGAAAAAGAAGAGTACGCAGACCTTGGTCTTGGCTCCACTTTCCAGGTTAAGTTCTGGGCAAACAGCTGGAAGGAGAACGGCCAGCCTGACCGCCTCTGCAACTTTGAGACCCGTGACGAGAACCCCGCCATGCTTGTCCGCTTCAGCTGCGACGACACCCAGCCCGGCCAGCTCCGCTTCAACAACAATGCATGGAGCATTGGTGGTAATGACGGTGTCAAACTCACCGATGAAAACGGCAACGCATACGTATTCGAGGCCCAGAAGTGGCACGTCCTTACAATGGTCCTTACCCCCGGTGAAAACAACGCCGTATATGTAGATTTCTACGACAACGACGTATATATCAACAGGGCGGAAGGCAAGGCCACCTCTGACAAGCTCTATTTCCAGCGCATTGAGTTTGGCATGAGCTGGGAGGAAGGCAGCTATGACAATACATCCTATCCTAGGATCCAGCTCTTTGACGGCTACATCGACTACGCCCGCGTATGGACCCGCGCCCTCTCCCACAGCGAGATCGTAAGGGGCCTGTGCGACCTTAAGGACAACCAGAAGGAAGGTCTCCTTGCTTACTGGATCATGAATGACGGCGCCGGCGACGGTATCCTTGAAAACCGTGCAAGCGACAGTGCTTACAACATCAACTGGAGCAACATGTCTGAAATGAATGGAAATGACGTCCGCAAGAACCTGGACCTCAAGGCCAACTTCCTTGAGAACCTGGTTGACATGGATCCTGCAAACCTCTGCCAGTTCTAATTGACAAGTTCCTTATCTACAGAGGCCGGCCCCGGCGGGTCGGCCTCTTTTCACAATAATGAAAGCACTTGCATTACTACTTACGATTACCCAATGGGTGAATCCGTTTATTGGGACAAGCAATTTTGGAACGTGCAATCCCGGGGCGGTGACGCCTAACGGGATGATGAGCGTGACGCCGTTCAATGTCATGGGCTCGGAGATGAACACCTGGGACAAGGACAGCCGATGGTGGAGCACTCCGTATGTAAATGAGAATAAGTACGTTACCGGCTTTTCCCACGTTAATCTTTCCGGTGTGGGATGCCCTGAACTGGGGAGCCTTCTTACAATGGCGGCTCCAGGTCCGGTACAGGTGGACTACCATGCTTACGGAAGCGAAGCCCTCAGGGAGGTGGCCCGGCCTGGATACTACTGCGTAGAGCTTGCAAGTGGAGTGAAGGCGGAACTCTCCGCCACTACCCGCAGTTCAATAGAGCGTTTTACCTTTCCTGACGGCAGCGGCAACATTCTGCTGAACCTTGGAGAGGGCCTTACCAACGAAAGCGGAGCCACGGTGCGCCGCGTATCGGCCACAAAAATAGAGGGGAGCAAGCTGATGGGCACATTCTGCTACAATCCGGATGCGGTTTTCCCCATTTACTTTGCCCTGGAGGTAAGCCAGGTCCCGTCAGAGTCCGGATATTGGAAAAAGCAAAGGCCCATGACCGCAGAGGCAGCCTGGGACTCCACCGCCGGGCAGTACAAACTTTACCGCAACTATGCCAGGGAGATGAGCGGGGACGATATCGGCTATTTCTTTCACTATGACAGGACAAACGGCCCTGTGATGGTTAAGATGGGCGTTTCCTTTGTGAGTATAGAGAATGCCTGGGAAAACCTCAACGCGGAGCAGAAAGGCTTTGACTTTGACAAGGTTGCCGCCGATGCCGACGCCCTCTGGGAAGAGCAGCTTGGCCGCATTGTCATAGAAGGCGGAACTCCGGACCGGAAGACCGTTTTCTACACGGCCCTTTATCACAGCCTCATTCACCCCAACATTGTGAACGACGTCAACGGCCAGTACCCTCTGATGGAGTTTGGCAACGCCGCCGCAACCGACAGCTACAAGATAAAGACAGGCCCGGCAGGGCAGGCAGAACGGAAGATGCGTTCCGCGGGAATCGGCACCGTAGCTCCCGGAGAGAACCGCTACACCGTATTTTCCCTTTGGGACACCTACCGCAACCTTCACCAGCTTCTGACTCTGCTGTATCCCGAAAAACAACTTGACATGCTCCGCTCCATGGTGGAAATGTACCGCGAATGGGGCTGGATGCCCAAGTGGGAACTATACGGCCGCGAGACATGGACCATGGAAGGGGACCCGGCAATCTGCGTATTTGCAGACAGCTACCTCAAGGGGCTGGACGGGTTTGACGTGCCGCTGGCCTACGAGGCTTTCCTGAAATCGGCCGACACCCCCGGCCTTGCCAACCGTATGAGACCGGACATAGACCCCTACAAGGCCGACGGCTATATCCCGCTGGGCTTTTTTGCCGGTGACTTCTCCGGGGACAATTCCGTATCCCACGCCCTGGAGTACTATGTGGCCGATTATGCCCTCTCCCGCCTGGCCGAGGCCCTTGGCCACAAGGAAGACGCCCAAAAGTTCTACCAGAGGAGCCTTGGCTACCGTAACTACTACAGTGCGGAATATGGCTGCCTGAGGCCCATAAACATGGACGGGACATTCCTCACCCCCTTTAACCCGGAAGATGGCGCGGACTTCACCAACGCTCCAGGCTTCCACGAGGGCAGCGCATGGAATTACAGTTTTGCCGTACCTCACGACGTAAAGGGATACGCGGCTCTTATGGGCGGAAGCGGAAAGTTTGTGAAGGCTCTGCAGAATGTCTTTGACAAGGGTCTTTACGATCCCGCAAACGAGCCTGACATAGTGTATCCTTATCTGTTCTCACGCTTCAAAGGACAGGAAAAACGCACCTGGGAAGAGGTGGAAAAGATTCTCGAAAACCACTACCGCAATGCCCCGGACGGCATTCCCGGCAATGACGACACCGGAACTATGAGCGCCTGGGCGGTGTTTTCCATGCTTGGTTTCTACCCGGACTGCCCCGGAGAGCCCTACTACACTCTCACGCGTCCCACTTTCCAAAAGGCCGTGATTACTCTCCCGGGCGGTAACAAGCTTACCATTACCCGCAGCGCAAAAGCATCCAGGGCAACGGTTGACGGACGCAACAAAGGGTATCGCATTTCACACGACACCCTTACTGGCGCATCCACTATTACCTGGAAGTAATTGTATTTCCTATACCCTCGTCAGAGGGTATTCAGGACGGGGAGTTTGCCGCGGGAGATGAGGGTGAGGACGAGTTCGCCAAAGAGAGTGTTCTGCCAGGCGAACCAGGGACGGGTGAAGTCGGCGGCGTCGTCTTTTTCAAAGCTCTCGTGGATGAAGCCGGTGCCGGCGTCGGTAGCAAGGAGCTGCCTCATGCAGGAGCGGATTTCCTCATCGTCCGTGGCGGTGAAGGCTTTCATCATTATGCTCATGGGCCAGATGGCTTCCGTGCCGATGTGCGGTCCTCCTATGCCTTCGCCGGCCTTCCCCTTCCAGAAATAGGGATTGGAGCTGCTCCAGACAAAGCGGCGGGTATTCCGGTACACGGGGTCATCGGCAAGGGAGGGATCCAGATAGGCGAGGGAGAGCAGGGAGGGAACGTTGGCGTCGTCCATAAGGTAGGCGTTGCCAAAGCCGTCCACTTCGTAGGCGTAGATGGGGCCGAAGTCCGGATGATTGACCACCGCATACTTATCAAGGGCTGCGGAGACTTCATCCGCAAGGGCGGTGCAGCGGGCGGCAAGCTTTTCCTCATGATTCACCTCCAGAAGTATCTCCGCGGCTTTCCTGAGGATACTTACCGCAAAGAAGTTGGAAGGCACAAGGAATTCAAACTGAGTAGCGTCGTCGGAGGGGCGGAAGGAGCTTGCGATAAGTCCTACGGGGTTCACGGGGTTGCCCCAGCCGCGGCGGTCTTTGGTGTCCAGCTGACGGTCTGTAACCCTCAGAAAATAGTAAGGGCCGTTGCCGTCCTTCCGCTGCTGGACGGTAAAGGTGTCAAGGATGTTGCGTACAGCCGTGAGCCAGGCGTCGTCAAAGACGGAACTGTCTCCCGTGGTTTTCCAATAGTGATATGCAAGGCGCACCGGGTAGCAGTGGGAGTCGATTTCCCACTTGCGTTCAAACACCCAGGGACTCTGGGGAGAGCCTGTGTCGTCCTTTGCCCCTTCCCCGGTAGGGCCCTGATTGAAGGCGTTGGCGTAAGGGTCTATGTTGATAAGGGCGAACTGCTGCCTTATGACACCGGCAATCATCGCCTGCAGGCGGGCATCCTGCGGGGCAAGGTCCACGTAGGGCCAGACCTGGGCTCCGGAATCACGGAGCCACATTGCGGGAATGTCTCCGGTATAGACGAAGGTAAGGCCGCTCTCCTGGTCAAAATGCACCGTGGTATCCAGAGTATTGGGGAAGCAGTTGCGGAACATCCAACGCAGTTTGGGGTTCTTCAGAAGAGGAGCCACCTCGCTAATCTTTTCCTCAACGGCACTGCTTGTAAAGAGCCTGTCCTCCGGAGCCGGTCTCTGGTCCGGGTATTTCTGAGCCCCGCATGAGAGGGAAAGGAGCATCATTGCCCCTGCTGCAAATATCTTTTTCATTATTTGGACATTGAATAAGGTCTTGACTCGGGAGCTGTGCCACGGGTAAGGGAAGGAGCGTCGGAGAGGTCAAAACGCAGCCTTGCTCCCTTCTGAAGGTCTTCCTGAAGGATATAGTTCCTATCCCAGGCGCGGCCGTTGACCTTGAGAGCATTCACATAATAGCAGGATTCAGAATTCTCCGGGGCGTCAATGACCACGTCGCCGCCAGGAAGGTGCAGAACCGCCTTTTTGAAAAGGGGCGTTCCCAGGGCATACTGTCCGCTGCCGGGGCATACGGGATAGAAGCCGAGGGCGGAGAATACGTACCAGGCACTGGTCTGGCCGTTGTCCTCGTCGCCGCAGTAGCCATCGGCCCAGGGGGTGTAGAATTTCTCCATGACCTCGCGGACTCTCTGCTGGGTCTTCCAGGGCTGGCCGCACCAGTCATAAAGGTAGAGCATGTGCTGGATGGGCTGGTTGCCGTGAGCGTAGTTGCCCATGCCCATGACTGTCATTTCTATAATCTCGTGGATGGGGAAGCCGTAACTGGAATCGTCGTACTTGGGGGGCATGGTGAAGACTCCGTCAAGGGTGGCAGCAAAGTTATTCTCCCCGCCCATCAGCTTGATGAGTCCCTGAATGTCGTGGAAAACGCTCCAGGTATAGTGCAGGGAGTTGCCCTCCGTGAAGTCCCCGCCCCATTTGAGCGGGCTGAAGGGCCTGCGGAAGTTGCCGTCGGAGTCCCTGCCGTTCATAAGGCCGTATTCCCCGTCAAAGAGGTAGCGGTAGTTCAGGGCCGATTCCTCATAGGCCGCCACATCCTTGCCAAGGGCCTTTCCAAGCCGGGCGATGCACCAGTCGTCGTAGGCATATTCCAGGGTACGGGCGGCAGATTCGCGTATGCCGGCATCAGTAGGTACAAAGCCGATACGGTCGTACCATTCCCAGCCCAGGCGGCCGGTGGAGCTCACCTCCGGGTGAACTTTATGGGCGCCGGAAGTTACCGCCTCCCAGAGGATGTCGATGTCGTAGCCGCGGATTCCGGAAAGGTAGGCATCGGCAACTACGGAAGCGCTGTTGTTGCCCACCATGCATCCGCGGTGACCGGGGGAAGCCCATTCCGGGAGGAAACCGCTTTCCTTATAGGTATTCACAAGTCCTTCCTGTATCCGGGCCGACACCTCCGGGTACACCAGGTTCACAAAGGGCAGGAGGGCACGGAAGGTATCCCAGAAGCCGGTATCGCCAAAGAGGTAACCCTCTTCCACCTTGCCGTTGAAAGGGCTGTAGTGGACGCGGCGGCCGTCGGCGTCAATTTCCGAAAGGTCCCTGGGGAAAAGGACGCTGCGGTACAGGCAGCTGTAGAAGGTGCGGAGGTGGTCTATGTTTCCGTCCTGCACTTCTATGCGGCCAAGGGTACGGTTCCAGGTGGCGCGGGCCTCTTCCTTCACGCTTTCAAAATCCCCTGCCTCTGCAAGATTAAGGACTGCCTGCTCCCCGGAAATAAAGGAAGAGGCAACCCTCAGGTTAACAACCTGGCCGCGCTCCGTGGGGAAGCCGGCAAGCAGGGTGCCATCTCCTGCGGGATACTCTGCAAGGGCCGTATCCGACTTGATTACAAACCAGTTGCGGAAGCCTTCGCTGACTCCGCCGTGATTGTGGACACTGTAGCCGCAGATGGTATATGGGTCTTCCAGCCAGGCTTTTCCGCCCTCAAAGGCATCCACCACAAGGTAGGACGTCTCGCACTCCGGATAAGTGAGGCGGAAGGCTGCCGCGTGGGAGGTGGGAGCAATCTCTGCGGTAACGTCATGATCGGCCAGATAAACGCTGTAATAATAGGGCTTGGCGGTCTCAGCCTTGTGGGAGAACCAGCTTTTACGCTCTTCCTGATCAAAGACGGGGCCGGTGGTGACGGGCATCAGGGAAAAGGAGCCGTAGTCGTTGATCCACGGGCTGGGCTGATGTGTCTGCTTGAGGCCGCGGATGTGATGGGCGTCGTAACGGTAGGTCCATCCGTCGCCGTTTTTGCCGGTCTGGGGCGTCCAGAACGACGTTCCCCACGGGACGGCAATAGCCGGATAGGTATTGCCCGTAGAGAGGGCGAATTCCGACAGGGTGCCGGCAAGGGGGTTCACATATTCCACCGGTTCAAGCGTGGCGGTCTTGGGAGCGCTGCATGAGAGCACTGCCAGCAAGGCGGTCATCAAGGTAAATCTGGCTTTCATGGTTCAGTTACTTTATGTAGCTGGTTATAAGTTTCATGGTATCGTCCGGGATGAAGCAGACATCGTCAGCCGATGCGGGGATGAGCACGGTCTCGCCCTGGTGCACATAGACGTCTTCCCCGTCCACCTGGATGGTTCCGGAGCCGTCAAGGCACATCACAACCATGAAGGAATCTATTTCCGAAAGGTCACGTGCAAAGGGAAGAGTGAGGTCGTAAAGGCTGGTGGTGAAGTACTTGCAGGAGACAAGTTCCACTTCTTCGTTCTCCTGGGGGGTGTATTCCGTGCGGTAGTTGTCATAGACCTTGTAGTCTATGGCGTCCTTGGCCAGTTCCGTATGGACCTCGCGGGGTTTGCCGTCCAGGCCCAGGCGGCCGTAGTCGTAGATGCGGTAGGTGATGTCGGACGTCTGCTGGATTTCCGCAATGAAGCAGCCTCCGCAGATGGCGTGGATACGACCGGCAGGGAGGAAGAAGACGTCTCCGGGATGTACCTCGTGGCGGGCCAGGACATCGGTGATAGTGCCGTCAGCCACTTTTGCCGCATACTCCTCGGGGGTGATGCTCTTGGTGAGGCCCGCAAGAAGGTGTGCGCCGGGCTCGGCAGCAACTACGTACCACATTTCCGTCTTGCCCTTGGAGCCGTTGTGCCTTGCGGCGGCGAGCTGGTCATTGGGATGCACCTGGATGGAGAGGTCGGAAAGCGCGTCGATGAACTTTATCAGCAGGGGAAATTCGTCCCCCGTGTTCTCATAGACATGCTTTCCCACAAGTTCTCCCTTGTAATCCTTTACCAGAGAGGCGATGGTCCTGCCGGCCAGGGGGCCGTTGGCCACTACGGACTCGTTGCCCTTCACTCCGGAGAGCTCCCAGCTTTCGCCTATGTGCTTCTGGTCTGTTTCTATCTCCTTGTAAGGGGCAATCTTCTCACCGCCCCAAACGACGGTCTTAAGGATGGGTTCAAACTTAAGCGGATACATGATACTAAAGGATATTCGTTTTCTTGGTAAAGTCAATTATCTCAGGGATGTAGCCGAAGGCAAGGCCGGTAACGGTGTCGGCACAGCCGTAGTAAACGGCCACGCGGCCGGTTTCCGGGTCATGCAGGGCGGCGCAGGGGAAAGTTACGTTGGGAACGTCTCCCATGCACTCGTAAGGGGTCTGGGGAGAGATGAGATAGGGGCCGCTGCGGGCAAGCACCTTCCAGGGCTGATCCAGGTCCAGAAGGGCGCTGCCAAAGCTGTAAACATAGCCGTTGCAGGAGCGGAGCACGCCGTGATAGAAGAGCAGCCATCCCTCGGAAGTCTCAATGGGAATGGGACCGGCGCCAATCTTCATGCACTGCCAGGCACTCACCTCAAAGGGAGCCGGAGCCATAACGTGACGGTGGTGTCCCCAGAACTCCATGTCCGGAGACTCGCTGTAGAAGATGTCTCCGAAGGCGGTGTGGCCGGTATCCGAAGGACGGGAGAGCATGGCATACCTGCCGTTTATCTTGCGGGGGAACATGACGCCGTTGCGGTTGTAGGGCAGGAAGGCGTTCTCCACCTGGTGGAAATGCTCAAAGTCCTGAGTCCAGGCTGCGCCGATGGTGGGGCCGTGATAGCCGTTGCACCAGGTAACCCAATACTTGTCCTCTATCTTTGCAACGCGGGGGTCGTAACCGTAAACCCACTGGGCCACTTCCGGGTCGGCACCCTCAAAGCGAAGCACCTCGGGTTTGATGTTCCAGCAGATGCCGTCCTTGGAGAAGCCCACGTGGAGAGCCATGCGGCGGTTGGTGTCGTCACAGCGGAAAACACCTGCAAAGCCGTCTTTGAAGGGCACTACCGCACTGTTGAAGATACTGTTGGAATCCGGGAGGAGGTCCCTGGGAATCACGGGGTTTGCACTGTAGCGCCACATTACGGCGCATGAACCCTGGGGGCGTTCCTCCCAGGGCATAAGGGGCAGGGCGCTCCCTGCAATCTGAAGTTTGCTCATTTTTATGTTAGTAATTTATTGTCTTCCGTGAATAAGTTTTGCCTTAAGGACTATCCTGTCATGCAAAAGGCTTATATCCTCTCCGCTCTCCTTCTTTGAGATCAGGGAGAAAAGAAGGCGGATAGCCCGCCGGGACATCTCTTCCTGAGGCTGCTGGATATAGGATATGCCGGGAGAGAAAATCTCATAGACATTGGAGTAGTCAAAGCCCACTATCTTTATGTCCTGCTGGATCTTCACTCCCCTTCTGATAAGGGCCTTTATGATGGCTACGCCGGGAACGTTGGATGCAGTTATGAGACCGTCTGTCCCGCCGGCTATTATGCTGTCGGCCGCTTTCTCCGCATCTTCCTCTATGGTGCCGTAGGACATGCTGTAGATTTTGGCATCCGGGCCGGCAAGTTCCCGGAACATATCTTCGCGGTCTGTCATGGAGGATACTCTCATGGAGTAAGCCGCCATCTCTATCTTACGGGCGCCCTGGGCGCGGAGCTCCTTAAAGGCGTCGGCCATTGCCCCGCGATTATCGGTAAGCACCAGCGGATGGGTATGGTACGGGCTGTACCTGTCTATCACGACGAAGGGCTTTCCCGACGCTTTGAGATATTCCACCCAGTCACCGCTGCCTTCGCAGGGAACCACTATGAAACCCTCAACATCCTTTTCCAGGAAAAGGCGGACAAGGCGGCCAAAACGCTCGGGGTCTTCCTCCGTACTTCCAAAAAGGACGGTGTAGCCGCAGTCGTGAGCCTCTTTTTCTATCTGACGGGCGATGGTGCCGTAGAAAATATTGGCAAGGTCGCTCAGGATAACGCCTATCGCCCCGGTCTTTCCCTGACGCAGCATCCTGGCCGCGGAATTGGGACGGTAATCCAGCCGCTTGGCCACTTCCAGAATACGGTCGCGGGTTGCCTCGGAGACGCGATACTTCTGCTTTCCGTCGTCTCCTATGCGGTTATTCATGACAAAGGAAACAAGCGCAATTGAAACGCCTGCTTCCTTTGCTATGTCTTTGATTGTTATGCTTTTTGCCATTGTCTATTTTCCCATGGTATATTCCAGGGTGCCTCCGGCAACGATATCCTTGTATTCTATGTAGGGAAGATCGTATGGCTTGCCGTTGAGACGTATGCTGCGGATATACTTGTTCTCTTTGGAAAGTCCCTTTGCAACAATACTTAAGCTGCCGCCTGCAACCTTCACGGTCTGCTTTTCAAACAGAGGGGTGCCGAACCAGAAACGGGGCACCGCAGGCTCTGCCTGATAGAAGCCCATGGAGGAAAGGACCAGCCAGGCGCTCATCTGACCTACGTCCTCGTTGCCGGCAAGGCCTTCCACATCGTTGAAGTACATGGTATCGTAAACCTCACGGATCTTCTCGGAAGCCTTGTCACGCTCTCCCAGCATGGAATACAGGTAAAGGGTGTGGTGACCGGGCTCGTTGCCGTGGGCATACTGGCCGATGAGGCCGGAGATATCCGGGCTTGCGTTCTCGCCCTCGACGAAGGATGGAGCCAGGAAAAGGGAATCCAGCTTTGCAAGTGTGGCCTCGCGGGAGCCGAACAGATCCACAAGGCCGTCCAGGTCCTGGGGTACCAGCCAAAGGTACTGCCAGGCGGTACCTTCGCAGTAGTCGGAAGTCTCGTGGCGGGAATAGATGGGGTTGAAGGGCTCTGTGAACTTGCCGTCAGTCTTGCGGCCGCGCATGAAACGGAGTTCGGGGTCCCAGTAGTTGCGGTAAGAGTGGCTCTTTTCACGATAGGCAGCCTCCACGTCTTTGTAGCCGAGGAAGGCGGCGGCATTGGCAAGAGCGCCGTCGGCAATGGCGTATTCCATGTCGTTGGCAACGGCCTCGCGGTAAATGTCCGCCGGGATGAATCCGTATTTGCGGCGCAGGTCCAGGCCGCGGTCGTCGCGGAGGTCAGTGTCCACCATTGCGGCGATAAGCTCGTCCGCGGGGATATCGGCATCGTAACCCTTCACTACAAAATCGGCAAAGGCGATGGTGCCGGGGTTGCCCACCATGCAATCCGTCTCGTTACCCATGAGGTGCCAGACGGGGAGGTCTCCCTGCTCCTTGTATATATGATAGAAGGTAGAGGTGAAATCGTTCAACTTCTCCGGATGCAGGATGGTGGCAAGGGGCATTGCGGCACGGTAGGTATCCCAGAGGGACCAGGTGGTGTAGTTGGTGAAGCTGCCCTGGCGCACCACGTCGTCCGAACCGCGGTAGAGGCCGTCCACGTCGTTATATACGGAAGGGGCCACCATGGTGTGGTACATTGCGGTATAGAAGACGGTCTTGGTGTCGGAGTCTCCGCCCTGAACTTTTATCTTGGAGAGTTCGGCGTTCCAGGCGCTGCGGGCATCGGAGCGGACTGCGTCAAAATCCCAGCCCGGAAGCTCTGCCTGCATGTTTTTCCTGGCGCCCTCCACGGAGGTGGGAGAAAGGGCCAGCTTTACCAGTACCGGCTGGTCCTTGGCAGCCTTCCCTATCCTGTAGTAGCCGTACAGGGCCTTCCTGAGGTTGCCGCGCTCGGAGTCGTTGCGGGGGTTCTCAAGGACCTCAAAAGACTCTGCCGGGCAGGAGAACTCCGCCCAGAAGAAAATCTTCTGGTTCCTGGCCCAGCCTGTGGAATAGCGGTATCCGCCCACTGCGACCACCTTTCCCTCGGCATTCAGGCTGGTCTGGAAGCCGGCGTCAGTAACGTCGTCCCAGCAGCCGCCGTTCTCAAGGTCAATCAGAATGCAGGCGTCTTCCGTGTCCGGGAAAGTGTAGCGGTGCAGGCCCACGCGCTTTGTGGCGGTGAGTTCCGCAAGGGTGCCGCTGCGCTGCAAGGGCACGCTGTAATATCCGGGCTCGCAGACTTCCTGGCTGCGGAGGGCATAGCTCCAGGCTCCGGAGGCGGGATCTTCCTCCGTACCGCGTTCCGGCTTCACAGGACCGGTTACAGGCATGATGGTAATGTCAAAAAGGTCGCCGATTCCGGTCCCTGAAAGATGCGTATGGCTGAAGCCGATGACGGTGGAGTCGGAATCGTGGTATCCGGAGCACCAGTCCCACTTCTGGGGGATGCTGGTGGGGCCCAGCTGGACCAGGCCGAAGGGAACGTTTGCACCCACGAACACATGTCCGTGGCCGCCGGTTCCAATTTTGGGGTTCACATAAGCCGCGTAGTCCTCCTGACGGGTGCAACAGCCCGATGCAGCAAGGACCATGGCTGCAAGTATCAAAGCTTTTTTCATAAAGTGCTGTTATTTAAGGCCGCGGGCACGCAGAAGGGCGGAAGGGTCCGGCTGAGAGCCACGGAACTGCAAGTAAAGGGTCATAGGCTCCTCGCTGCCGCCCCTTTCCAGGAAGGTGGTGCGGAACACTCTGGCGGTCCCGGGGTTGAAGATGCCGTCTTCACGGAACTTCTCCCAGGCGTCGGCCGCAAGGACTTCGCTCCAGAGGTAGCCGTAGTAACCTGCACTGTAACCGCTGTTGAAGATGTGGTTGAAGTAGGTGGTGCGGTAGCGGGGGATGATGGTCTCCGTAAGGCCCATTTCCCTGCAGACCTTTGCCTCGAAGGCACGGATGTCGTCCGGGCCTTTGAAGGCCGCCAGTTCATCGGCCGACAGCTCATGCCAGCGCATGTCCAGGATGGATGCCGCGCAAAGTTCGCCGGTGGTGAAGCCCTGGTTGAACTTGAGACCCTTGCGAACCTTCTCCACCAGCTCTGCGGGGATGGGCTCTCCGGTGCGGTAGTCGTTGGCGTAGGTTGCCAGAATTTCAGGGACAAAGGCAAAGTTCTCGTTGAACTGGGAGAACATCTCCACAAAATCACGTGCTACGGAAGTGCCGGAAATGCCGGCGTAGTTGCACTTGGAAAGGAAACCGTGAAGGGCGTGGCCAAACTCGTGGAAGGCGGTCTGAACGTTGTCAATGGTAAGCAGTGACGGGGTTTCCTCCGTGGGTGCGGGGAAGTTGCAGACGTTCACAATCACGGGACGCACGCTGCCGTACTGGTCGCGGAAGTTGTTCATCCATGCTCCGCCTCGCTTGGTGGAGCGGACGTAGTAGTCCCTGTAGAATATGCCTATGAGGGAGCCGTCCGCATCCGTGAGCTTATAGGCCTTTACAACGGGATTGTAAACCTCCACTTCCGGAGCTTCCTCTATACGGATGCCATAAATCTTCTCCGCTGCGGTAAACACGCCTTTGAGGACGCTGTCCGCCTGGAAATAAGGCTTGGTAAGGCTCTCGTCAATGGCGTACTTCTGCGCACGGACTTTCTCTGCATAGTAGGAGTAGTCCCAGGGCTCTATCTTGTGGCCCGCAATCTTTTCCATGTCGCGGATTTCCTCGCGGGATTTTGCCATGGCGGCGTCCATGATGGGCTGGAGGAAATTGTCCACGGTGGCGGGGGTCCCGGCCATCTTGTCTGCAAGCTGGAAGGCCGCAAAGGAAGGATAGCCAAGGAGCGCTGCCTGCTCTGCGCGCAGTTTCAGGATTTCCAGGACTATGGCGTTGTTGTCACACTCGTCACCGTTGTTGCCGCGGGAACTGTAGGCTTCAAACACCTCTTTGCGTTTTTCCCTGTCAGGGCAGGAGCCCATGAAGTCGTAGTACTCGCTTACGGTGATGCCGGTCTTTTCCTTAAAGGCGTTGTTCTCTGCCAGGAGGTTCTTCCCGAACTTCTGGGACAGGGTGGCAAGTCGGTTGGAAATCTGGGCAAAACGTTCGCGGGCTTCTCCGTCAAGGCCCACGCCTCCCCTTTCAAAGCTCTGGTAAACACGTTTAGTGAGCATCTGCTGCTCGCGGGTGAGACCTTCCATGTTGTCATAGACGGCCTTCACGCGGGCAAAGAGGTCCCGGTTCATGAGGATCTTGGACGATGCGTCGGTGAGCAGGGGCATAACCTCCTCCTCTATAGCCTGCATCTCAGGGGTGGAATCGCTTTCCGAAAGATTGAAGAACACGCCCTCAACTTTTGAAAGAAGGGCTCCGGAACGGTCATAAGCCGCAATGGTGTTCTCGAAATCGGGGGCTGCGGGGTTTTCCACAATGGCCTTTATCTCGGCCTCCTGCCTGCTTATTCCCTCACGGAAAGCAGGCATGTAATCATCGGCGGAAATTTTGGAGAAGGGAGCGGTGCCGTAGGGCGTATCCCACTCCTGGAAAAATACATTCTGTGAACAGGCGGTCATAATCAATGTACCGGCAATAAACGCTACTGTCTTTCTCATTTCACAATAACTGAAGGGTTGGTGGCATCATCCGGAGCGGTTACAAGACTAAGCTGTGCTTTACCTTCGTAAATGGTAAGTATTCCAATAATATCGGTGGGCCGATGCTGGTTCACAATGGCATCGGGAAGATTGTCGTCGGCAAATTTGGAATAGCCGCTGCTTCTTACCTGAACGTCAGTGCTTCCGAAGCTGAAGTAGTGGGAGACGTAGTTGGCAGTGGCATATTTGTTCATGATTGCCCAGTAGGGCATGTCTGCATCGGCCCCGAAAGCTGCGATTCTGCCTGCCTCGCTGGTTCCGGTGAGAATCTCCCGGGGGGTCTTTGCCACGGAGCCGGCTCCGTAGCGCTTTGCACCGCTGCCAACCTCGGCCGAATTGAAAGCACCGTCCTTTGTCATTTCCCTGAAGTGCTGAGCGGAGAGGGCCCAGGTGGTGATGCCCCAGGTGCCATTTCCAGAGAGGAACACCCTGTTCTCCGGATTGCCGCTCTTATGGGGAAGTGCGGGGTTGGGATACAGAAGAGCAAAGATCTCGTCCTTGTAAACAAGGCCTTCAAGCTTTACCAGCTTACCCCAGAGCACTCCGTTGAAGCCGGGATTTGCCGGGAAGTTGAGAGAAGCCTTCAGATCCTCCTCGGTGATGGTCTGAGGGGCCACGGGAGTGTCCTTCTGTCCTTTGAAGACGTGATCGTTGATGATGGTCTGAAGATCTATGTAAGAGCTTTCGTACTCGTTGGTCTCCGTCTGGTCTGCCTCAAGTCCAAGCTGGGGCATGTCCTTGTAGGAGCCCAGGGTGAGCCCGTCGCACTTCACGTAGATCCACTGGCCAAGGCTGTATTCGCTGTAGAGGGAAGACTTGCCAATCTTGAGGTCTATGGCGCCGGTGGCATCCTGAAGGTACATCTCACGGTAAATGTTACCGCTGCGGTCCTCGCTCACAATCTGGCCCTTGATCCAGAAATTGGAATTGGCACTGCCGGTTCCCATCTTGATGGGACCGGAGGTACGCAGGGCCTTGAGTTCCCTGATGGTCTTGAAGCTTCCGGGGAAGTCCGGCATGGCGGCGATGTCTGCATCTGTATAAAGTGTCTCCTGAGGAGGAACATTGTCACCAATCTGGACAACGGGTTGCCATTCCTCTATCAGACTCCGGCAGGAAACAAGTGCAGCAAGTGCAAATATGGCTATAATTGACTTTTTCATCTGGATTAGAATCTGAAGTAAACGTTAAGCATGTAGTTGAAACCGCTCATGTAGAAGTACTTGGAATCAAAGCGGTAGAAGCGCTCTGCGTTGACGGTGTTGTCAACGATACGTGTCTGCTCGTAACCTCCGGTCTTCACCTTCTTGTTGTTGAGAAGGTTCTTGGCGCTGAGGGAGAAACCAAGCTGATACTTGCGCTTGATGTACCAGGATTTGCCCACGGATGCATTGAAAAGGATGGCGGGACGGAATTTCTCCTGGGTAGTCATGTAGATTACTTCCTGGTCGGAAGTGTTGCCGTCCAGTCCGGTGGAAGCATAGTCGGTACGGTAGAGAGGGCTCATGTCAAGGTAGGCCCTGTCGAAGTACTCGATGTCGGCATCCACGAACCAGTAGTTGTAGCTCCATGCAAGCCCGAGGCTCATGGCAGTCTGGGGAGTGGAAGGCACGTAGTGCTTCTGGAGTACCTGCTTGTTGCCTTCGGAATCCCTTACGAAAGTCTCCTTCCAATAGGTAAGCGGAATGGTGGTGTTGGATTCCCATGTGCCGGCATTGTTCACCGGATACGCTACGAAGGCTGCGCTGTTGTCAACCGTCTGTACCATTTTGGGGGTGGAAGTGTAGATAGCCTCGCCAATGGAGACTACGCCCTGGACGGAGAGGTTGGGGACAAAGTAAGTGGGAACCTTGAAACCCAGTTCAAAGCCCATGTGACGCTGGTCTATACCGCTGATTGCAAAGTTGGAGAAAGCGTTCTGGATGTCGTCATAGGCACTCATCACCTTGCTCTGGTCCTTGATGGTGGTATAGTACGCCGTGGCCCTGACATTGATGCCGTTGCCGCTGTACTGCCAGTTGACGTCAGAAGCGAAGGTCTTCACCGTCTTGAGGTCTCCCATCATGGAGTTGCGGGTGCGGGGGCTCAGGAAAACCTGGTTGAAATGAGGAGCGTCGTTGAAATAGCCCACGTTGGCATATACCCTCATATTGCCGCCTATCACGTAGTTGAGTCCGAGCTTTCCGGCATAGGTAAAGAAACGGGCCACATTGGACTTGCCAAGGGAGGTTTCACTAGTGGCGACGATGCCTTGTGCATCCCAAAGGGCCTGCATCGCGGCATTATCGGCCTGGCCGGGGAAGAGGCCCTTGCGGACGAGACCTTCCCTCCAGAAACTCTCGTAGCCAAGGCGCAGGCCGGCGTTCACGCTAAGCTGGCCGATGGTGTATTGGCCGTTTATCCAGCCGCCGAAGTTGCGAATCTGCGCGTAGTAGTCGTAGCCGTACTTGTCTCCCCTGTTGAGTTTACGCTCAGTTCCGTTGGCAAGGTAGTAGTCAAGGTCATTCTGAGTCTTGTAAGGAGTGGCCGCAAAGTCCCTGTCGGCAAAGTTGTCAACATCCAGGAAATACTCGCCGCCAAGGAGGTCTTCAACTGTCTGGAAGTATTCCGTACGGTTGATCCTTGCATTGAGGCCTCCGGTGAGGGTGAGTTCCCTGATGGGATTCAGCTTGAAGTTGTATGCCAGGTTGAAGTCCAGCTGGTCCGTGTGGCGGGAGCTCTGAATATACTTGGAGCGGCCGCCCTGGTTGCGGTTCACATTGTAGAGGCGGTCCCAGTTAAGGTGGGTGAGTTCAGGGTAGTCGGCGGCATGCTGCCATACCCAGGTGGCCTCGTCATACTTTACGATGTTGTTGCGGTTGAGGTCTCCCTGATACACGCCGTCAACTGCTCCGTAGAAGTAGGAAGGGAGGTTGCGGTAGTAGTCCGGACGGGGATCCTGAGCGTCAAACCAGTCAAGTGCGGTGTAACCGTTGGTTCCGAAGCGGAACATGGCGGTGACGCTGTGGCTGTAAGTGTCGGAAGGCGTGAAATCCCACTTTGCAAAGGCAATGGGTTCGTGGGTTTTCCTCACGCGCTGGTTCCTTACCTTGCCGTTCTGATAACCCCAGTTGGAGTTGTACATGTTGTCGCCCATGAGGTCGTAAACCTCCTGGGTGGAGGAGTTCTGCGCTCCGCGTTCACCGGGAGTGCCGAAGAACACGAGGCTTACGGTGTTGGCGTCGTCAATAACCTTGTCAGCTGCAAGGTAATATGCCAGAGAACGGTAGTAAACACCGTCAATCCAGTCATTGCCGCCAAGACGGGCGCTTACATTGGCCGCAAATGCCCAGCCGTTGTCCATACGGCCGGTTGCATAGGAAGCCATGACGCGAAGGCGGTAAAGGGTGCTGTTGGTAAGAACGCTTCCGCGGAGACCTTTTCTCATCTGGGAAGCCGTACCAAAGATGTTGGTGACGCCGTTATAGCCGCCAAAGCCCACGTCCGAGGACTCAAGGCCGTTGGTCACATCCTTGGAGCGCATTGCCTCATTGAGGCCGCTCCAGAGGGAGAACGGGCCATAGCCGGTCACGGCGTCGTTGAGCTTTACTCCGGCAAGATAAACATCCTGGCTCTCGGAAGAGTAGGCGCGTGAACGGAAACGGACGGAAGAGAAGTTGAAACCTGCGATGTTGTTGAAGACGTCGTTGGAGCCAAAGAGAATGGAAGGGTTGTCGTTGTAGCCGCTGTCGTCAAAATCTACGGAGCCAAAGGCGTCGTCATCAATATCTGCCGTATGCTGGATGGCCGACACGGACAGGAAGAACATGTTCTTCACGTAACCGTCGTTGACGGTCACCTGAACCTGGGTGTCCAGAAAATCGGGAGCAGTGATGACAAGAGTGTACATGCCGTCTTCGAGGGCGGGAATGTAGAAGGTTCCGTCCTGTGCGGACTGCGCCTGGGCCACCTGCGCGGCACCCTGCATCAGGACAAGCCTGGCATTTTCCACGGGGACCCTGCCGTTACGGTTTACAACGGTACCCTTGACACCACCGGTGGGCTGGTCCTGTGCAGACATGGCAAAGGAGAGTGCAGCCGCGGCAATGGTCAGTAATACTTTCTTATACATAGTTTGGTTCGGTTTTGCTGCTATCGCTTGATTATGATATATGTGGGATAGTGGTCAGAATATCCGGCCACGAATGCTCCGTTGGAGAAAGTACGGAAGGGAGTACCCTTGTACTGGCCGTTCTGGTTGGTCATGAAAGGCTTTGTGAACACTCTGCCGTAATATTTCTTCTTCACGATGGGCTGAATCTGAAAGGTTCCTTTCTCTGCGTGGGCCAGAGTGTAGCTCACCAGGATGTCGTCGTAGATATTGCCCTCGCCCCTGTAGTAAAGGGAGCTGTAACCGGCCTCAAGCATGGACCAGAAGGGGTTGAAGAAATCTTCCGTGCCCATCTCTTCCAGAGTCTTGCGGCCGCGCATGTACTTGGCCATGGAGTCGTCAAAGGGATTGTCGTTCATGTCACCCATTATCACAATCTTGATTCCGGGGCATTCCTTAGAGAGTTTGGCAGCGTGGTTGTAGATAATCTCTCCGCCGCGGGCCCTGAGGTCCTGTCCCTTTCCGCCAAGTCTGGAAGGAAGGTGAGCCACATAAAAGGCAAAGTGTTCTCCGCCGATAATTCCGTGGACCATAAGGACGTCACGTGTGCGGAACTTCTCCTGAGCCTCCTTGTCAAGAGTGAACTCAACCTCGGAGTCTTCGAAGGTAAAGGGAATGGACTCGCTGGAGACCAGCTGCATCTTGCGGGGATCGTAGAGGAGGGCAACGTCAACGCCGCGGCGGTCCGGTCCGTCATAGTGGATTATCTGGTAGTTGGCATCGGCAATTGCCGGCTCTGCAACCAGGTCTTCCAGGACGTGGCGGTTTTCAATTTCAGAAACGCCAAGTACCGTGTGCCATACTTTGTTGTCTTCTTTCATGGCGGCAATTACGCGGGCCATGTTCTTGAGCTTTATGACGTACTTTTCAGGGGTCCACTCGTTGGCGCCGTCGGGAAGGTACTCGTAGTCGTTCTTGCCCTCGTCATGATATGTGTCAAACAGGTTCTCAAGATTGTAAAAACCAATCACGTGAGAGTTGGGGCCCTTCTGTTGTGCCGCTGCGGGCAGCAGAAGGATGAGGAGTGCGGTCAGCGAAAGCAGCAGTTTTTTCATAGGTTATCAGTTATTCCAGAATGGGGTTAATTCAGATTCAATTTGGTTTGCCACCGAACTGCCCACCTTAAGGGCAAGATTGGGGAAGAAATCAATGCCGGTGAGCTCTTCCAACTCGTCAACGGTCATGATATAGTTCATGAAATTCTCATTTGCAAGTTTGCCATCGTGCTCAAGATAGAAAGCTGCGGCTATATAGCCACCGGTCTTGGAAGCATGCGTGCTGCTCCCCTTGTAAAGCAGGGCCTTGAAATAATGAGTGGGGATCTTAACTGCAAATCCGGACTTTCCCGGAGTGGTATTGACGGATTTGTCAAAACAGCAGCCCGTTACCACGTAAAGGGTGTCGCTGCGGTCGGAATAGTTCCTGACCTTGCCTTCCAGCCCCGCCCATGCTCCTCCGTTGAAGTCATAATCCTGCGGAGTCAGGTTGGTAGGATAGAAGGTGGAGATATTGGCCGCTTCGGGAACATATCTGTCGGCCGACGGAAGCTGGTGCCCGCGGGTGCCCCAGCCGTATGTGCCGGCCATGTTGGGCTGCATGGAAGAAGGAATGATGGGGTCGTAACCGCCCCAGGCATCGCTGCGGGAGCCGGATCCGCGGATGGATTTGTTGAGCGGATAGGCGACCCACAGGGAAAGATGGGCATCGTAGTCCCAGTAGCAGGACCAGTTGCGAAGCCCGGACTTGGAAGAAGAGACGTACTTGTTTCCCTTCATGTCGTGGACCAGAAGCTCCCTGCCGTCACCTGCCTTGCAGGCGGGAAGTTCCAGCCAGTCCATGGGAGCGGTGTCGTAACCGTAGCGTCCGGTCTGGCCCTCCCCCTGTCCAAGCTGATGTACATCGACGGAAGTGCTGGCTCCGCCGGATTTAAGGGTAAATGTAACGTTGCGGGCAGCTCCTGTATTTGCCTCATAACGGAAA
This sequence comes from Bacteroidales bacterium, assembly GCA_017477335.1. Lineage (GTDB taxonomy): Bacteria > Bacteroidota > Bacteroidia > Bacteroidales > UBA932 > Cryptobacteroides. The sequence goes on from JAFUVY010000015.1 coordinate 21,059, forward strand.
AGCACGTCTCCCTTGCTGCCGCTGCCGCTTGTGGGATCCAGGCTTCCCCAGGATGCGGTCCCCGAGGGATAAGTTGCGGTAAGAGTCCAACTACCCTGTGCCGACACAGACAAATACAGTTTGCCGCCGGCTGCCTCAAGCGTACTCCTTTTGGGGACAATGGAAATGGCCTCCGTGCCGCCTGTTTTTTCTTCCCCGCCGATAAGGTAGGAGAACTTCTCGCACGAAATCACGGAAAGTGAGAGAAGGGCTGCTGCCAGATATTTTACTGTGCCGGACATATAGTTTAAATTTAAAGCCCAAAAGGGTGCCCGGCAAAAGCCGGACATCCTTCAGGGCGTATTGCGGTATAAATTATTTCTTGTAGGTAACGGAAAGCGTTGCTATCCTGACCTGGTTGGTAGAAGCGGTAAAGGAGACGCTTGAAGCGGAGCCTTCCCATGTTCCGTTCTTGCCGTTGGCCTCAAAGGTGTAACCTTCGGGAGCGCCGGCGCCCCAGCTGCCGGGGCCCTGCTTTGCAGTGCCGTTTGCGGTGCAGGTCATTTCTATCTTCGTAATAGTGGCGCCATCTGCCTTGATTTCCAGAGTTTGATTCTTATAGACTCGAAGCTCCGTTACAGCGGAGCCACTAGCGAGATCATAGCTGGTAGAGTTTACAAAAGAGATAACGTCATCCATATTTACCACTGCTCCATTACAAGCGGCATCGGCAAGCTGCTTCTTGTCCCAGGTAACGGTAACCTCGTCCCCTGCTCCGCTCATATCACGGGCAGCGAAGGAAGCAGATGCGGGACCGTAATCTACCCAGTTGGCGTCTGAGGCTTCAATAGAAACGGTGTACTTTGTGCCTACGGTAAACTCGGTGAGGTCGCACCAGCCTTCGAATTCCTCGTCTGCAGCGTCAGAGAAATTGAATACAATCTCGTTGCTGTATGCATAGGCGTATGCAACATAGTCCTCAAGGTTGTCGCCTTCATAGAGGTACCAGGTGTAAGAGGAACCTGCACCAACGTTTGTGCACTCTGCGACGAAACCGGTCTGGGTCTGAGCAAACTTGGTAACGGAGAAGGGCTTGGGTGCTTCCTCTGCCGTTGTGCCGTTGAGGCTGTAGATATAGGCCTCCTTGTTGGCGGTCTCAGGAGTATTGCCGTTATAGTTGTAGAGTTTTCCGCAGATGATCACCTCGTCTCCGACTGCTACCTGGAGGTCTCCGTCAACCCATGCACGGTTGCCAAGATAGTAAACGCCGTAGCAGGTAAACTGGGTAACGCCGCTGGTCTCGCCGGTTTCGGAGATATCGAAGGTGGCGGTGCCGTAATTGGCGCTGAAGGTATATTTGACGGACGCAATCTTACCGGCTACATAGAAGTCCTGTTCGCTCTCGGCATTATTGCCAAGGGCTGCTGCTGCATCATAAGCTGCCTTGGGGTTGAAAGGATCGTCAAGGGTACCGGTTCCGGAAGGAGTGTCGGTGACAGGATCGGGGGTATTGCCGCCCTCGCAGGAGATGATGTATGCATCAACTACCTCGTGCTGCTGCTTGGACTCGTAGTACTTGTACTTGCCGGCAAGAGTTACGGTTGCGCCGTTTGCAACCTTGCTTGTCCAGGCGTCCTTGTTGGCCACGCTGTAAACGTAGATGGCGCCGGATGCGTCGGTAAGGTCAAAGCTGCAATACTGTGCATTGAAATTGGAAACGGTGCCGGTAAGCTTGTAGTAATTGGTTTCGTCGGCCTTTGCAATGAATTCGGCGACAGTGGTTGCGGGGGCGTTTTCGTAGTCGATGGTCTGGCCGCCGGTAGCCTCGGTTTCACCGTTGAGGCTGTAAAGATATGCGCCGGTTTCGGTTTCAACAAGACGGGCCTTACCGTCTGCACCGGTGCCGTAGTACTGGAGCTTACCGTAAATAACGGCAACGTCTCCCTGGGAAATCTGCTTGTTGCCTTCTACCCACTTCTTGTTGCCGAGGTAGTTGACGCGGTATGCAGTGAACTGGGTGCCGCTTACGCCGCCGTCATCAGAAAGGGTGAACTGAGCGTTTCCATACTGTGCGGTATAGGCCTCCTTGATAGTGGAAATCTTACCAACCACATAGAAGGGACCTACGGTCTCATGATTCTGGGTGGATTCCCAGGTAAGGTCTTTTACACGCTCAAAAGCCTGAGAAATGTTGTAGGGGTGCTCCAGGGTACCGTCACCTTCTTCAACAACATATTCGCCCAGGGCACCTTTCTGCTTGATGGTAACAATCTTGGTCCCGTAACCGCCGATGGCGATGGTAACTTCACCGCTACGGTCGTAGTTTGCATTGTCCTCCACGGAGATGCTGAGGGTCTGGGCTGCGGAGGAAGCATTTCCGCTTTCTGCACCAAGTACAATCCAGGTGTCGCTTGCAACAGCGGTCCACCTATAATTTGCATTGATGGTAACACTCTGAGAAGCAGCATCCGTAGCCTCAAAGCTGAGCTCCAGGGGAGATACTGTAAGAGTGGGCTTGGAAGAAGATTCATTGTTCTCCTTCTGACAGGCAACAGCCACGCTCAAAGCGGCTGCAGCCACAAGAAACAGGTTTTTGAGTTTCATAAAAGATTGAATATTAAAAAATTTTATGGATTCCTCTTAACAGTTTACAAATATACTAATTTTTCCATAATTACCAAAGACAAAAAGGACCGGCCCCCGAGGGAGCCGGTCCAAAGCATTAAAAAGGATGATTCTTATTTGGCGGGTTGAACTGCCACAAGATAGCCCTTGGTAAGTTCAGGAGTCATATCCCCGTTCTTTACGTACTTCTGGAGATTACCTGTTACGTACACAATGTCGCCTTCCCCGAAAGCTTCGGCGTCGGTGAAAAGTTCGTTGTCGAAGCTCTTTGCACGGAACACGGTAAGAAGGGAAGCGTCGTCAGAGGCATCGCCGACGGTGAAGGTGGCATTGCCATACTTGGTATCAATGCCGTTGGCACCCACCACGATACCCTTGACAACATAGGTCTCATCAGTGGTTTTGCCATCGTCAAGGGCGTCAATGATTTCCAGAGCCTTTGCTACGGAGATGGGACGGGTAAGAGTGACGATTGAGCTGCCGGTGGAAACCTGAGGGGTAACCACCTCGTTCTTGACATACTTCTGGAGTACGCCCTTCACGACTACGATGTCACCTGCCTGGATCTGATCCTCTGCAGTGAAATCTGCTCCGTCGATGTACTTGCCGCGATAAACGGTGATGGTTTCTTCATTCGAACCGTTGTCGGAAATCGTATATCCTGCATTCTTGTAGGAGAGGCTTACTTCGCTGACATTGGCGATGATACCCTTCACATAAACCTCGGTGGGAGTCTTGCCGCCGTCTGCAAGTGCATTGATAACTTCCAGGGCCTCAGCTACGGTGTAAGGCTTTTCGGCGGTGCCGTTGGCCTGGTAGGCAAGCTGCTTGAGGGTGAGGACAAGGTCTGCGGCACCGTCGGCCTTGACGGTAAGGGTGGCCACGCGGTCCTCTGCAACCTCGTTGGCGGGGAATTCAACCTCTATGGTACCGCTCTCGGTGCCGGTCTGGGTGAAGGAAGTGAGCCAGGCAGCGTCGCTGGAAACGGTCCATGCGCCGGTGAGGTTGGCAGCGGTGATGTCAAAGCTGGCCTTGGTCTCGGATGCTGCAACGGTAACCTCCGCATTCTTTGTGGAAAGGGTGGGCTGGGTGTTCTTCTCCAGGGAGACAAGATAAGCCTTGTTCTGGGAAGTCTCCGGCGTGCCGCCGTAGTTCATGAGGACACCGTAGATCATCACCTTGTCACCCTTGGCAATGTTCTGCTTGGAAACATCGTCATACTTCTCGTTGTCAAAGTAGAGGATGCGGTAGCACTGGAACTCGGGAACGTCGGTGGTTCCGTCGGAGGAGATGTTGAAGTTGGCGTTGCCGAACTGGGTGCCGAATTCCTCTACGATGGAGGTGATGATACCGGTCACGTAGTACTTCTTGGGGGTTTCGGCCTTGTCTGCAAGCTTGCCGCACAAGGCAACTGCCTGCTCTACGGTCATTGGATCATCGACGCTGAGGCCGTGCTCAATCTCGCCGGATTCCTGAACCAGGGAGGCCAGTTTGAAATCTCCGTTGGCACCTTTTACGGTAATGACTGCCGTGCGGCTCTTGGAATCCGTATTGGCGGCAAAGTTGACGTCCAGGGTGGCGTCTCCGTTACCGGACAGGGCAGAGAGCGTGAGCCAGTCACCGGTCTGAGCGATGGTTGCAGTCCATGCTCCTGAAGCCTTCACCTTGATTTCTGTAGCACCGGCCTCGCGGGGAAGAGCCATATAGGAAGGAGTGATGTCAACAGACAGTTCCTTGGTTTTGACGGGCTCGTCCACGGTGCAGGCGGCAAACAGGGATACGCCTGCAATAAAGGAGAGTATATGTCTTAATTTCATGGTATATTCCTGTAATTAGTTGAACAAATATTTCACGCCAAGCTGCAGATACCAGAGCTGGCCGCTGGAGTGAGAGTGTGACCAGGTCTTTGCACCGGCCTTCAGAGGAGTGTCAAAGATGGGCTGTCCGTCCGGAGTATAACCGCTCAGGGAGAGGATCTGGCCGTTGTTGGCGCTCTTGTCGAAGGTGTTGATTACACTCCAGCTGTTGTTCAGGAGGTTACCCGCATTCATGAGGTCTGCGCTGAGCTGGATTGTGTGCTTGGTGCTGCCAAGACGGAACTTGATGTCCTGGGAGAGCTTGAGGTCAACATAGTGAACCATGGGAGCGTGGACGCCGTAAGCCTCTGCATACTTGCCCTTGTGGGAAGAGAGGTAGGAATCCTGCTCTACGAAAGCCCAGAAGTTGTCGCGGGCCTCGTCGGAGACAAACAGAATCTCGTTCTTGGAGTTGGGGATGTAGATAAGATCCTGGGAGATGCCGTCACCGTTGACGTCGCCGTCAAACATGTAGCTGTATCCGGTAGGAACGTATCCCTGATAGAACAGGCCGATGTTGGTGCCCCAGGGCATGCGGTAGGAGATGCTTGCCATTACGCGGTGGGGATTCACATAGGTAGAACCGTGCAGGGCGCCGAAGGAAGGACCGTCAACCGTGGGAAGACTCTGATAAACGGAACCTGCGTTGTTTCCGGGCATGCCGGTGATTTCCTTCTGGTCGTTGAAGGTGTAGGATGCGGTGATCTTGAGGTCCCTTACAGGCTCTGCCGTTGCGGAGAGAACGAAGATATGGCCATAACCCTTGTTGGTGTTGGTGAGAACGTAAGCGGGAACGCCGGTATAGCCGGAGTAGGCGCTGTTATAGACATGACGGTTGTCAGGACCGGTCCACTGGGGCCAGTTGGCGTTGTCCGTAACGTTCCAGTCTGCGATAAGGGTGCCGTTGATGGTCTTTTTGAAGGTGTATTCCGCAGTCAAGCTCAGAGGGAAGCTGACGGGAACCTGATAGTCAATGCCGATGGAAGTCTTCCATACCTGAGGCATCTTGAAGTTGGGGTCAACTGCATTGATAGGGGAAGAAATGGAACCCATGGAAGGATCGATGTTGATGGGGTTCTTGTCTGCATCGATGCTGTTGAGCTTGTTCAGGATTTCGTCAACGGTAACGGGCATCCTGCCACCGTTGTTGACTGCTGCAAACTGGTCCAGACCGGCATTGCGCTCGGTGGGAACACCGTTCTCATAGTGGGTGGTGAGCACGGAGAGGTGCTGGAACATGGCTGCATTGGTAGGCATGTTGGTCATGTAAACCAGGGGCAGACGGCCTGCGAACAGACCGGTACCGCCGCGAACCTTAAGGCTCCTGTTGCCAAAGACATCCCATGTGAAGCCAACGCGGGGAGAAATCTGGACATTGGTCTTGGGCCAGTGACCGGTGTCGATGTGACGGCCGTTGTAGTCAAGGCCAAGCACGGCGTTGTTGGTCATCAGGTCCTTGTCGTTGTAGAGGATGGTATCGAAGCGGATACCTGCGGTGAGCTTGAACCTGTCGGTCACATCCCACTCGTCCTGACCGTAAAGGCCAATCTGGGAATACTGGATACGGGCACTGGGAGTGTCACCCATGCCGTTGTTCTTGTAACCGTAGGTGAGGGCGACGGTTTCAGGAGCTGCGCCGTTTATAAAGTCGTCCACGCTGCGGAAGCGGTAATAACCGGTACCTTCACGGAGGTAGGCGTTGTCTGCGAACTGGTATTCAAAGTTTACACCGCCGGTGATCTTGTGGTTGCCGGCATAGTAGGTAAGGTCATCCTTGGCGTTGAAAACGCGGTTGTGGACACCATTGTACCAGGTGAAGAGTTCGTAGCCTGCGGAGATGTAGGGTTCCAGGGTCTGCTTCTTGACGGAACCGTCTGGATTTGCCTCATAACCATTCAGGATGTCGATGAAGGGGAAGGGCTTGGAGTCCGACCCGCGGATATCCTCAATGTTGGAATAGGTAATAAGCAGCTGGTTGGAGAGGTTCTGGGTGAAGCGGCTGTTCAGATCCAGGGAGTAGGAGCGGACGTCATTGCGCATCGAGTAAATGGAATTGACGTAGGCCATGGAATACTCGGACAGTCGGTTCAGGCTGAGACGGGTACCCTTGAGTTCCTCAAGGGAGCCGTCCTTGGTGCTGCTGAAGTCCGCGGAGTTACCGTTTGTACCCACCCAGTCCTGATTGGAGGTGTAGTTGAAACGGAAGGCAAGGTGATGGTTGTCGGTTATATTCCAGTCCAGCTTGGCCAGAACCTTAAGGTTGCTGGTAGGCTTGTTGTAACCGGAAAGGTCCCAACCGCCGGTGTCGTATCCGTAAACGTCGCGGAGGTGGTTGGATACCCTCTCCATGTCGGCCACGGTGGTCTGTGCGATGTATGCGTCCTTATTCTTTACGCCGTCAGTGGAAGGCTGCCACTGGCTAACCTGCTTCTTGGAGCCGGAATATTCCGCACTTGCAAAGAAGAAGAGTTTGTTCTTTACGATGGGGAAGCCCACGGTGCCGCCGAAAACAGTCTGGGGATCACGGCCGACCACCACGGACTCGCCGTCAATCTTGTTTCCGGAGAGTTTGCCGCTCTGGTGGTAAGCGTAAGCGGTGACCTTGGGAGTGTTGGTACCGGACTTGGTGATTGCGTTTACTCCGCCGCCGATGAAGTTGGACTGACGTACGTCAAAGGGAGATACCACAATCTGAACTTCCTCAATTGCATCCATGGAAACGGGCATGCCGCCGCCGGGCAGATAGGAAGAAAGGCCGAAGTTGTTGTTGAAGTTTGCACCGTCAATGGTAAAGTTGACGCTACGGCCGTCACCGCCGGCTACGTTCATGCCGTTACCGCCGTAAGGGGAGAGCTTCACGATATCGGTAATGCTGCGGTTTGCGGTGGGGAGAGCCAGGATGTCGTCATTGGAGATGTTGGTGACGGCACCGGTCTTTTCCTGTGCTGCGAACTTGGAGGTGGGGGAAGCCACGAACACAAGTGCATCCAGGAATTCCGAGGACTCGTTGAGAAGGGCGTCCAGCACAAAGGCCTGGCCCAGCTTGAGGCTGATGTCAGTGTAAGCGACAGACTGGTAGCCAAGGTTGGAAATCTCCACCTTGTAAGGACCACCGGTACGCATACCCTGAATGGTGTAACGACCCTCGTTGTTGGTAATTACGCCATAGTGAGTACCTGAGGGCTCATGGGTTGCCTGTACGGCAGCACCGGGTACGGGAATTCCGTCCTGATCCACCACGCGGCCCGTGAGGGTTGCGGTGGTGACCTGAGCATAGGCAACAGTGCCCGCAATCATCATTGTGAAAGCGAGCAGAATGCTTTTGAAAGCGTTTCTCATAAATTTGGTGAATAATTATTGATTTGAGTTTACCGTCAACAATAACGGGGACAAATTTAGTACTTTTTTAATACTTACGCAAAAATTTAATAACCATTTCTCTCCATTTCCCTCCTGACGTCTTTTGCCTTTATGGATTCGCGTTTGTCGTATTCGTGTTTACCCTTTGCCAGGGCTATTACAAGCTTTGCATAACCGCCCTCGGAAATAAACAGCCGCACCGCCACTATGGTGAGGCCCTTTTTCTTGTCCTCCGCCAGAAGGTGACGCAGTTCCCGCCTGTTAAGGAGGAGTTTACGATCCCTCACCGGCTCATGCTGTCCCCAGCTTCCCCAGTGATACTGGGCTATGTTCATGCCGCGGACATACAGTTCCCCGCCGGAGAAAAAACAGTATGCATCCTGCAGGGAAACCTTTCCCGCACGGATGGATTTTATCTCCGTACCCACAAGCCGGATACCGGCCGTATAGGTCTCCAGGAACTCGTAATCGTACGAGGCCCGGCGGTTTTTTACCTGTATGCTGCTTTTGGCTTTTGGCATGGCGTTGCAAAGATAAGCTTTTTTGCGATTTTTTCCAGTATTGGTTAATTTTGCAGCATGAACAGGACAGAGCTTTTGCCGGACAGGCCGGGAATCCCGCCCATGGCACCCATGCCTGAGCCGGAGCAGATAGACATACCCGCCCTTGCCGATGCCCTGAGCCACGGAGAATACGACCTCGTATGCATCCTTGGGCCCACGGCGTCCGGAAAAACGCGTTATGCCGTTTCCCTTGCAAAGGCCCTGGGGAATGCGGAAATCCTCTCGGCCGATTCCAGGCAGGTGTACCGGGGAATGGATATCGGCACAGGAAAGGACCTGGCGGAATACGGGGATGTCCCCTACCACCTTATAGATATAGTCCCCGCCGGGGAAAAATTCAATATCTACCAGTACCAGGAGGCGTTTGCCGATGCCTGGGACTCTGTCCGCAGACGCGGAGCCGTCCCCGTCCTGTGCGGCGGATCCGGACTTTACATAGAGGCCGTCACTCGCGGGTACAAGTTTGACAAGGGAAACGGGCTGCCTCCGGAGAGGCTTCCTCAAAGCGTATATTATTTAGGTACGCTGGTCTCCCGGGAAGAACGCGTCCGCAGGATAGACGTCCGCCTGGAAGAGAGGCTCCGGGAAGGGCTGGTAGAAGAGGTCCGCGGCCTTCTGGAAAGCGTCAAGGCCGACGACCTAATCTACTACGGACTTGAATATAAATTTGTTACGGAATTTATCCTGGGCAAGTACGGCTACCAGGAGATGACAATACGCCTTGGTAACGCCATCCACCAGTTTGCCAAACGCCAGATGACCTGGTTCCGCGGCATGGAACGCGACGGTATCAAAATCCATTGGACAAAGCCATGAGTATCTACAGAAGTTTATCGGAACGGGAATTTGAAGACATCCGGCAGAGGATACTGCTGGAGGACAATCACATAATTGTATTCAACAAAAAGGTTGGAGAGATTGTGCAGGGAGACAAGACGGGGGACGAACCGCTTGGGGAGACTCTCAAGGCCTTTGTGGCGCAGAGGGACGGAAAGCCCGGACAGGTGTTCATGGGCGTACCGCACCGCCTGGACAGGCCGGTTGCGGGAGTGGTCCTCTTTGCAAAGACTTCCAAGGCCCTGGAAAGGCTGAACGCCATGCTCCGTGACGGAGAGATTCACAAAACCTACTGGGCCCTCACGGGAAGCCGCCCGCCCAAGGATAGCGATACCCTTACGGACTATCTTGTGAGAAACGAAAAGCAGAACAAGTCCTACATAACGGGGAAAAGCGCATCGGCCAAGGAAGCCCGGCTTAAATATACCCTTATCCAGACCACGGAAAGATATTTCCTCCTGGAGGTGGAGCTGTTTACGGGCAGGCACCATCAGATACGCTGCCAGCTTGCAGGGATGGGCTGCCCCATCAAGGGAGACCTCAAGTACGGCGCACCCCGCTCCAATCCGGACGGAGGAATCAGCCTTCTTGCCAGGCGGATACAGTTTGTCCACCCGGTCAAAAAGACGCAGGTGGACATTACCGCTCCGGTCCCTTCCTCGTGGAAGGGCGTATCGGACTAAAGCCCGAAGGCTTCCTTCACAGCAGGCACGCTGTCCAGAAGCTCCCAGCCAAAGAATTGCACAATACGGTCCCGTCCCTGGACGCGGACTGTTTTTGTATAAGGTTTGCGGCCCATGTGGCCATAGGCTGCGGTGGGGGCGAAGATGGGATTCTTGAGACCGAACTTACGCACGATGGCCGCGGGCCTGAGGTCAAAGATTTCTTCCACCTTGCGGGCGATTTCCCCGTCGGAGAGGCCTGAGGCGGCGGTTCCGTAGGTATCCACGAACACGCTCACGGGCTTTGCCACGCCAATGGCATAGGCCAGCTGGACCAGGCATTCGTCGGCCACGCCGGCGGCAACCAGGTTCTTGGCTATGTAGCGGGCGGCATAGGCGGCGCTGCGGTCCACCTTGGAGGAGTCCTTTCCGGAGAAAGCTCCGCCGCCGTGGGCACCCTTGCCTCCGTAGGTATCCACGATTATCTTCCGGCCGGTAAGGCCGGTATCCCCGTGGGGGCCGCCAATGACAAACTTGCCGGTGGGGTTCACGTGAAGGATGAATTCCCCGAACAGCGCGGCTGTTTCTGCGGGCAGGGATGCCTTGAGCTCCGGGATAAGGATGTTTTCCACATCCTCGCGGATTTTTGCCTGCATGGCGGCGTCAACCGTTGCCTGGCCATACTGGGCGACAGCCTCCTCATAAGTCATCCGGCCCAGGGAGTCGGGGACAAATTCGTCGTGCTGGGTGCTCAGGACTATGGTGTGTACCTTTACTGGACGGCCGCTTTCCCCGTCATATTCAATGGTGAACTGGCTCTTTGCGTCCGGACGCAGGTAGGGCATCAGGGCAAGGCGGTTGTGGCGGATATCGGCAAGGATTTCCAGGATTTTGTGGCTCAGGTAAAGGGGCAGAGGCATATAGTCCTCCGTGTCGCGGCAGGCATAGCCGAACATCATGCCCTGGTCCCCGGCCCCCTGGTCGTCGGCCGATGCACGCTCCACGCCGCGGTTGATGTCCGGAGACTGCTCGTGAAGGGCGCTCAGGACACCGCAGCTGGAGGCATCGAACATGTAATCGGCCTTGGTGTATCCTATGCGGCGGATGGTGTCGCGGACCGTGTTCTGGATGTCCACGTAGGCTTCGGCCTTGACCTCGCCCATGACCACCACCATTCCGGTGGAACAGAAGGATTCGCAGGCCACCTTTGCCTCGGGGTCCTGCTTCAGGAATTCGTCCAGGATGGCGTCAGAAATCTGATCCGCCACTTTGTCGGGGTGTCCCTCGGACACTGATTCCGACGTGAAAAGGTAATTTTTTAGCATTTTTTCTCTTTCCGGTGGTTGCAAGTAATCGTAAATCCGTCCACCGGGGCCGCAAAGGTAAGAAATAATTTTTAATTAAGTTCGTCGGCAGACTTTATAAAGCCGGCAAGGTCCTCGTCGGAAACATGGTAATTCTGCATTTCTCCGGAGAAATATTTGTCGTAGGAGGCCATATCCACGAATCCGTGACCGGAAAGGCAGAACAGGATGGTCTTGGGTTCACCGGTTTCCTTGCACTTTTCCGCTTCCTTAATGGTTGCGGCAATGGCGTGGCAGCTTTCCGGAGCGGGGATGATGCCCTCCGTACGGGCAAACAGCACGCCGGCCTTGAAGGAATCCAGCTGCTCTATGTCCATGGCCTCCATATAGCCGTCTTTCATGAGCTGGGAAAGCATTACGCCGGCACCGTGGTAGCGCAGTCCGCCGGCATGGATGGAAGCGGGTTTGAAGCTGTGGCCAAGGGTGTACATGGGAAGGAGCGGAGTCATGCCGGCTTCGTCGCCAAAGTCATATTCAAATTTGCCGCGGGTGAGCTTGGGGCAGGAACAGGGTTCTGCCGCGATGAAGCGGGTATTGCGGGTGCCGTCCATGTTGTGACGCATGAAGGGCAGGGCAATGCCGCAGAAGTTGGAGCCGCCGCCAAAGCAGGCTATCACAGTGTCCGGATACTCCCCGGCCAGGGCCATCTGCTTTTCCGCCTCCAGGCCGATAACGCTCTGGTGCATACATACGTGGTTCATCACGGAGCCGAGGGCGTACTTGCAGTTGGGAGTGGTCATGGCCAGTTCTATAGCCTCTGAAATGGCGCAGCCAAGAGAACCGCGGTCATTGGGGTTGCGGGTAAGGATGTCCTTCCCGGCCCTTGTGGACATGGAGGGAGAAGGAGTCACCGTGGCCCCGAAAGCCTGCATGATGGAGCGGCGGAATGGCTTCTGCTCATAGCTCACCTTTACCATATAGACGGCGCAGTCAATGCCGAACTTGCTTGTGGCATAGCTGAGGGCGCCGCCCCACTGGCCGGCTCCGGTTTCCGTGGTAAGGTTGGTGATTCCCTGATTCTTGGCATACCATGCCTGGGCGATGGCGGAATTAAGTTTGTGGCTACCCGCCGGAGACACGCTCTCATTCTTATAATATATATGCGCGGGAGTCCCAAGGGCCGCCTCCAGTTCATAGGCCCTCACCAGCGGAGTGCAGCGGTATGCGGCATACTGTTCACGCACCGGTTCGGGGATGGGAATCCAGACATCCGTCTGATTGAGTTCCTGACGTGCACACTCCTCGCAGAAGATGGGATACAGGTCCTCCGGCCTGAGCGGAGCCTTGGTCTGTGGATGCAAAAAAGGCAGCGGCTTGTTGGGCATAACGGCCTGCATGTTGAAATAGTGCGTGGGAATCTCCGATTCCGGAAGCATGAATTTTTTCTGTCTCATAACTATACTGTGTTTGTAAAAAAAATGAGGCCTGCAAGCTATCCGGCAGGCCTCATAGTACATTCCTTTCAATTAATTGCACCCGTTAAAACTTTGCAAGGAGGGGTGCCGTGTACTGGGCCGATGCCGTGGTGAAGTTTGCCTCTATAAAAGCGTTCACAGCAGCGCATACGAAAAGACCTACGATAACGGCGGCAACAACAATACCGATTACCTTGGTCCGCTTCTGCCACTTCTTGTTGCTCCAACCGATGGTCTGGAACATGCTCCAGAAGCCGTGCTCAAGATGCAGGAAGATTGCGCAGAACCACACCAGGTAAAGGGCCAGGACCCACCAGTGACGGAAGGTAGAGAGAAGGAGGAAATAAGGATTCTCGGCTTCTCCGCCCATGAACTCCTGAAGCTGCATCTTGGCCCAGAAATGAGTAAGGTGGAAGGCCAGGAAGCCCAGGATGATGATACCCAGGACAAACATATTCTTTGCAGCCCAGCTGTCGTTCTTTGCCTTGGAAGCGACCTCGTAACGCTTGACGCCGCCGCGGCGGGAGAAATTCTGTACGCTGAGCCAAACACCGTAGCCGATATGGACCATGATGCCCAGTGCAAGGATGGGAACCATGATGTCAATCACGGGAGAGGACATGAAGTCGCAGCCAAGCTGGAACCATCCGTCTCCGTGGGTATAAGGGTGGGCGTCTTCTGCCACCTTGCCGAACACTCCGCGGGCAGAGTCAATTACAGAGAAAAAATTAATGGTGCCGTGCAGCAGCAGGAATATGATGAGGAAGGCTCCGCTGATGCTCTGGATAAACTTCTTGCCGATTGAAGATGTCAGAAAATTTGCCATGTTAAGTTAACTGTACGTTTATTCGTTATTGGTTCAAACATGCAAATATAAATCTTTCTTGGAAGTTTCCCAACAAATCGGTACTTTTGTTAAATCAAATTTTGTTAAAAATGTACAAAAGAGTATTGCTTAAGCTCAGCGGAGAGAGCCTCGGAGGCCCCGCAGGAAAAGGTCTTGACACAGCCTGGCTGGAGGCCTATGCAAAAGAAATAGCCGCAGCCGCAAAGGCCGGCATGCAGATAGCCATAGTCAACGGCGGAGGAAATATCTTCCGCGGCCTGCAGGGCGTGGGCAAGGGTTTCGACCGCGTGGACGGCGACAAGATGGGAATGCTTGCAACCGTTATCAACTCCCTGGCTCTGAGCATGTTCATAAAGGCCGAGGGCGTGGATGCGGTGGTCTTCACCTCCACCCCCATGGAGCCCCACGCAAAGTACTACATGAGGGACGATGCAGTGGCGGTCCTGGAACGCGGCGGCGTGGCACTCATAGCCGGCGGAACAGGCAATCCTTTCTTTACCACGGACTCCGGAGCCGCCCTCAGGGCTCTTGAAATAGGGGCCGACGCCCTCCTTAAAGGCACGCGCGTTGACGGCGTTTACACCGCAGACCCTGAAAAAGACCCGAATGCAGTGAAATACGACAGCCTGTCCTTTGACGAGGCCATATCCAAACATCTGAAAGTGATGGACCAGACCGCCTATGCCCTCTGCCAGGACGGCAACATGCCCATCATAGTCTTTGACATGAACGCTTCCGGCAACCTCACCCGCCTCCTTGCAGGCGAGAAAGTAGGCACCCTGGTCCACCCGTAACGGGCATCAGTCCATGGCCTGGGTGGTGGAAGCGGACAGATAAAGCAATTTTGAGTACTCTTCCGGCGTAATACTGGCAAAGAGGTGATTCACCGGGTCCAGGACTACACTGTCCCTATAGACTTCGTAGTGAAGGTGCGGTGCGGACACGGAAGGCGTTATGCCTACGGTTCCTATCCGCTGGCCCTGCTTTACATGTTTCCCGCGTGAAGTAAATACGTCTCCAAGAAGGCAGTAGCGGGTTTTGTAGCCGTTGCCGTGGTCAATTTCCACCGTGTTGCCAAGCCCGCGGTGGGTACGGGTGACGGAGCAGACCACTCCGTTTGCCGCCGCATAGACGGGCGTACCCTGGGGGGCTATGAGGTCCAGGCCGTCGTGCCGGAGTTCAAGGCCGTGGACGGGATTGTGCTTCTGCCCCACGGAGGCGCCGGTCTGGACGTAAGACAGGTTCTCCAGCGGGCGGGTGAGGGGCGGGATGGAATCGGCCCGGGAGGAGAGGAGGGCGAAGATGTCGGCAAAGCGGCGGTCCACGCTTGCGGCTTTTTCCAGGACCTTGCCGGCGGTGGTTTCGGCCGATGCCAGGTAGAAACTCTCCGACAGGGAATCACTGTCCGCTATGATTTCCGCGGCGGTGACATTGTCCAGTGACGGGGCCTTGGCAGAGAAGAGGGTTTCGTAGATGGAACCGTCCTTTTCCACCAGACCGTCAATCACGTCTTCTATAAGTTCCTCACGCTCGGACATTTCCTTGAACATGGAGGCATAAAGACGGTTTTCCCTTGCAAGGCGGCTTTCCTCCGCCGTGGAGAAAAACAGGGCGAAGAGGGCATAAAACAAAATCGCAAACGCCAGGGAGAAAACCAGGTAGCGGAGCACCGCCGATACCATTTTGGGAAACTTCGCCATTACTTTTCCGGCCTCCTTACCAGTGCTTTGTAGTCCTCCGGAGAAAGGTCCAGGTCCATGTAATATGCGGGATTCACAAAGTCCTTGCGGTACAGCACCTCGTAATGGAGGTGAGCTCCGGTAACCCTGCCGCTCCTGCCGCTGAGACCGATGAAGTCTCCCCTCGTGAGACGGTCACCTTCCTGGACGTCAATTCTGGACATGTGCGCATAACGGGTGCGGTAACCGAAGCCGTGATCCACGATGACGTGGTTTCCGTAGCCTTTTCTTTCATGGGCCACTTTTGTTACAACGCCGTCTCCGGTAACGTAGATTGGATTGCCCACCTTACAGGAAAAGTCCATTCCGGTGTGACGCTTGCGCCGGCCGTTGAGAGGGTCGGCCCTGTAGCCGAAGGGACTGGACATCCTGTACGTTGAGCGGTCCGTGCTTATGGGCGATATAGCCGGGATGTGCGCCGCAAGGTCACCGGCCGACTGCTGCAGGAGGGAGATATCGTCAAAGGATTTGGACTGGATGTAGGCCCGCTTTTCCAGCACGTCCAGCTGTCCGTTGAGTTTCTTGAGGGCGGTTCCTTCCAGATTCTGGTGGCGGCCGATGTCTCCCAGACCGGAGAGGCGGACTTCCCGGGGGATTTCGTCCATGCCGTAAACCGAGCGGTAGATCTTGTCGTCCCTGACCTCCAGCATGGAGAGCATGTCGCCGCTGCGGGCCATGCGACCGGAGAGGCGGTCGGCCCGGATGTTCCAATCGGCATTCTGCCTGCGGAGGATGGCGGTCTTGGGAAGTTCCAGCCCGGGGGCGGTTACGTTTACCCACAGGAAGAGCAGGAAAAACACAAGCCCGCCGGCCATTACGGCAAGCAGTTGTCCCGCCGTATGGTTTCCCCTCTCACGGATTTCTGCCATGAGCGTGCTGGGATTCAGTTCGTACCTGTCCTTTTTTGATGCCATTCCTGCAAATATAAGGATTTTTTTGACTATTTTTGCAGGCTATTGTGACTATAAAGAATATAAGACTATATGACATCTAAGGAAATCCGGCAGAAGTATCTTGACTTCTTTGCTTCAAAGGGCCATACCGTAGTGCCCTCGGCGCCCATGGTTATCAAGAATGACCCCACCCTCATGTTCACCAACGCTGGTATGAACCAGTTCAAGGATATTTTCCTTGGCAACACGGCGCCCAAATTCCCCAGGGCGACAGACTCCCAGAAATGCCTGAGGGTAAGCGGCAAGCATAACGACCTGGAGGCGGTTGGCCATGACGGCCGCCACCACACCATGTTCGAGATGCTGGGTAACTGGAGCTTCGGGGACTATTTCAAGTCCGAGGCCATTGACTGGGCATGGGAACTTCTCACAGAGGTTTACAAGATAGACAAGACCAAACTGTACGCAACCGTGTTCGAGGGCAGCGCCGAAGACGGCACCACCCTGGACACCGAGGCTCGCGAAGCCTGGCTGCGTCACCTCCCGGAGGACCACGTCCTTACCGGAAACAAGCACGACAATTTCTGGGAAATGGGCGACACCGGCCCCTGCGGCCCCTGCTCGGAGATCCACATCGACCTCCGCTCCGACGAGGAGATTGCCCGCATCCCCGGCCGCGAACTGGTGAATACGGACAACGACGAGGTCATTGAAATCTGGAACCTGGTGTTCATGCAGTACGAACGCAAAGCCGACGGCCACCTGGAACCCCTTCCCGCCAACAACATTGATACCGGCATGGGTTTCGAGCGCCTTTGCATGATACTCCAGAACAAGAAGAGCAACTACGAGACGGACGTGTTCAGCGGCCTTATCGGCAAGGTGGAGGAATTCTCCGGCCATAAATATGCCGAGGGCGGCAACGTGGAGGTTGCCATGAGGGTCATAGCGGACCACATCCGCGCAATCGCCTTCTCCATTGCTGACGGCCAGCTGCCCTCCAACGTGAAGGCCGGCTACGTAATCAGGCGCATCCTCCGCCGTGCAGTCCGCTACGGATATACTTTCCTTGGATTCGGCGAACCCTTCCTCTGCCGTCTCATCCCCCAGCTGGTTGCAGACATGGGCGAGGCCTATCCCGAACTGAAGGCTCAGCAGCAGCTCATCTCCAACGTCATCCGCGAAGAGGAGAACGCCTTCCTCCGCACCCTGGACCGCGGTATCCGCATGCTGGAGGACAACATGGCCCGCAACGCGGACACCAAGGTGGTTGCCGGCAAGGACGCTTTTGTCCTTTACGACACCTACGGCTTCCCCATCGACCTTACGGAACTCATTGCCGCGGAAAAAGGCTATACCGTGGACATCAAGGGCTTCAACGTGGAGCTGGACAAGCAGAAAGAGCGTGCCCGCAACGCCACCGCCAACGAGTTTGGTGACTGGATGGTATTCAGGGAGGCCGATGTGGTATTTGAAGGTTATGACACCCTGAGGGTTGACGGTGCCCGCCTCCTGAAGCAGCGTACCGTAAAGCAGAAGAACAAGGAGTACTTCCAGCTGGTCTTTGACCGCACTCCTTTCTATGCGGAAATGGGCGGCCAGGTTGGCGACACCGGTTACATTGAAGGTGAAAACGGCGAACGCATCCAGATCCTGAACACCGTAAAGGAAAACAACCTTACCATACATCTTGCAGAACGTCTGCCTTCCCACAGCACGCAGAGTTTCTCCCTGGTGGTGGACAATGTTCGCCGCCGCCACATCCAGAACAACCACAGCTGCACGCACCTGCTGCACCAGGCCCTGAGGGTTGTGCTTGGAACACACGTGGAGCAGAAGGGCTCCTTTGTGGGTCCTGACTACTTCCGCTTTGACTTCTCCCACTTCCAGAAGATGAGTGACGAGGAGCTCAGGAATGTGGAAATAAGGGTGAACCAGCTCATCCGCTCGGACTTCCCGCTCGTAGAAAAGCGTGACGCCACAATGGACGAGGCCAAGGCCATGGGCGCCATGGCCCTGTTTGGAGAAAAGTACGGCGACGTGGTACGCGTAGTCCGCTTTGGAGACTCCGTAGAGCTTTGCGGCGGAACCCATACGCCCAGAACAGGCACTATAGGCCTGTTCAAGATTGTATCCGAAAGCGCAGTTGCCGCCGGCGTCCGCCGCATAGAGGCCGTCACCGGCGCCAAGGCTTTGGAGGCAATCCATAACATGGAGGACGTCCTGAAGGGTCTCAAGAACCTTATGAACAATGTGCCTGACCTCCCCGCCGCGATTGAAAAGCTGCTGGCGGAGAATGCCGAAGCCCACAAGAAACTGGAAGCCGTCGCCTCAGAGAAGGCAGCTGCTCTTGCAGAGAAGCTTTACGCCCGGGCGGAGACCGTGAACGGAATCAGGCTCATCCGCTTTGACTCCAGCATAGATCCCCAGATGGCCCGCGTGGTTGCTGCCAACCTTCAGAAGAAGGCGGAAAATCTGGCCCTGGCAGGGGCTTTCGCCTATGACAACAAGCCCAATCTGCTGCTGATGTATTCCGCAGACCTTGTAGCAAAGGGCAAGAACGCCGGCAAGGACATCCGCGAAGCCGCCAAGTTCATTCAGGGCGGTGGCGGCGGACAGCCCGCACTTGCTACCGCGGGCGGACGCCTTGTGGAAGGCCTCCCGGAAGCCCTTGAGGCACTTGTAAACATTGCCGTGAAGTAAATGAGTAAACTGGACCGGTTTCTGCTGCGTAGCTTCGTGGGATCGTTTCTGGCGATCTTCGGGATAGTTACGTTCATACTGGTCCTTCAGTTCTTGTGGCTGTACATTGACGAGCTGGTGGGAAAGGGCCTGGAGTTCAAGGTGATACTTGAATTCATGATGTGGGGCAGTTGTCAGACTCTCCCCCTGGCCATCCCCCTTGCAACGCTGCTCTCTTCCATGATGACACTGGGTCAGATGGGAGAGCAGTTTGAGCTTACGGCCATGAAGGCTTCCGGCATTTCGCTGGTTCGCATTTTGGCGCCGATGATTGCGGTGGCCGTAATAATAAGCGTAGGAGCATTCTACATCGGCGACCGGCTCGTTCCCTATTCCATCAACCAGATTTACACCATGAGGGACGATATCGGCCGGACAAAATCCGAGATTAAAATCCCTACCGGAACTTTCTACGACGGCATAGAGGGCTATATCCTCAGGGTGGGCAGCCGGGACGAGGGCGGCATGATGCACGACATCCAGGTGTACGACCACACGGTAGGAAAGGGCAACACCCGCATCACGGTGGCGGACAGCGGCATGATAAAGATGTCAAAGAGCAAGGACTACCTTACCTTTGAACTTTACAGCGGCACCAACTATACGGAGAACAACAAACGGCGCTACAGGGATACTACCCTGGCCCTGCAGAGGCTCCATTTCCAGAAGCAGGGGCTGGTGATACCGCTGGAAAACTACGCTTTCCATCATTCCGATTCCGCCCGTTACGGGGAACAGGTGCGTTCCATGAGCCTGCACGACCTGCATCACGGGCACGATTCCCTGTCGGCCCTTGTGGACAGTGGTACGGAAAGGCATATAAAGGAGTTCTACAACCAGGCCGGGCTCAGCTTCACAAAGCAGCTGGACACCACCTGGAAAAACTACGGATCTTCCCTGCCCGTACCGGAGGAATCCAGGTGGAAGGATGACAAGGACAAACTGCGCTCACTGGAATCGGCCGCAGCGGCTGCGGGACAGTATGCCGCGGTCCTTCGCTCGCAGAGCATAGATTCCTACGACTACACCAGGCTCATTCACCGTACGGACGTGGAGATTTGGAAAAAGTACGCCCAGGCACTGGCATGCCTGCTGCTGTTTTTCATTGGAGCGCCCGTCGGAGCCATCCTCAAAAAGGGCGGCCTGGGCACGCCGGCAATCATAAGCATGCTCTTCTTCGTGCTCTACTGGGTGGTGGACATTACCGGGGAGAGGCTGGCCAACAATGGCACCGTGAATGCGTTCCTGGGCAAGTTCGTATCGGCCTTTGTGCTGGCGCCGATAGGCGGATTCCTGACCGCGAAAGCCGTACAGGACAAGAGCGTGTTCAACCTGGACGGCGGCAAGATATGGTTCAGGAGAGTAAAAAGCAAATTAATACGTATGTTCAGAAAGACAAGAATAGTTTACATGGGCACGCCGGAGTTCTCCGTGGGACCTCTGGATGCACTCAGGAAGAAAGGATACAATGTGGTTGGCGTGGTTACCGCACCGGACAAGCCCAGCGGACGCGGGCTCAAGGTGAACCAATCGGCCGTAAAGGTTTATGCCGATGCCAACGGCATCCCTACCCTGCAACCCGAGAAGCTCAAGGACGAGGAATTCCTGAAAGCCCTTGGTGCCTGGAAGGCCGATATGTTTGTGGTGGTGGGCTTCCGCATGCTGCCGGAGGTGGTCTGGAGAATGCCCAGGCTTGGAACCTTCAACCTGCACGCCGCCCTGCTGCCGCAGTACCGCGGCGCCGCTCCAATCAACTGGGCTGTCATTAACGGAGAGAACATAAGCGGTGTCACTACCTTTATGATTGATGCAAAGATAGATACCGGCGGGATTATCCTCAGGAGCGAATGCCGAATTGAGCCGGACGACACCGCCGGAACCCTGCATGACAAGCTCATGGAGATTGGCTCCGAACTGGTTGTGGAAACGGTAGAGGGCATCATACAGCACAATATTGAAACCCGTACGCAGAGGAGCTTCATCCAGGGCGACGAACTTCTGAAGCCTGCTCCCAAGCTCACTCACGAGTTGCAGCACATCCAGTGGGACGCTCCCACAAAGACAGTGTTCAATCTTATCCGCGGTCTGTCCCCTTACCCCTGCGCCTATACGGAACTGGTAAAGGACGGGAACGCCACCATGCTCAAGATTTTCTACGGAGAAATGCGTTACGACCTTCACGCCGCTCCCGGAACGGTGCTCAGCGACGGAAAGAGCTACATCGCAATAGCCACCGCAGACGGTGCGATAGAACTACGTGACATCCAGCTTGCCGGCAAGAGGCGCATGGATGCAAAGGCTTTCCTTCTTGGCTTCCGTGAACCTGAGAGTTACACTACTTCCGAGGGTACTTCCAACGCAGAGCTGGAAAAGGCCAAGCCCATTCCCAATGAGTAGGGTCTGTATAGTCTGTGACGGGGAGTTCCCATCAGGCGAGTATCCGCTGTATCTGCTGGAGTCGGCAGACCGCGTGGTGTGCTGCGACGGGGCCCTGGAGAAAATCCTGCAATGGGGCCGGCGGGAGCCGGACGCCGTGGTAGGAGACATGGACACTTTGCCGGAGGATCTGTGCCGGAAGTATTCACATATTATATATAAGGTAGATGAGCAGGACTACAATGACCTTGTAAAGGCCATGCGCTTTGTCCTTGCCACCTGGCCGGACACCTTGCAGATTGATATTCTGGGGGCATCCGGCATGAGGGAAGACCACACTATAGGCAACTACGGACTGTTGATGGATTTCCCGCGGATTCTGCCGCTGGGGGACATCTCCGTGGAAATGGTCTCCGACTACGGAACCGCTTTCTGCGTTACGGACAGCTGCGAGTTGCATCTTGGAGAAGGCCGACGGATTTCCCTTTTCAGTGCGGACAACAGCCTGAGCCTTCATTCAGAAGGACTTGAGTGGCCCACAGACGGCGTGGTGTTCGACGCCTGGTGGAAAGCCACCCTCAACCGCACATCCGCCCCCGTCATCAAACTCAGCTTCTCCCACCCTTCCCGCCTCCTTGTAATCATTGACTGATTTTCTTTTCCTGACGGCCGCGGGCCCCTCCCGTTCACAAAGCCACGGGCGGCTATGCCGTCCGAAGCCCTATCCCCTTCCTGACTAAATCAAGACTGGTGTGAGGAGACGGTCATCTCGCAGGTGGAGCAGTGGAAGCGGAGGGTAAGTTTGCTGCCGGAGTTTAGGAGGAAGAGGGGGGCGGAGGTGCCGGAGCCTTGTTTTGGGCAGAGACCAAGCTCGTGGCGGACACAGTAGCGGGAACGCATGAGCTCGGCGTCGGGGCTGGGGGAAAGCTCGTAAGCGGGCCTTATGGAGGATGTGCCGCGGGAGCTATACTCAATAGCAGAGACTTTGTTTGCCACGTTATATTTGTAATCTACGCTCTCCGGAGAGGAAACGGAAGTGTCTGCATCCCGGTGGCGGAGGGGAAGCATTTGTGGCAGGATGGCGTCAAGAGACTGCGCGAGTTCCCTTCTTACGGAATTCAGGAAGGATGCGGGAAGTATGGGAATGAATTCCCTGGCATCCACCCGGCCTACGGTAAATGAGTAAACAGAAGCCTTTTTGCCAATTTGGCTGCAGATGAGAGACTCCATGCGGGCAGGGTCCCGGGCAGGCTCTGCGCCGGCACAGTCAAAGCTCCGCTCAACCCCTCTGCCGTCTTCCGATACGGCGCGGGCAAGGAGCCGGCCAGGCTCCTGGAAGGATACGGAGACCGAGACGCCTATGAGGCGGGCGGGGCGGGCGGACGAGAGCATACGGTCAAAGGCCACGCTGGAGTTGCGGTAGATCTTGGTACCGCGGGTAAGATGTTGCGGGACTTTGCAGCGGATGCGGGAGGCGTCGCAGACATCGGCACGGAAACCAAGTACGCCCTGACCGGGGGCGGAGAAGGCAAGGCCGTCGCCATTGGAAAGGACTGTGCCGGAGGGAATGTCCCGGAGGATAATCCCGTCCGCCGTCATGCGTTCCACAGTGCCGACGTACTCCCCCATGGACTTAGGGGCATCCATGGAAGACCAGCTTCCACGCTCTCCGTCAAGGTAAAGTTCCGTGTAACCCCTGTTGAAAGTCTTGGAAAGGTCCGGGACAAAACCGCCGGAGGCGCGCCCGAAGGAGGAACGCCGGTAAAGCCCGGGGTGTCTTGCGACAAGGGCGTCCAGGGCGTCCGAATATGCCCGTACGGTATTCATCACGTAGTCCATGCCCTTGAGGCGGCCTTCTATCTTGAAGGAGCAGATTCCCGCCGATGCCAGATCTTCCAGGCGGAGAAGGAGGTTGTAGTCCTTGAGGGAAAGGAGAGCCTTGCTCCGGACAATGGTCTTTCCGGAGGCGTCCTGAAGGTCGTAAAGGCTGCGGCAGGGCTGGGCGCATTCTCCCCTGTTGGCGCTGCGGCCGGTAAGGTAACTGGAAAGGTAGCACTGACCGCTGTAGCAAACGCAGAGAGCCCCGTGGACAAAGAATTCCAGTTCTGCATCCACCGCCTCCCGGACAGCGCGAATCTCCTCCAGGGACATCTGCCTTTCCAGGACCAGGCGGCCGAAGCCCATGCTTTCCACAAGGCGGGCCTTGTCAGGAGTTTTTACGGCGCACTGGGTGGAAGCGTGAAGTGCCATACGGCCGGACTGCATACGGAGCACCGCCGGGTCCTGAACTATAAGGGCATCCACACCGGCATTTTCAAGAGCCTGGACAAGGCGCTCCACCTCCTGGAGCTCCGAATCATACACTATGGTATTTACCGTGGCGTAGATACGCACTCCAAAGCGGTGGGCATACTCACACAGGCGGGCGATGTCCTCTACACTGTTTCCGGCGGCGGCACGGGCACCGAAGCCGGGGCCTGCGATATATACGGCATCGGCACCGCAGTCAATTGCCGCGATGCCGATTTCCGCCGTCCTGGCGGGAGCAAGTAACTCCAGTGCCGTCAAAATTTAAAGAGCCCTGAGCTGAGCTTCTGCCTGGGCGCCATACTTGGCGTTGCCCTTGAGCATGTTGTAGTATTCCTTTGCAATTGCCTTGTCGCCGGCCTTCTGGGCGGTAGCGGCAATGGTGAACTGAATGTCGGCTGCATCCTTTGCGTTAGGCTGAACCTCCAGATACTTCTTGTAAGCATCGATGGCAGCGCTGCTCTTGCCAGACTTGAGGTTTGCACTGGCCAGGAGCTTGTATGCATTGCCGGAGGGGATATATTCGTTGGATTTCTCCAGGGCCTGGATAGCTTCTGCGTTCTTGCCGGCCTTGAGGTAAGCCTGACCTTTCTTGAGGTAGCAGTTTGAAAGGAGCTTGGCTGCATTGGCCTGACCAAGGTCGTTTGCCTTCTCGAATGCTGCGATTGCTCCGTCCAGGTCTCCCGTCTTCATGGTTGCCTGTCCAAGGAGAAGATAGGAAGTGCCGTCTTCCGGATTCTGGGCGATTACGTCGTTCCAGGCGGCTATGGCTGCGGTGTAGTCTTCTGCCTTCATGAGGCTGTTGGCCTTCTGCTTGTAAACAGCGGGGATGAGTTCCTTGGCGGACTCAACGTCTTCCGCTACGCCATATTCTTCACCTTTGGCGATGGTTTTGTCCAGGAGTGCGAGAGCCTCTTCATACTTTGCATCCCTGATATTTTCCTTTGCAAGGCCAAGGAGAGACTTTACGATGAGGTCTTTGCACTGTGCCTTATATTCGTTGAGCTGCTCCAGCTGCTCTGCGTCTTCGGGTTCTTCCACGGCCTCGAAGATACCGAGGGCCTCTGTGAACTGGTTGCAGGCAAGTTCTTTGTTTTCTGCGAAAGATTCAACGCCGGCCTTAAGGATTTCTACGCCGGCCTGGACATCCTGTCCGAGTGCTGCTGCGGCAAAAAAGCCGAGAGCTGCAAGTGTAACAAACAATCTCTTCATCGTTAATAGCGTTTAATTCTTGCAAATTTAATAAAAATAAGTTGTAATTTTGCGACCGTTATATGACAAAAGTACTAAAATACTTCCTGCCGGTTGCGGCGGCACTCTTTTTTTCAATAATTGTGCCAGCAGCCGTCCTTCCAACACTTCCCGACGAAGCCAGGTTCCAACGCGGCACCCTGGGCTCCGGCGTATCCTATTATATGGTTCCCAATACATCGGCCAGGGGTTATGCCGATATCGCAATAGTCCGGAGGGACGAAGCCCCCACCCCCGAAACGCTCTCTTCCCTTGATCCCGGATTCTTTTCCAGGATGGGCATCGAGCCCGGCAGGGAAGGATACGTCAGGGATACCGACGGCTCCACCGTAATCAGGTACAGGAACCTTGCATTCTATGACCGGCAGGTACTGGATTCCACGCTGCTGTTCACCTTTTCCCAGATTGCCCTTTCCCGTGCGGAGCAGGCCATCATAGTGAGCGGAGACATAGACCCGGTGGAACTCAAGAAAAAGATGGATATCTTCTCAATGCTGGTACCCAGGATAATGGTAACGCAGGCCAGGTCCACGGACTATGTATGGGAACCTTCCCCCGCCCCTTCCGTGACCGTGAACCCGCCCCTGACGGGATTGCTTCCGCAGGTGAGGGTGAGCTATGCATCGGCCCGGACACCGCAGAGGCTCATGAATACGGCCCAGCTGCTGGTAACCGGCATCATGGGACAGGAACTTAAGGTGATTGCGCTACACCGCCTGGAGAGGAATCTCCGGGACGCCGGGGTGCCGTACTCGGGGGTGGACTTCGTGGTAATCGGCAGTGAATCCACATCCGGGGACGAAAGCTACTCCGTAATTGTAAGAACCGGGGAGGAGCACCTGGACGCGGCCATGAAGATTATAGCCTCCACCCTTGGGGAGCTTGACAGCTTCGGGGCCGGGGAGACGGAATTTATAGATGCCAAACGCATCCTTACGCCATCCTACAGGATCATGGCTTCACGCAAATCCCCAAGCCGGGAAGAAGACGTGACAAGGTGCATTTCCAACTTCCTGTATGGAGCCCCGCTTGCTCCAAGCTCGGAAAACGAAAGGCTTTTCGCAAGGAAAATGGTTCCGGACAGCCTCCAGACAAGGCATTTCAATAATTTTGCCGGAGCAATCGTGGAGCAGCTGTCGAACCTGACGCTCTCCTATCGGACCGGCAACGACTCCCTGGACCGGGACGACGCCCTCTTCCAGTACAATCTGGCATATCTGTACGGCTCCGTAGCTCAGAGCGGCAAGGATTACACCTGGCATTACGGGGACACCCTTGGGATGGAACCCATATGCCCAAAAATCAAGATCAAGACTGAAAAGGCAGACCCCGTGACCGGCGGCAAGATATGGACTTTCACCAACGGCATAAAGGTGGTGTACAAGGAAATCCCCGGCAGCAGGATGTTCGGCTACAGCTACGTGCTGGGCGGAGGCCTTTCCAAGATTGACAAGTTGAGGCCCGGCGAGGGCGGATACATTGCCGATGTGCTTTCCCTGTACGATGCCGGCGGCCTTTCGGCTCCGGCCTTCAGGGACGTAGTGAAAGCGGGAGGCCTGCAGATGGAGGCATCGGCCGGAGTTAACAGCACCATGCTATACGGCCGGGGGATGTCAAACTCTTTCCCCTTCTTCCTTAAAGCCCTTGTTTCCATTGCCGGAGACAAAAGCCTGAACCGCAGGGAATGCGACATTTACCTCAGGAACCGCAGGGAGGACAGGATTTCTCCGGAGGACAGCATGAGGCTTCTGATGGCTCCCGAATTTGCCTGCTCCCTCACCCGCAACCCCGAGGTCCTGGACCAGGAGACCATCCGGAAGGCCGATGAGTTCTTCCGCGAGCACTTCTCCCGCATGAACGACGGCACCCTTATCATTGCCGGAGACCTTCAGGAGTCCGAGGTTAAAAAGGCTCTGTGCCGATACCTGGGCGCCCTTCAGACCGTGAAGGTGGTACCCCTCCGTCCGTATGTGGAGTACCAGCCCATAGCAGGGACAAAGACTTTTGATGCAAGCGCCTTCCCTGCCGGCATCAGGGTGCTCATGGACACGGACTACCCCGTCACCGCACTCAGCTACTACACTGCGCAGGTAGCAGAAAAGGCCATAGAGAAGGCCCTGGTCCGCCATCTTGCTCCTTACGGATTCTCGGTAAGCGTGAAGACCAGGTTCATGATACAGCCTCAGGAAAGGTACTCCGTTTACATTGAATGCCTGCCCGCAAATCCCGCCGGACTCCCGAGGGAAACCGGAACCCCGGACGCGGCAAGGGCCATATCGGCGGTCAGGGCCGCCATAAAGGAGGCTGCGGGAAGCCAGCCATCGGCACTGGACCTCAACGCATGGAAGCATATGACCCTGTCCGCCATAAGCGACCAGCTGTCCCAGCCGGAGGGCATAGCAAAGACCCTTACTGCAAGGTACGCAGGCGGCAAGGACATCACTTCCCGCTATGTGGAAAGCATAGGCGCCATATCGGCAGACAATGTGACGGCATACATAAATGCACTTGCCCGCGGAGGAAGGATAGAGTTCATAGGCAATGGGAAGTAAAGATTTTGGAACCATCATAGAGATTGGCGACATCCTTGTGAGCGAGGATGTCGTGACGGAGTTTTTCGCCTGCGATTATCCCGTGTGCAAGGGCGCGTGCTGCATTATCGGAGACAGCGGAGCCCCGCTGAAGGAGGAGGAACTGGAGCAGATAGAAAGCAATTACTCCGCCTTTGAACCAATGATGACAGGCGAGGGAAGGGAAACTGTCCGGAGAACCGGCTTTTTTGAGATAGACAGGGACGGAGACCTTGTTACGCCGGTGGTGCCGGGGCTGCCCGGACGGGAAGAGTGCGCCTACTGTCACTTTGAGGGGGCTAGTTGCCTCTGCGCCATGGAAATCCAGCACCGGAAGGGCCTGTCCCGCTTCAAAAAGCCCATCTCATGCAGTCTGTATCCCATCCGGGTGGTGGATCTGGGAGGGGGCCGCATCGGCCTTAATCTTCACAAGTGGGATATATGCAGGGACGCTTTTGCCAAGGGTGCAAAAGAAAAGGTCCGCGTGTATGAATTTTTACGCGAACCTTTAATTGAAGCCTTTGGGGAAGAATTCTACTCCGCACTGTCTACAGCGGCAATGATGTTGATTGCCTCTGAGTAATCTTCTTCATTCACCTTTACCTGGATGCTGGAAGCATAGCCAAGCGAAGGGTAGGAGGAGTCGGCGCCAAAGACGCCCGCAGGGATGCCGTGGTCTCCGAGCAGAGCGGCACAGATGTCGGCCTGGACCTTGTCATTGAAGGTGGCGACAGTCTTGAATCCTTGTGAATCAGTCATGTTCTGAAGTGTTACGTTCTATGGTCATTATTACCCTTGAAAGGTCACGGACGAGGCCTTCCACACGGAAGCCCCCAAGGACCTGAGTAATCGTAATTGTGTCCTCCCACATGCGTGCAGCCCTGTTTACGGGAGAGGCAAGGCGGTATTTATACACCCCGTCTTCACTGCTTACGGGGACGTAACCGCGGGTATTCATGGCCTTTTCTATCCCGGGAAGGTAGCCTGCCGGATCACCTTTGGCATAGACCATCCTTTCCGCGTAGCCAAAGAAGGGATACACGGCGGCCATCACAAGGAAAAGGCCGGCTATCCACAGGATGGAAGTCCAGCCGCTGCGGAATGCCACATTCACATCCGTCTGTACGTAACCAAGGGCCATGAGGGCGCCGATGATAACGACGAACATTATCACCAGCTGGCAAAAATATTTTACTGAGCGTCGCAGGTGGGTCATATAAGTTCCCTTATTATTTCGTCCGAAACGAAGAATCGGCTTTCCGGGATGCGGAACCTTCCGCCCTGGCGGACAAGGGCCCCTTCACCGACAAGGCTGTCTATAACGCTTTCGGAGCAGTTTTTAAAAAGATAAGATGCGTCTATCCCGCGGGCGGTCCTGAGGGAAAGCATTATGTTTTCCACGCGGATGTCCTCCGGGGAGAGTTCCTCTGATGTTGCACGATAGCCGGAAATGACAGAGGAGTTCCAGCTCCGGCGGTTGCCAAGGTAGGAATGGGCCGACGGGCCAAGCCCCACGTAGGGTATCCGCTGCCAATAACCGGAGTTGTGGACGGATTCAAAGCCAGGAAGGGCGAAATTGGAAATCTCGTAATGGGAATATCCGGCCTCGTCCGCCTTGGAACAGAGGGTGTAATACTGTTTCCAGCACTTCTCGTCCTCCATGGGGGCGTATTTGCCGCTCTGGATCATATCGGCAAGAGGGGTGTCGTCCTCTATGGAAAGCTGGTAGCAGGAGATGTGCTCCGGCTTCAGGGCCAGGGCTTTGTCCACGGTTTCTTCCCATACGGAGTCCTCCAGATTGGACATGCCGAACATGAGGTCCAGGCTCACGTTGGCAAAGCCCGCCTCCCGGACCATACGGAAGGCTTCCTCCGCCCTGGCGGCGTTGTGGCGGCGGTTCATCCAGCGGAGCATATCGTCATTGAACGACTGCACGCCTATGCTTATCCTGTCCACTCCAAGAAGCTTAAGGGATTCCAGATAGGAAGGGCCCAGGACAACGATGTCCTCCGGATTCACTTCCATAGTGAATTCCGCATAGGGTCCGCCGTGCCCCACAGATTCCAGGGCAAGGAGTATTTCCGTAAGCTGTTTTACGGGAAGTTTGGAGGGGGTGCCCCCGCCGAAATACAAAGTGCGGAGGGAGTCGTCAAACTCCTCCGCACGGTCATGGATTTCTTTACATACAGCCTTTGCATAGGCTTCCGCCTTGCCGGCACCGCACAGTTCCGAATAAAATCCGCAGTAGGTGCAGAAGGTCTCGCAAAACGGAACATGTACGTAAATCATAATTATCGGAGCATGCAGTCGGCCTTGCCAAGGATGGCCTTATCCGTATATACCTCAACGCTGTAAATACCCTTGACGTATTCTCCGGTGTCCTTCACGTAGATGGTGAGGTCTATCTCCGAGCCTTCGTAGTCCACGGTGCGGGAGGCACTGGCCTGGAGGGTTTCACCGTCCACGGTAAAATCTGCGGATTCGTTGTTGATCAGGAGGATTCCCTCCGGGTCCTTCACCCTTACATACACGGTCACGGGGCCGCGGTCGGCAATGGCGTTCTCAACAAGGGTGAGGTTTGTAACCATGTAACGGGCACGGCTGTGACGGTCCGTAACCTTGTCCGAGGAGGAGTAGGCCGTAAGGGAGATGTTTCTTGCACGGAGAATCTTGCCGGCACTCACCTGGGAGGAGAGGTCTTCCACCTGCTGGGAGAGCTGCTCGTTGGCGCGGCGGCTTTCTTCCGCTTCCGCACGGGCGGCACGGGCGTCGGCCGTAAGGCGCTTGTTGAGGGTGTTCAGGGAATCAATCTGGACTATGTAGCTCTTCATGATGGTCCTGAGGGTGCCAAGTTCCTTTTCATACTGGCGGATCTTGGCCCTGTTGGTAGCCTGGGTCTTGTTGAGCTTTTCTATCAGGAGGGCGACCTGCTCACGGGAGGTGTCCAGCTGATGGTTAATATTCTCATAGTCCGAGCTGAGGGAGTTGAAGTCTGACTGGAGTTCCGACATCTGGGCTGCCAGTTCCGCCTTTTCTCCTTCCAGCTGCTTTACAAGGCCGTTCCTCTGGTAAAGCATGTAACCAAGCACTGCACCAAGGGCAACGGCAATGCAGATAAGTATATACAGGGTTGTACGGAGACCTCCGTTCTGCTGTTTTTCACGCTCCTGGCGTGCAATTCTCTCGAGTGGATCTTCTGCCATGATTGTTTTTTTATCTATATCTGTGCAAATATAACGATTATTTTTAACTTTGGGCAAATATCCAAGGCTTATGAGTATTTATTCCGAAAGAGTGGAAGCCGTGAGGTCCCTTATGAGGGAAAACGGCTGGGACATAGTGATAATCGGGGGCGGAGACCCCCACTTCAGCGAATATCCCGCAGCTCGCTGGCATCAGGTAAAATACATATCCGGCTTCACGGGCGAGGCCGGAGACCTTGTAATAACCCACACTCACGCCGGACTGTGGACAGACACCCGTTACTTTATCCAGGCCCTGCGGCAACTGGAAGGCAGCGGAATAGTCCTTCACAAGACCCGCGTTCCGGATCAGGTACTTATCCCGGAGTGGATTGCCTCCCTGCAGATGGACGAACCGGTGATAGCCGTGGACGGCCTGTGCACCAGCGTGGAGGCTGCAAGGGAGCTGCAGGGGGCGGTGCCATCGGCAATAATTACCGCAGTGCCGGATTTGCTGGGGCCGATATGGCCGGACCGTCCGTCCATTCCCTCCACGCCCATCATCACCCTTGGGGAGGAGCTCACCGGGGAAAGCCGGGACGAGCGGCTGCGCTTTGTCCGCAAATGGCTCATGCTGCAAGGGGCCGATGCCATTTTCATCAGCGTCCTGGACCAGATTGCCTGGCTGCTGAACGTGAGGGGAAACGACGTGCAGTACAATCCCGTGGTGATTTCCCACCTGCTTGTAACCATGGACGATGCGCAGTGGTTTGTCCGCAAAGACGCCTACTCGGACCCCGATTCCGAGACGCAGGCTTCCTTTGAAGAGCTGGAGGCCGACGGCATTACCATCCGGGACTACGACCAGGCCGCCTTCGCCCTCTCTTCCCTGCGGCTGGATGGAGTGGACAAAATATGCATAGACCCGGCCAATCTGAACCTCTGCCTGAGAGAAGCCCTGGAAGACGGGGACCTTCTTCCGGAAATAGTGGAGGACGCAGGGCCGGTACCCGCAAAAAAGGCCGTGAAGAATCCCGCCGAATGCGACGGCATGAGGGAAGCCCACCTGGAGGACGGCCTTGCCATGGAAAAATTCCTCTACTGGGTGGAGCAGAACGCCGGAAGGGTGAACGAATGGGAGGCGGCCTGCAAACTGGGCGAGTTCCGGGCCGAAATCCCGGGATACCGGGGAGACAGCTTTGAGACCATATCGGCCTGGGGACAGGGAGCCGCCCTGCCGCATTACCTTACGCCCCCTACCGGAGGGTCCATGCTGGAGCGGAGGGGGCTGTACCTGGTGGACTCCGGAGGGCAGTACCTGTTTGGCACCACGGATATCACCCGGACCGTCCCGCTGGGGCCTTGCACGGAGCTGGAAATAACAGACTATACCATTGACCTTAAGGGACATATAGACCTTGCCATGGCCATATTCCCCGCCGGGACTGCCGGATGTCAGATAGACGCACTTGCAAGGGGACCGCTATGGCAACGGAAACGGAATTTCGGGCACGGGACGGGACACGGCGTGGGCTTTTTCCTTTGCGTCCACGAAGGCCCCCAGGATATAAGGCAGAACTTTAATTCCCAACCCCTGCTGCCCGGGATGATATGCTCCATAGAACCCGGAATATACCGCGAGGGAATGCACGGGGTGCGGCACGAAAACCTTTACCTCGTAAGGGAAGACGGAGAAAACGAATTTGGCCGATGGCTGTGCTTCGAGACACTTACCCTCTGCCATATAG
Organism: Bacteroidales bacterium; assembly: GCA_017477335.1. Lineage (GTDB taxonomy): Bacteria > Bacteroidota > Bacteroidia > Bacteroidales > UBA932 > Cryptobacteroides. The sequence goes on from JAFUVY010000015.1 coordinate 53,375, forward strand.
ACACTTCCTGCCTTAATGCGGAACTCCTCACGGATGAGGAACTGGACTGGCTCAACGCCTACAACCGCAGAGTGTACGACACCCTGCAGGAGAGACTTCCGCAGCAGGTGAGAGAGTGGCTGCGGGAAAAGACAAGGCCGGTTCAGCGGCCGGAATAACTGGTTTTCTTGAAATCCTTCACCCAGACCTGGCGTTCGATGGGAGCGTCAAGGGTTATCATGGTGTCCGTGGACTGGATGGAAGGGATTTTCTGGATAGTGTTCAGAAGCACCTCCATAAGGTGGTCGTTGTCTATGCAGAACAGCTTCACCAGGAGGGCATACTTTCCGGTAACAAAATGGCATTCTACCACTTCCGGAATTTTCTTAAGCTGGGCGATAACCTCCGGATACTTGGTGGACTCCGTAAGGGCAATGTTCACAAAAGCACAGACGTTAAGGCCGATAGCCTGGGGTTTCACCAAAAGGCGGGAGCCCAGTATGACTCCGTTCTTTTCCATGCGCCTCACCCTCTGGTGAATTGCAGCTCCGGATACGCCGCATTCCCTGGCTATTTCCAGAAACGGGATACGGGCGTTTTTTACAAGAAGGGAAAGGATTTTCTTGTCGATGTCATCCAATTGAAAGGTTTCCATAGCTATTTTTTCTTGCGTGCGGCAGGTGCCGATGCTATTATCTGTTCACAGTCTTCCTTTGTAAGCGAAGCGGCGTCCCGGCCCTTGGGGATGCGGTAATTGTCGCCGCCTTTCTTTATGTAAGGGCCGTATCGGCCATTGAGGACGCGGATGTCGCCAAAATCGGATATGGCTTCCGCCTGGGCCGACGCGGCTTTAATCATGGCCTCGCACTCTTCCAGGGTCACGGTCATGGGATCCTTGCCGCGGGGCAGGCTCACGTTGGTGGAACCGTACTTGAGATAAGGGCCGAACTTGCCCTTGGTGGCCACAACCTCTACGCCGTCCAGGACACCTACCGTGCGGGGCAGGAGGAAGAGCTTGAGGGCGTCTTCCAGGGTGAGGCTTTCAATGAGCTGATCCTTGCCCAGGGAGGCGCTCTTTGCATTCTCCCCCTCTCCCTTGCGGACGTAGGCTCCGAATTTTCCGAATGCCGCAACCACTTTTTCTCCGTCCGGAGCTATACCTATCTCCCTTGAAACCCTGGCGTAGGAGCCCTCTTCCATTACGGAAGAAACATGGGCATGGAAAGGAGTATAGAAGGCCGATATGGCATCTGTCCACTGCATCCTGCCGGCCGCGACCTCGTCCAGGTCCTTTTCTACCGTAGCAGTGAAGTCATACTCCATTATGTCCGTAAAGTTGTCGCTGAGGTAGTCGGACACTATTATTCCAAGTTCCACGGGAAGCAGGCGGCCTTTTTCCGCTCCCACCACTTCTGCCTTGGCACTGCGGGAAATCTTGCCTCCACGGAGGGTGAAATTGATGACCTCCTCTTTGCGGCCGGGCTTGTCCCCAATTACCACATAGCCCCTTGATTTAGTGAGAGTTTCTACGGTTGTAGCATAAGTGGAAGGACGGCCGATTCCAAGCTCTTCCATCTTCTTGATAAGGGTGGCCTCCGTATATCTGGAAGGGGCCTGGGTAAACTTGCACTGGGCGCTGACGCTCTTTTCCGTGAGGCGGTCTCCCGGGTGAAGTTCCGGAAGGATGGTTTCCTCGGAGTCCGGGGCGTCGTCGTCCCTGCCCTCCAGGTAAAGCTTCATGAAGCCGTCAAAAAGTATCTCAACGGACTGCATCTGGTACTTTTCCGGACGGGTGCTCAGGGCAACGTCGGCAGTGGTGTTGAGGATGCGGCTTTCTGCCATCTGGGATGCCACGGTGCGTTTCCAGATGAGCTGGTAGAGCTTTTTCTCCTGAGTGGTGCCCTCTATGTCCGTATTTGCGATGAAGGTGGGCCTGATGGCTTCGTGAGCCTCCTGGGCTCCCTTTGATTTGGTCTTGTACTGACGGGTGTGGAGGTACTCCGGACCATAGTTCTGAAGGATGTACTCCTTGGCGGTGCCAATGGCAAGGGCCGACAGGTTGGTGGAGTCCGTTCTCATGTAGGTGATGAGACCGCGCTCATACAGGGCCTGGGCCACACGCATGGTTGTGGAAACCGGGAAACGGAGCTTGCGGGACGCCTCCTGCTGAAGGGTGGAGGTAGTGAAAGGAGCGGCCGGGTTGCGGGTTCCCTCCTTTTTCTGGACGGAGCTCACAGAATATTCCGCACCTATGCTGTCACGGAGGAAGGCCTCTGCGGCATCTGCCGTTTCAAACCTTGTGTCCAGAAGGGCCTTTACCTGGGAACCGCCGGCAACCAGGGTTGCTTCCACCCTGTAATAAGGGGTGTTGCGGAAGGCCATTATTTCCTTCTCCCTGTCCACTATAAGACGCAGGGTGACGCTCTGGACACGGCCTGCGGAGAGCTTGGGCTGGATTTTGCGCCAGAGGATGGGGGAAAGTTCAAAACCCACCAGGCGGTCCAGCACGCGGCGGGCCTGCTGGGCGTTGACAAGGTTCATGTCAATTTCCCTGGGGTTTTCTATTGCGTTCAGGATAGCCTGCCTGGTAATCTCGTGGAAGGCGATTCGGCGGGTGTCCTTCCCGGCAAGGCCAAGGGTCTCGTAAAGGTGCCAGGAGATGGCTTCTCCCTCGCGGTCCTCATCGGAAGCGAGCCACACCACGGGTGCGGCCTGGGCAAGGTTTTTAAGTTGGGAAACAGTCCGCTGCTTGTCGGCCGGGATAACGTATTTGGGGGCGAATCCGGAATTTACATCAACTCCAAGCCCGTGCTCTTCCAGGTCCCTGATGTGACCTTTTGACGCCTGAACGTCGTAATCATCCTTTCCAAGAAACTTCTGTATGGTTTTTGCCTTTTCCGGCGACTCTACAATAACTAGCTGTTTTCCGGCCATATAAAATCAATCTTTTTTGCAAAGTAAAGCAGAATCCGGGCAATTTTCCAAATTTTCTGATTAATTTTGCAAACTGTGTCTTAAGCAAGACCTATGGTCTTGTAATTTTTTGAGATTTTTGGGCATGACAGAAAATACCAAAGCAACCATAACGAAAGTATTCTGGGCCGCAATCCTGATTCCGGCTGTGGGACTCGCCGTCCTGCTGGGAGCCGTATGGGCGTTCGCGGACATCCCCTCCCTGGAGGAACTGGAGAACCCGGACACAAAGCTTGCAACCCAGGTAATAGCCGAGGAAGGCGAAATCCTCACCACCTACCATATAGAGAACCGCACCTTCGTACCTTACGAGGACCTGGCCCCGTCCCTTGTCCAGGCGGCGGTGGCCACGGAGGACAAACGCTTCTACGAGCACAGCGGCATAGACCTCCAGTCCCTGGGCAGGGTGCTCTTCAAGACCCTCCTTTCCCGGGATTCGTCACAGGGAGGCGGCTCCACCATCACCCAGCAGCTTGCAAAGACACTTTATCCCAGGCAGGAAGGCGTGGGCAAACTGGGGCTGATATGGATTAAACTCAAGGAATGGATCACCGCCATCAAACTGGAAAGGAATTACACCAAGGAAGAGATTGTGGACATGTACCTGAACGCCATCTTCTTCGGATCCAATTCCTACGGCATATCATCGGCCGCAAACCAGTTCTTTGGGAAACTGCCCTCCGAACTTCTGGTGGAAGAGAGCGCCGTCCTTGTGGGCATGGTAAACAAACCCACCCGCTACAACCCGGCCATCAACCCGGAAAACGCCCTCAAGCGCCGTAACCTGGTGCTGGGCAGAATGTACGAAATGGGCTACCTGACTCAGGCGGAAAGGGATTCCCTGAGGGAACTGCCCATCGTCCTGCACGAAAGGAAGCGGGACCGCACTACCGGCACAGGCCCTTACTTCAGGGACATGCTCCGCCGCACCATGAACGCCAGGAAACCTTCCCGCAAGTCCTACAATACCGTGGAGGACTACCGGGTGGACTCCCTCCAGTGGGCCGATGATCCCGTGTACGGCTGGCTTAACAAGAACTTCAAGAGCGACGGCTCCGCCTACGACCTGGACCGGGACGGCCTCCGCATCTACACTACCATAAATATAAAGATGCAGAAGTACGCGGAGGAGGCAGTGGCGGAACACCTTGGAAAGGACCTCCAGAAAGCTTTCTTCAGGGAACTCAAATACCGCCGCAACGCCCCGTTCATGCACGACACGGAAAAGAGCGTGATAGACGCCACCATGAAGCAGGCCCGCCGCTGGAGCGACCGCACCCGCATGATGAAGGCCTCCGGCCACACGGAGGCGGAAATTGAGGAATCCTTCCGCAAGCCTGCCAAGATGAGGGTATTCAGCTGGAACGCAAAGGGTTACCGCGATACCGTGATGACTCCGGACGACTCCATCCGCTACTACAAGTCCTTCTTCCGCGCCGCATTCATGGCAATAGAGCCCGGCACCGGATACGTGAAGGCATACGTCGGCGGCCCGGACTACCGCTACTTCAAGTATGACAACGTCCGTCAGGGACGCAGACAGGTGGGTTCCACCATCAAGCCTTTCATATACACCCTTGCAATGGAGTCCGGCATGACTCCCTGCGACAAGGTGCTGAACGCCCCCGTAGTGCTGGTGGTGAACAAGGACGAGACCTGGACTCCCCAGGACACCCATGCCGACGGCTCCGTCGTGGACCTCACCTGGGGCCTGGCGCACAGTTCCAATTCCGTATCGGCCTATCTCATGAAACAGCTGGGACCGGCCGGAATGGTTTCCATGATGAGGAACATGGGCGTGGGCGGCTTCATAGATCCGGTGGTCTCCCTGTGCGTTGGCTCCGCGGACCTGAGCGTATATGACATGGTGACGGCATATAACACCTACCCTTCCGGGGGCACATACACCTCGCCCATGTTCGTTACCAGGATAGAGGACCGCGACGGCAATGTCCTGGGAGAGTTCAGCCAGAGAAAGCACGAGGCCCTGTCCAAGAAGGCCGCAGGGGAGATGATTCACATGATGAAGGCCGTAGTGGACGACGGTACGGGTGTCCGCCTCCGCTTCAAATACGGGCTCAAGGGCCAGATTGCCGGAAAGACCGGCACCACCAACGACAACTCCGACGGCTGGTTCATCGGCTACACTCCCAGAATCACCGCAGGCGTATGGGTCGGGGCCGAGGACCGCTACGTCCACTTTGAGAACAACAACCTGGGCCAGGGTGCCAACATGGCTCTACCCATCTGGGGTATATGGATGAAGAAAGTTCTTGCCGACAAGACTTTGGGCATATCGGAGGAAGACCTCTTCCCGGAAGAGCTGTCCGGACCTTTCTGCGACAGCGTCCCGGAAGATGAGGCGGCCCCGGAAAAATCTGATTTGGAGAATTACTATTTCGAATAATGAAAAACTATAAGTCAATTGCCGTCATTTACGGCTCCGACTCTTCCGAATGGGAAGTTTCCTGCAGGAGCGGAGAATTCACCGCCTCCAGGATAGACGAATCCCTGTACGACGTGTACGAGATTTTTGCACGCTTCGGTTCCTGGAAACTGGTTGCAATGCGTAAAGCCAATTCCATGCGGATGGCCTTCCCGGAAGGGGCCCAGCCGGATGTGGACAAGAGCGACTTCTCCGTCATGGTCCTGGGAGAGAAGATTAAGTTTGACTTTGCATACATCATGCAGCATGGCGCTCCCGGAGAGACAGGCCTGCTCCAGGGCTATCTGGAAATGATAGGCGTGCCGCATTCCACATGCAGCGCCTTTGTAACCACGGTTGCCTTTGACAAATACTCCTGCAAGAGCTACCTGCACGGCAGCGGGATAGTGAAAATGGCGCCGGACGCACTTGTACACCGTGGAGACAACCTGGAGGCCTTCTGTGAAAAAGCCCTGTCCCAGCTGGAGCTGCCCCTGTTTGTAAAACCCACCTCCGGAGGTTCCAGCTTTGGCATTTCAAAGGTGGAAAAGGCCGATGAACTCCCCGCGGCCGTACGCCTTGCCTTTACGGAGGGGGATACGGTAATTGTAGAATCGGCCATAAAATGCGAGCACGAACTCACCTGTGCCGTATATTTTGACGGAACGGATGTGAAAGCCCTGCCGGTGATAGAGATTATCTCCAAAACCGGATGGTTTGACTACGATGCAAAATACAACGGCCTGAGCAACGAAGTTTGCCCGGCAGAGATTCCGGAGACCCTCTCCTCCGAGGTTCAGGAGATTTCCAAAAAGATTTACCGCCACCTTGGCTGCAAGGGTCTTGTGAGAATGGACTATATAAGCGCCCCTGACGGCATTTACTTCCTGGAAGTGAACATTACTCCCGGCATGACCAACGCCTCCCTGGTTCCCAAGATGGTACGTAGCGCAGGAATGGATATCACAACATTCCTTTCACAGATAATCCAGAACTCGTAAGATGCTCCTCCTGAAAGATTTCATTCAGCAGGGAACTGCATCCCTTGAGGCCTTGTACCCCGCCCCGGAGGCAAGAAACATAATTTTGATGCTGTGCGAGGAACTTTTGGGCACAAAGAGCTATACTCACATAGTAGAACCGGAATTTACCATTGACAATAAACTTGTCGCCCCTCTTGCACAGGCCCTGGAGCGTCTCAAGGCAGGCGAGCCAATCCAGTACGTAACGGGGAAGGCTGAGTTTTGCGGACGCACTTTCCATGTCAATAAGAATGTCCTTATTCCAAGGCCGGAAACAGAGCTGCTTGTAAAAGAGGCCATTACCTTTGCAGACCGCCTGAAACGCCAAAGGAGCCCCTACGGGAAGGCCGCCGAGCCGGTCAGAGTCCTGGACCTGTGTACCGGAAGCGGCAACGTAGCCTGGTCCGTGGCCCTGGGCGTCCCCGGAGCCAGGGTGGTGGGCGTGGACATATCGGAAGAGGCCCTGGAGGTTGCCAGAGGGCAGAAATTCTCCGATGAAATAAAGGCTTCCGGTGGCGTTGCTCCTACCTTTGTACAGGCCGATGTCCTTGACACCGAACAGGATTTTGACTATGGAAAATTTGACCTCATCCTTTCCAATCCGCCCTACATCATGGAAAAGGAGAAGGCCCTGATGAGGAAGAACGTAACGGATTTTGAACCCTCCGGCGCCCTGTACGCCCCGGACAACGATCCCCTTCTGTTTTACAGGGCCATTGCACGCTGGTCCATCCGCTTCCTTTCCGACGAGGGATGCGGCCTTACGGAGATAAACGAGATGCTGGGAACGGAGACTGAGGAGGTTTTCCGCTCCGCCGGATACCGCCATACAGAGGCCGTAAAGGACTTTTTTAACAAAAATCGCTTTATTTTGTACTATTAGCCGTTTCAAACTTGCTGAAACGGATAGCTATTCGCTACTTTGCAAAAAGTTATTGTTATGAGAGTGCAAAGTAGTATTCTGGTGATTCTGGCACTGAGTGCCTGCACCGCAAAGTTGGAAGGGCCTGAGATTCAGCAGGCCGCAATGACTCCTGAAAAAGTTGCCGGGAAACTTGCCCTGGCCATGACGGAAAACTCCCTTATGAAAGAAGTCCGCGACGCAGTGGATATGTCCGCCCTCAACGGCTACGACGACGAGTATCTCCTGCGGGACGCCATGCTCAACCCCGGGGTCGGCGTTGGCGGACTGCCGGAATCAAAGGCTGCGGCGGAATATCCGGAACCAATGAGGGATATCCTTGCCGCGTACGGCCTGGAATCGGCCGATGAAATGGAGGACCTTCAGATTTACTGGCCCTACTACGAAGACTGGGACGGCGAAACCCTGCCGGTAATCACTTATGACCCCGGAAACGGGGCTGACAGCAACGAGGGCTGGCTGCCGGGAGGAGAGAAGGTCCTTGTGGATGAGGAAATGGCCCGCGAAAGGCCGGTATGGGTAGTGAACCGCAACTCGGACGCAGCCTTTACATCGCTGGAGATGAAGCGGAGACAGGACCCTTCCTGGGGCACGGGAGGCGGCACCATAGTGGTGAAGTCCACCCCCGTGGAGCCGGACATCCGCACTCTGGTTCTACGCTCCTTCAAGGCTCACAGGCAGTTTGACAGCTGGCTTGCCGGAGGCAGCGAATTCTTTGTAAAGACCGGGGCGGTGGAAGACTTTACGGCGTCCACTCCCGCAGAACTCCTTCTGTATCAGCCATCCATCACGGATTTCATGATTGTGGTCCGGCGGAAACAGGTAGGGACGGAGATTCCCTTCAATGCCGTCCTGGTGTCTGACTGGTCCCAGAAGCTTGACAACTGTGCATTCATGATTACGGAGGACGACGGCGGCACCATTACTTCCTGGAAGTGCAACGCTTTCGTGAGGGTTCAGTCCAAGAGCTACGGCTTTGAAGTTGACCTCCCCCTGAACTCCAGGGACGACATTGTCTGGCGCGGCAGCCTTACCCGTAAGTACATAGAAAAATACTCCGGGCAGAGGGTCCGCTTCGGAGACGTGGATCTGGTGCTGGAACTGATTTAGCGCAGGAGGCGCTCTGCGAGGGACAGGTCTTCCGGGGTGGTGATTTTGATGTTGGTGCGCTCTCCGGGGAGCATTTTCACCGGGATGCCGGCGGCAAGGACAACGGAAGCGTCGTCCGTAAAGGCCGTGCTGTAGCCCTGAGAATAGGCTTTTTTAAGGACTTCGCTTTGGAATATCTGAGGAGTCTGGACAGAGAACACGCTGCTGCGGTCCAGGGGCTCTGCGGAGGCTTCCAGAGTGCCGTCTTCCCGGCGCAGCCCGAACTTCAGGGTATCAAAGGAAGGGAGGGCGGGGATAACGGCCGGGAACTGCTCCGCGGCGGCAAAAAGATCCCTTACGAGTTTTACGGAAACAAGGGGGCGAACGCCGTCATGCACGGCCACGAGTGCTCCGTCCGGCACTTTTTCAAGTCCGTTTTTCACAGAATGGAAACGGGTAAAGCCACCGGTCACTATCTTCTGGGAAAATATCAGGTTCTCTGACAGGCAATAGTCTTTCCAATAGCGGACGGACTCCCTTGGGAGCACCGTAATTACGTGTATATCAGGGTCTGCTTCCAGGAACCTCTCTATGGTGAGGCGGAGGATGGGCTTGCCGCCCAAAAGCAAAAATTGCTTGGGTACGGCCGCCCCCATTCTCTGTCCGGAGCCGCCGGCAGGAACAATTAGATATTTTTCTTTTGCCATAGGGCAAAAATACGAAATATTTTTGTTAAATTTGGAATTCCAACCTAATTGTAATTTACATGGCATTCAGCTTTTTGAATCAAGAACTCGCTATAGACCTTGGAACGGCCAACACCGTCATTTTCCAGAATGACCAGATTGTCCTGGACGAACCCTCCATCGTCGCCATAGAAAACCAGACGGGAAAGTGCATCGCACTTGGCCAGAAGGCTAAAATGATGCACGAAAAGACAAACCCCGGCATCAAGACCGTACGTCCCCTCAGAGACGGCGTCATCGCAGACTTCAATGCCGCAGAAATGATGATCCGCGGCTTCATCAAGCAGGTAAACTCCAAGAGGAGAAGCATCTTCACCCCCAACCTCAAACTAGTCGTAGGCATTCCCTCCGGCTCCACGGAAGTTGAAATCCGTGCTGTCCGCGACTCTTCGGAGCACGCCGGCGGCCGCGACGTCTATCTCATCTTTGAACCCATGGCGGCAGCCCTGGGTATCGGCATGGACGTGGAAGCCCCTAAGGGGAACATGGTGGTTGACATCGGCGGCGGCACTACGGAAATCGCCGTCATCTCCCTGGGCGGTATCGTAAAACAGGATTCCGTCCGCGTGGCCGGCGATGTCTTTACGGAGGACATCCGCAATTACATGCGTCAGCAGCACGTCATTAAGGTGGGTGAGACCACGGCAGAGAGAATCAAGATTGCCGTAGGTTCCGTACTCCCCCAGCTGGACGTAGAACCGGAGCCCATGATTGTACGCGGTCCCAACATCATGACCGGACATCCCGTGGAAACCGTAGTCCCCTATCAGGAGATTGCCCACTGCCTGGACAAATCCATCGCCCGCCTGGAAACCTCAATCCAGCAGGTCCTGGAGCAGACTCCCCCGGAACTTTACTCGGACATTGTGGAGAACGGCATCTTCCTGAGCGGAGGCGGTGCCCTTCTCAGAGGCCTGGACAAGCGCCTGTCGGAGAAAATGAACATACCTTTCCACGTTGCCGAAGATCCGCTTAAGGCCGTTGCCCGCGGAACCTGCATCGCCCTCAAGAATACGGACAACTATTCCTTCCTCATGCGATGAAATCCCGCAGTTGGATATCGGTTGCAGCAGAATTGGCGGTCTTTTTTTCACTGGAGGCCGCCTCGCTGTATATGATATCCAACAACGGAGACCTCCAGAAAAACGCCGTCGCAAGGGCCATTCACAACGTTAGCGGCACGCTCTGGGGCGGGATAAACTCCACCGCGTCCTACTTCTCCCTTGCCAAAGAAAACCAAAGGCTGGCAGAGGAGAACTCCAAACTTACCGCCCTTGTCCTGGACCTGGAGGGAGCCTTGGCCGACATCCATACGGACACCATGGCCTTTCCCGCCAAAGCCAGGGGCTTTGAGTATATCAACGCCCAGGTGGTAAAGTCCAGCCACGCCAAAAAGCACAACTACTTTATCATCAACCGGGGCTACCTGGACGGTGTAAAGGAAAAATCCGGGGTGGTGACAAGCGACGGAGTCGTGGGCATAGTGGATGCCGTAAGCGCACACCATGCGTACGCCTTTTCCTTCTTCAACACGGAGGTGTCCATAAGTGCAAGAATAGGCCATGAAGGGGCCATGGGGCCCCTGATTTGGGACGGCATTCACAGCAACAGGGCCATCCTTAAGGAGATTCCGCTCCAGTTCAAGTATCATGAGGGCGACACCGTTTATACCAGCGGCAATTCCCTGCTCTTCCCTCCGGATCTGCCCCTGGGAGTGGCCGGAAAGGCCAGGATAGTAAACGGCGCAACCAACGACATAGAAATCACCCTGTTCCGTGATTACTCCGCCGTACGCTACGTTACGGTTGTACACAATCTTTCATTTGACGAAATAGAGGAGTTTGGCAAATGAGGAAAGTGAATTTTTGGCTTGTCTATGCACTCACGCTTGCAGTGCAGCTTCTCATAAGCAATCTTGTGGGCATTTCTCCGCTTGTGGGCATTTCCCTGCTCCCGGTAATGATTCTTTGCCTGCCGGGCCGCATTGGAACCATCCCGGGGATGCTGGTGGCCTTTGTTACCGGACTTGCCGTTGACTTACTGGCCGATGGCCTCCCGGGCCTCAACGCCCTTGCCCTGGTCCCCGTGGCCGCACTAAGGCGGCCCATCATAGGCATGGTGTTCGGCTCCGGCCTTTTTGCCAGAAACGAAGATTTCTCCGCAAGGCACGGCAGCTACGGGAAAGTCTTCATGGCGCTCCTGCTTTCCCAGCTGGTATTCTGCACCGTTTACGTATGGGCCGATTCCGGCTTCCCCGCCTTCCGCTGGGACACTCTCCTTGGCATCGTCCTTTCCACCGCGGCGGGCGTTACAGTGTCGCTCTTTGCTATCGGCAATCTTGCTCCTGACAGCAAGAGATGAGTACCGACGACAGGCATATCTGGCTTTTGGTGGGCCTGGGAGCGGCTGTTGCAGTGCTGCTTTGGAAGCTTTTCTCCATCCAGATTCTGGACAGCCACTACAAGGAAGATGCAAGCCGCAATTCCATGGTTTACGAGACCATATACCCCACCCGCGGCATCATCTACGACCGCAACGGCGACATCCTGGTGGGCAACAAAGTGGCGTACGACATTGTGGTTACCCCGCGTGAGGTCACGGCGTTCGACACCACCGCCCTGGCCCAGGTGCTGGGCGTGAGCAAGGAATTCATCGAGGGAAAGATGGAGGATTTTGCCCGCAGGCGCAGGTCCATCGGCTACCAGTCCGTTACCATGATGAGGATGGTCCCTTCGGAGACTTACATGCGTTTTGACGAGGTCAAGTACAAGTTCCCCGGATTCAGGGGACAGGTGCGCGGCATCAGGGATTACCCGGTAAATGCCGGAGGAAACCTGCTGGGGTACGTGTCGGAGGTCAACCAGAGGTATATAGACCGGCATAACGGGGAGTATCAGAAGGGAGACTACGCCGGCATGACCGGCATTGAGGCGGCAAGAGAGGCGGACCTACGCGGGGAAAAAGGTTATCACATCTACCTCAGGAATTCCAAGAACCAGATAGAGCAGTCCTACAACGACGGGGCCTCCGACAAGGAAGCCATTCCCGGCAGGGACATAATGACCACCATAGACGCCGCCCTGCAGCAGTACGGGCAGGAGCTCATGAAAAACAAGGTAGGCTCCATCGTGGCCATAGAACCTTCCACCGGCGAAATCCTGGCCCTTGTATCCTCCCCCGGCATAGACGTGGAGCAACTGGCCGATATAGGCAAGTACTACAACGAGATTGCGGCCAATCCCTATAAGCCCATGTACAACAGGGCCGTATCGGCCTCTTATCCTCCCGGATCCGTATTCAAGCTGGTGAACGGGCTGGTGGGCCTGGAAGACGGCGTCCTGCGGCCGGAAATGATGTATCCCTGCCACCAGGGGTATTATTTTGGGGCAGGGCACAAGCTGGGATGCCATGCACACCGTTCGCCCATCAACATGGAGGAATCCATCATGATGAGCTGCAACGCCTATTACTGCTACGTGCTCAAGAACATCCTGGACCAGAAGCAGTTTGACTCCGTGTCCGAAGGGCTGGACCACTGGAGGGAGATGGTGATGAGCTTTGGATTCGGCCGCAAACTGGGGAGCGATTTCCCGGCCGAACTCAGCGGTAACATACCCACTTCCAAATACTACAACAGGGCCTACCGCGGCAGCTGGAATTCCACCACGGTAATCTCCCTCTCCATAGGACAGGGTGAGATTCTGGCAACGCCCATGCATCTTGCAAACCTCTGTGCCACAATTGCAAACAGGGGATATTACTATATTCCGCACATTATCAAGGAGTCGGAGGGGGTGGAGATTGAGCCCCGCTTCAAAGAAAAACAATACACCAAGGTATCCCAAGAGCATTTCCCCAAGGTGATACGGGGCATGTGGAGGGCCGTGAATGCAGAGCCTGGAGCCGGCGGAACGGCAAGAATTGCCCATCTGGACGGACTTGACATCTGCGGGAAAACGGGAACTGCACAGAACCCGCGAGGCGCGGACAATTCCGTTTTCATCTGCTTTGCGCCCATGGACAATCCCAAGATTGCCGTGGCGGCTTATGTGGAAAACGGCGGCTTTGGGGCAACCTACGCGGCTCCAATGGCATCCCTCATGGTGGAGAAGTATCTCACCGGGGAGATTTCCAGGAAAGACCTGGAAAAGCGTATGAAAGAAAGCAATCTCATGTCCAGGGTAAAACGTGATTGAGAGCATAGGAAATAAAAGGAGCCTGAAGCATTCCATAGACTGGGTGGTGATAGGCATTTATCTGGCACTGGTTTTCATAGGCTGGATAAACATCTATGCGTCCATTCATTCCACGGAGCCTCCGTCCATCTTTTACTGGGGAGCCCGCAGCGGCAAGCAGTTTGTGTGGATGCTCACTTCCTTCGGCCTGGCTGCAATTATCCTGTTTTTGATACCGCCACGGTGGTGGGAAGGGCTGTCTGTACCGCTGTACCTGCTTGTACTTGGGCTTCTGGTGCTGGTGATTTTTGTGTCCAAGGACGTCAAGGGCTCACATTCCTGGTTTGAACTTGGGCCCGTGAAGTTCCAGCCTGCGGAGATTTCCAAAATAACCACTTCCCTGCTGCTCGCAACGGTACTGAGCATGCAGGGCTTCAAGATGACCCGCATAAAGGACTTCCTTAAGGCGGCGGCCCTGATTGCCGTGCCCATGCTGGTCATCATTGCCGAGAGTGAAACCGGATCGGCCCTGGTGTATGCAGGATTTATCTTTGTACTGTACAGGGAAGGACTGTCCGGATGGTGGCTGGGTGCCGTAGGGCTGGTGATAGCCCTGTTCGTTTTTACCCTCTTTTCCGGGGCATATACGTCTTTCCTTATACTTGCCGGCGTGCTGTACCTGTGCTACGTCCTGGCCGGGGAAGTCAAAAAGCCCGGGCGGATGCTGCTTGCCGGCATTGCAGGGATGGTGTTCCTTATTTTTGTTCCGGACATTCTGGGCTGGGTTTCCTCCCTTGCCCAGGCCCGCATGGAGTGGATGAGAAATGTTGTCTGGGTACCCCAGGCCGGAGAAACCCAGGACCTGTCATGGGGCTTTGTCACGGAGATTACCCCGGAGAGCGTGTTCCTTGTCCTTACTGCGATAGCCCTGCCTGTCCTTGGCGCATACACACTGCGGAAAAGGGAATTCTTCCTGGCGGCACTGATAGGAGTATTCCTTCTGGGCGTAGGGCTGGTATTCTCTACGGACTACATTTTTGACAATGTGCTGCAGCCACACCAGAGGGGCAGGATAGAGGTTCTTCTGGGAATAAAGGAAGACCTTGCGGGCGTCGGGTACAATGTGAACCAGTCCAAGATTGCCATCGGCTCGGGAGGGCTGCTGGGGAAGGGCTTCCTTCAGGGGACGCAGACCACTTACGGTTTTGTGCCGGAGCAGTCCACGGACTTTATCTTCTGCACCATAGGGGAGGAATGGGGCTTTGTTGGCTGCCTGATTGTGATTTTGCTGTATGCCTTCCTGATTGTCCGCATTATCCTGGACGCGGAGGACTGCCGTTCCGCCTTTACCCGGGTCTATGGATACTGCGTTGCCGCCTGCATTTTCATGCATCTTTTCATAAACATCGGCATGACGGTGGGGCTGATGCCCGTTATCGGCATACCCCTGCCGCTGCTTTCCTACGGTGGATCGTCACTGTGGGCCTTTACAATATTGATTTTTATATTCCTAGCCCTTTACAGAGATGAAAAGAAATACTTCTAAGCGGATACTCATAACAGGTGCTTCCAGCGGGATTGGTTTTGATGCGGCCAAGGCACTTGCCCAACAGGGACATACCGTATTTGCCGCGGCAAGGCGTGTGGCACTTATGGAGCCGCTGCGGGAATTTGGCGTTACGCCTGTAGCCCTGGACGTGACGGACCAGGCCTCCATAGCCGCGTGCCTTGAGGCCGTGGGGGAAGTGGACGTTCTCATCAACAATGCCGGCTACGGATATTTTGGGCCGATAGAGGTGGTCTCCGACCAGGAAGCCCGAAGGCAGCTGGACGTGAACCTCTTTGGCCTTGCGGCACTTTGCCGGGCAGTTCTTCCCGGTATGAGGGAACGCGGAAGCGGAAGGATAATCAACGTGGCGTCAGTGGCCGGCAGGGCCTGTCTATACTTTGGAGGCTGGTACAACGTGTCCAAGTTTGCCGTGGAGGCCTTTTCCGATGCCCTCCGCATGGAGGTTTCCCCCTTCGGGATAGACGTGGTTCTTATTGAGCCCGGCGGCATCAAGACCGAATGGGGCATAATTGCCGCCGATCACCTTTCCGAATGTACCGCCGGTACGGCCTACGAAGCCCCCGCCCTCAGGGAGGCCGGCGTCATGAAGACCGGCTACACCATCGACCTTCTCTCCAAGCCTTCCACGGTGACACGGGGGATTGTGCGTGCGGTAAAGGCCCGTCGGCCCCGTGCACGATATCACATGGGAGCAGGCTCCGGATCCATAATCTTCTGGCATACGGTGCTGCCCACCCGCCTGTGGGACGCCATAATGAGGATGCTGGCACATCCGGGCATTGCCAAGTTTGTATCAAAGCTTAACAAACGGACATAGGGACAGGCTTGATGATGGGGTTATCGGCGTTGTGGCATATATTGGGAAAAAGTATTATCTTTGCATCCCCAACCCCTGCCTTGGTGGTGGAATGGTAGACACGAGGGACTTAGACACGTTCTTTGAAATAATTATTTGTAAGAGACAAAAGTTAAGACTATACATAAATGGCAATAATGTGTCCCAATTGCCATGCCCTTACAAGTAATTATCGAGGAAGAGCACAATTGAGTGCACTCTCTGAAAAGAGAGATGTAGAATGTCGTAAATTCAAGGAAACCATAACGGGTAAAGCCGATGGCAATCTTGAGCCAAGCCTCTGAAAGGAGGAAGGTGCAGAGACTAGACACGACACACCTAAAGAGCATAGCTCCACGGTGAAGGAATAGTCCAGACCACAAACAGAAATGGTGGCGAAAGCCATAGTGGTAAGAAAATCCCTTGGCCCGAAACGGCCGTGCGGGTTCGATTCCCGCCCGAGGCACAAATTTTCTCCGTATCTTATTGGAATCCAATTTGATACGGAGATTTGTTTTGTTTTCACCCCACCCGCACCCCACCAAATTTCCGGGTGTGGTTTCTGCACCTTTTATGACTCTTTTGCCAAGCGGATTTGGACAGGCGGAAAAGCTTCGCTAAATTTGTACGCAAACTAATGACGAATGGCGTATTGGTATGACATATTCTCTCCGCTTTCGAAGGAGATTATAAAGGACGATGAAAGGCTCAATCGGACAAACCGTGTTATCGCAGTCATCGTCTTCCTTGTCACCGTCGTCATTCTTGTGCTCACATTTGTCAGCGATTCGGCCTCCCTGACCGACGGCATCAACTATCCTTTCCATGTGTTTTTTGTCAGCCTGGCAAAGGTGGCGCTATACCTGATAGGATACGTTGCCGTTTGCTGGGCAGTCCGCACCATCGCACATATTCTCACTCCAAAGGGAGCGCCCGTTCAGGTGCAGGAAGAAACTGCCATCCGACCGCTTGAAAAGCTCCTCGTCCCCAGCGAAAAGAGCATAAAAGACGTCATTATTGATAAATCCATGGTGTTTCTCAACGACTATCATGACGGGAAAGCCGTTGCCTGTCTCTTTGAAGCCCTGCAAGAAAGGCATTTTATCGAGGGTGACAATCAGACTGCCTTTTTCAATGCCGCCAAAGCGACCTTCCCGGATTCCATAACAATCAATCTCAGGGCATTCCAGATGGCTTACAGCACACTCTCAGAGGATCTGTTCGAAGGGAAAGCCATGAAAACGGTCGATAAGATGAGGGATGTTTTGGACGAACTTTTGAACCAAATCCCTGCAGAATAATTTGCGCGCAATTTGCGCGTTGCAATCCGCAATTTAACCCACTTTATTTTTGCGCCATCACCCAGGTCGGGTGGTGGCTTTTTCGTTTTGTACCGGCCGGACCGAAAGCCTGGATAAAGACCGGTTGATAAAACTATAACGCCATGTGTGAAGATTTATTGAGGCTGTTGGAAAACGGCGAAACCTCCCGGATTACCATCCAGATAACCGGGGAAGAACTGATGAGTCTCATCCGGGAAACCGCGAAAGAACTCAGCGAATTATCCAGAACGAAAAGTAAGGGGGATGAGGATTACTTGCCAAAGAAAGAGGTAATGGCAATCCTCGGAGTTTGCGACACCACTCTTTGGCTATGGGCAAAGAACAATTACTTGAAACCCGCCAAGGCCGGGCGTAAGGTGATGTACCGCAAATCAGATGTCCTGCGCCTGCTTGAAACGAAGGAGGACCGTGTATGAGGGGCTGACTATCCCTTCGTATGAAGGGTAGCGAGGTTATGTTTCGGTAAACCGAAACCACCTCGCAGCCTGCTCCCGGTGGTCGCAGACTGACCGCTGCCGCGCAGGCCATCCCATGACGATGAGAAAGAAAAAGATGAAAAGAAGAATGCAACCATGAAAACAAAAAAGAATAAGGGCGGCCGCCCGAAGGTAAGGGAAACGCGCAGGAAGCAATTCCGCGTCTCCATAGCCCTTGACATCATCGACAAGCAGCGGCTGGATTACAACATCAAAAAGTCAGGACTTCGCAGGGCCGATTACCTGCGTGAGGCCATCTTTGACGGCGTCATCCGAGAGGCTCTGACGCAGGAGGAGACACACCTCATCCGCCAGACGTACAAACTGGGCCAACTGCTAGCCCTGCTCTTCACGCAAGGGCGCCTGAATAAAGACGTCAACGCCAAGGCGGAATTCGCCAAGGCAATTGCCGCCATCAATGAAATCAGCGAATACTTCTTAACCAAAATCTCCAGAAAATGATCGCGAAACTCGGAAAAGGCGCGGGCTTCGGCGGCTGCGCCAAATATGATCTGGATCAGAACCATAGGAACAACAAGGATGCACGCCTGCTTGCCGCGGAAGGCGTCCCGCTCAAGGTAAACCCGGACGGCAGCATAAGCGTCGATGCCCGGGATATCGGCAGGGCTTTCCGCGCCCAGGCGTTGGCCCTGAACCCTGACATCAAACAACCTGTCGGCAGGGCGATGCTGGCATTCAACCCCAAAGATACTCCACGCCTCACAGATGAATACATGGTGAAGATCGCCCGGGAGTATATGGAACGGATGGGCATCATTAACACGCAGTACACCATCGTTCGGCATAGCGAGAAAGAGCACCAGCATGTGCACATCATCTACAATCGTGTGGACAACGACGGAAAACTCATCAGCGACAGCAACAACTATTACCGGAGTGCCGATATCTGCAAGGGCATCACCCTCAGGGAGGGCCTGGCGATGGGCGAAAGCAAGACGCAGTCCCGGTCCATCCCCAACGACCCGGAAGAGCGGCTGCGATATGAGATGGCCAAAACTGTCAACAAATGCATCAGCACCGTCAACAGTCTGAAGGGGCTGCAGATATCCACCGCCCGACATGGAATTACCACGACCATCAAGACCAACCCTAACACCGGAAGCCCCAACGGCATCAGTTTCACGGCCAAGGACGAAAATGGAACGCCTCATACCTTCAAAGGTTCGTCCCTCGACCGCAGCCTCTCCATCGGCAATATCATGAAAGCCATTTACGGAGAGGACTATGCCCAGACGCAGGCGACAACGCTGGAAACACAGTCCCATAAAGAAACCCACGGAAGAGGTGCCGATGTCGCCTCCGGCATCGCCGAAATGTTCGGCGAGCGTTCGCGCCGGGATGAAGATGAACAAATCGGCCAGAAGAAAGGCCGGGGAATGCATATGTAATAACCTTAAATACAAAGTATTATGTCGAAAACTAAAGAAATGACCGATGTCGAGTTCAAGGAAATCGTCATCGGCGAATACGGTCCCAACATTGAAAAGACGCTTAAGCAGGCGGAAGACAACAAGGCCAGGATTATTGCAATAGTCAATGGCTATAATCAGCAAGTGGAGTATTTGAACCGTCTTTTGAAAGAACGCAAGACCACAGCCGAAGCTGTTCAGTCCCTGGAGAATGAAATCCGTTCAGTAAATGCCTCAGTGCGGGATATCAAGTCCGAATTGCAGGAAGTCTCCGGTATCCTCAAGGGAAAGGATTTCAAGGAGCTCACCCGACAACGCACGGACACAGAGTGGCTTTGGCAGAAGCTTGCCATCTTCTTTATGGTTGCCTTCGGGGTTTCCTGCATCATTGGACTGTTTTAGTAGCCGGCTCTGTGAACCATACACGATAAAAGGCAGATTCTTAGCGAGCACCAATAAAAGATAAACCTTATATGGTAGCAAGTCGCTTGGAATTCAGGGAAAAAACATGTACATTTGTAAAGTTGCCCAAATGGCGACACGACATACTTAGAAAGCGTTTAGCGATTCCTTACAACTGAATCTGGACAATTCACTATGAACGGGATGAGTGCGACGCTTGCACTGGCTATTTCCAGGGCTCATGCCCTTGCTATAGCAGAAAGTGTGAGCATTTCCATTCTTATTCGTTCATAGGCCGTCCAGAGCCGAGTTGTAGGATAAGAGCTAAGGTGGCCCGCACTTTCTTTTTGTACTTATATTTTAAATCTCGGTCTGGGCTATGCCGGGATGGCAAAATACTTATGGCGAATCGTGTCCCAAAATTACTATCAACAGTAATTCTCATGTTCGTATCTATCATGGCCTCTGCGCAAGTTCAGGTGGTCATATGGACTAATCAAAACCTCCATGGAACGATAAAGGTCTACTACAACAATAGGTACGCCGGAACTATTACGAAGTATTATTCGTCAGCGCCGGGACCCGGAGCAGCCGGGTGTGTCACTCTTACCATTTCCGGTAATGGGAATACATTTTATGGAGAAGCCCAAGACGGGACCCGATGGTATAGCGAAAAGATGACGTTACATTCCGGTAACTATTATACGATTCGTCTTTATAGTAGTGGAGCAACTTCTTCTCAGAACAATAGAACTACTTCATATAACAGGACCGGCGGTTCAAGTTCTGGCTATGGGTCTGGATATAGCAATTCAAACGAAAGCGCTGCATCTAGAATTGGAGGCCAAATTGGATCAGGGATAGCAAACACTCTCGGTAGTGCCGCAATGCACGCTTCAACAATAAGTATGGAGGGGTACCCGAACCTGCAGGTGCAAATGGGCTATTCTTCTATGGCAGGGGAATTTGTTGGTGTCGGAACCGATCTGGGCGGATTGGGAGGCGCGTACTTCCAAGGTGCAATATACAAGAATCTGCTTGCTAAAGATAAAACGAAAGGGCTCGACGCTTGGGCATTGAAAGTTGGTTTTTACGGCGGCAATGAGAAGAATACTTTCAGGTTTAATATTTCTCTACCTTACATTTATCGCCTACCCAAAAAGATGGCCGTTGGTATAGAATTGGAGTACGCCCGATATTTCACATCCCGATTAGGCGTGCTTGGAGGTGTTGGCTTCCATGGATATGATAAAGAGAACCATAAAAGTGGTTTTTTGTTTGATGCAAACATCTGTCTTGTATATAAGATCTTAAGCAATTGACAATATGGTACATTTTCGAGCAACAAGAGTTATAGTTATCGTGATATGCTTATGTCGGTGCTTGACAGGAGGTTTTGCGCAAGCACCTGTGCATTCCATAGAAGTCGGGTATATCGATAATTTCAACCGCGGTGACCTCGTTATTATTGATTCTCACTACATTGAGTACTACCTGTACAATTCTAAAAATCAACTTCAGGGAGATAAACGTTCCTTCGCGCTTACATGGTCCCCGGTTGATATAGAGAACAATCAATACAAACCCGGGCTTCTCGCCCCAGGAACAGCAATTGCTGAAATAAATGGTATCCCCACTAAGAGTATGAGCATTGAACGCTTTTACTCGATAATGGATGAAAAAGATACGTTCTCGCTGGGAGTTGTAGAACATAGGACAGGACTTGTCAAGACAGTTTATCTTGAAAAACGCAGCCCGATTCAATCTGACGTAGTAAGAGAATGGCTTCCTACCAATATTCAGAGTTATCCAGGATCTCGAAACTGGGATATCTACCCACAATCGTATAATAGTTTCTATGGGGGACTGATATCTGTTTCAAAGAAAGAAGCGAGGCAGATTATCTGCGATGAAACAGATATGTGGATAGAAGAGTATGTAGACGATTCGTTTGATTTCGGCCTTTGTCGGACATATTCTGTAGAGCATCCGGATAGTGATGATGAACAGATCTTCTGGTACTATCTACCGATGCCGGATATGATTAGGGTCCAAGGAAATGCCGATTTGCGTTTTTCTGTTGTAAACAAGGGCGCTGCGCCCTATCAAGAAACCCAGAACTACGCTACCATTACGAAATACGTTGTGTCATTGGAAATAGTCGCAAAGAATAGGGAAGATGCCGTGGTGTGGAAAATGACAGGGACTTACAACACTGCTAACAGCACCAGATCTTCTTGGGATTACAGGCCGCTTTGCGAGTGGGCTTGTATTCCTCCAAACGACAGGTCCGTCGTAATTAGAAGAAGTTATATAAAGCGTTGTGGAATTATACAGGACGAATCAACGCCCTCAGTCATAGCTTATGTTGAGCCGGGGTCAAGAGCCGAGAAGGCAGGCTTCCAGCCTGGAGATATATTGGTAAAAGCAGAAGCCGAGGCTAGTTATGAAAAAGCAGACCGTAGTTGGGGGTTAAGAAACGGTCATGGTGATGGAAAGAGTATTAAAATTAAAGTTAATACTTTCCCCTATGGCTTCTTTGATGACACTACTGCACAATGGGTGCAATCGGATGAGTTCCTTCCGTATCTTGACATTGATGGAATGGAATACCCATATGCTTTGTCTGTTTGGTTAAATAGTCAGAGGTTCCAGGCCTCCGTTCTCCCTTGGGGGTGTGCCCCAGGGCAGAAAAGTGCCTTTCTAGACTGGCATGTCACTGTAAAAAGAAACAATCGTAACGTAAAACTGATTCTTCCGCGTGCGCTTAACGACGGATATTTAGTTGTATTAACCAGCTATATACCATGAGACAGACTGTAATAGCTTTGTTTACTGTTTCTATACTGAGCATCTGTCTTTCTTGTAAGAAGGAAGAGGTCATCGAAGAAACGGTAGTTGTTGATGAGATTGCGCAATGGCATATAACCCTCGCTGCTAACGCAAAAGAGATGACGTGGTATGATCCATATATAATAGCCAGAAACGGTCATGAAATGTCGGCTCTGTTCCACGACCAAGAGCAGCCGGGAATGACAGTAATGCTATATGTCAATGCGTGTGAGCGGCTGCAGATACTTCTTGCGGCTACGGATAACAGTGTTATGGTAATGCCGCTAAACTATACAACAGATCCAGATGGGAATATTGGACCGGCCATAGTTTTTGACTGCAATGATAAGTTTATGACACTCTCAAGCGGGTATATTTCAGGGGACAACGGGGCTTTTATCGTTACGGGATCTGTTCCCATGGAAAACACTCAAGTTCAGACCAAAGGGAACCTTGATCCTTGGAATCGCTCGATTATGGATAGTTTCGCCGAGATATACAATGATTCTTTCGCTGGCGAAACAATGGAAAAATGGGCCAATCAGCAAGATTTCTTTACCGGCCTTGGAACATATACCCGCTACTTTTTACGTTTTGCCACCGCAGCAGGGACCGTGTCGCTTTATGAGAATGTTGACAGGGACGAACAACAGAACGCCGCAGACGAATACTATGAGTTTGTAATGAAAGATATGCTGTTGAAAATAGTTCTCTCTCCTATTCAAGCTCTTCCGGCATCAAATGCTTTATCAACAATGGCTCAACTATTTGCAGAAGAATTATGCGAGGCGTATGGTTCACAGATCTCTAAAGAAAAGGCAGAAAGTAAAACGACAGAGTGGACAACCATGTCCAGGGCCCTGAGCGAAAGTATGCGCCAGGCTCAAGTACTAAAAACAGACAACGCCATTCCCTTTAAAGTTAGTGTCGATATCAGTGATATTGAGGAGACTTCTGCCATGATAAAAGGAGTAGCAGAATATGTGCCGGGAGTCAACACTGTGGACATGACAGTTATTGAGAAGGGGTTTTCTGTAACGAGTAAAACGCAGTCTTGGACCATAACTTCGGACGATTTGACTTCCGTAAAGTTAGCGCTGGAACCTTCAACGCTTTATACAGTAAGGGCTTACGTGAAGACTCTGCGGGGCACATGGGAAAGCAGCGCGAAATCTTTCTATACAAAAGGAATAAAGTTTGTGTGCTCGCCGGGAAGTTTTGTTTTTAATTACAACGGAGGCAAGGCCTCGACAACTGTTTCTGCAGGAGACGGGGTTAGTTGGCGAGTATTGAAGGGGCCTTCGTGGTGCACGCTGCAGTGCACGAGATCCGCTATCTATTTATCCGTAGAACAAGCTAAGAAGGACAGATCGGGAGAGATCATTATAGAAGTACAGAACCACTATGGCGACAAGGAGAAGTACAGTTTGAGCATTGCTCAAGAAGAGTCTTCCTGGGATAATACATCCTGGATTCTTAAAGGGGTGTATTATTGGGATGGTTCACCAAGAGATGTCGAAGAGGAGGTAACATTCAAGACAATCAGTACGGGCTATACTGAACATGGTGACGGTTATACATATGATTATTTTGTAAATGAATCCGGGCAGGCTATTATGGTATATACTGAACCACATCCTTATTACCCCGATTTAAAGATGGTAGAAACATATTACTTCACCAGAACCGGGGCCGATTCTGCAATCGCGACTCTGTCCGGTTATTCTGAGAATCCCGGATTCAATAGCGTTGTTATTGTTAAAACAAGTGGAGAATTCACATGTACAAGAAAGAGATAAACACGTTCATCCGGCTATTAACTGTAGGATTTATCCTCCCAGTGTTCTTCCTTTCATGCTCAGAAGAAAAACACGAGGATGCTCCGAAATATACTGTGATTGACAAAGGTTTATATGGAGAGAATTCAGATGTTGATGAATTCAATCCGCTGAATGGTCACGATGCGGTCGACCTGGGACTAAGTGTTGACTGGGCTTCGAACAATCTCGGCGCAAATGTGCCAGAGGATTACGGTAATTACTATGCCTGGGGCGAGACTGAGACTAAAACAGAGTTCAGTTGGTCTACGTATTCCTTGTGGAAAAGCGATAATAAGAAATATGATGGAGAGGATAATCTTACAATTCTCGAAGATGAAGACGATGCCGCACATGTTCAGTGGGGTGGATTCTGGCGGATGCCGACTTCTGAAGAATGGCAGGAGTTGATCGATAATTGCGCGTGGGAGGATTCTGAGCTTAACGGCGTATCAGGAATTCTGATATCCGCAACAAATGGCAATTCCATTTTTCTCCCCAAGGCCGGGCATAAATATGAGGGCGGCAGCTACTATAGAAGGGGACACGTATGCGATTATTGGGCATCTACTTTAGATGAATCATCACCGAAAAAAGGATGTGCAATAAGGGACAACACAATACGGTCTGACTGGAGATACAATGGGTTCGCGATTAGAGCAGTCCTTGACCTTTTTTGAGTAACAGCGTTATCTTCATCGGGACTATCTATTCCATATGTCAAGCATATACTCCAACATTTCCGATGCAATCACAGGCGCCAGCACTCTCATCACATTATCCTCCTCTTTGTAATGGCATCCCGCCAGATCAATGCTGCCAAACCAGAGTAAGGACCGGTCAATAACAGCTGCGCGGATAGGCTGCCGCTCTGTTTCGACAAGTTTAACCCCAGCCTTGATAAAGTCTTCGTCCCGAGACGATGGCTTTCGGATAATAATACAACACTCCACTCCACGGACGCCCAGCGATTGCAGCGCCTTTGCCAAAGCCACCTTCATATACTGCACCGACTCGCAGGAAAGGACAACCGAGGACTGTGCCGCTTCAATATCGCCGACCAGAACCGGAAGGAAAGATTCCGGACCAAGAACGATGTTCTGGGGAATCTGATCCAAAACTTCGGACACTTGCCTGGCATAGCCGATAGGTGCATAGCATTTCAGTCGCTTGCCGTACATATTGGCAATGACCGGGACATGGATGTCGATATAATCGTAAACCCGTACTTCAGTCTTGCCCTCATAATCCCGATGGAGGCGTCCCGTGTATTGCTGGACGATGTTCGGATAGGCAACCGGAAGGGCGATAAAGAGTGTGTCCAGTCTGGGATAATTGAAGCCCTCGCCCACATACTTTCCAGTAGCGATAACTATCAGAGGCTCCGTCTCAGGGATACTCTTGAGCCGCTCCATCGCCTGGCGCTTCTCCTTGGCCGATGCCGTGCCGACCAATTGAACCATGTTCCTGCAGTAGGGAGCCAGCATATCAGCTAGGATGGAGATATGGTCTTTCCGCTTGGTCAGGATAATCGGTGTCCGACCTTCGTTCAGCTCGGCCACAGCATCCTGCACAATCATTTCATTTCTGGCGCGGTCATTGGCCAGGTCGCCAAGGTATTGCAGGGCGTTTCCTCTCTCCTCTATTGCCCGGAATGGCGTGAATCTCGGAATCAAAACTCTGCTAAATGATTGCCTGGACATCTGGGCCTTTGCGTCCGACTTATATCGAATGGGCCCGCACTGCATGAAAACGATGGGCGTCATCCCATCTTGACGGGTGGGAGTTGCCGAAAGCCCGTACACGTATCGAGCATTCACATACTTCAGCACACGCTCATAGCCGATGGCGCCAGAGTGATGGCATTCGTCGGCAATTACCATCCCGTAGTTGCGGACAAATGGCTTGACAGCATCTTCCGACAAAGCGGAATTGAATACGGCGATATCTATGATTCCGTGTAATGTGTTCCGGCTTCCGTCCAGAAGGCCGACCGGAGAAAACGCCTTCCTTCTTCCCCGACCTTTCTTCTCTTCGATGGCAGGCCCTGGTTCATTGATAATCAAAAACTTCTCTATTTCTTCTTTCCACTG
This sequence comes from Bacteroidales bacterium, assembly GCA_017477335.1. GTDB lineage: Bacteria > Bacteroidota > Bacteroidia > Bacteroidales > UBA932 > Cryptobacteroides. The sequence continues at coordinate 79,504 of JAFUVY010000015.1, forward strand.
TTCCAGCAGCGCCTTGGAATGGACCAGTATCAGCGTATTTATCCTTCGCCTTGCAATCATTCCAATGGCAGCGACCGTTTTGCCGAATGCGGTGGTCGCAGCAAGCACACCGTTATTGTATGAAAGCACTCTTTGGACTGCCGCCTCCTGCTCCGGCCGCAGTTCTCCGGAGAAAGAAACGTCGATTGTCCTTCCTGCGTTGGTTTGGTCATCCTCCTCCCATGCCGAGAAATTGCTCTGGAGCAGTTCTATCACGGCATCCTCGCATCCCCTTGGCAGTTTGAGGTAATCCTCTGTCATCTCATAACAACTCACAAGAGACGGTGTATGATAGAGCGGTTTTCTTGCATTGAGCAGTTCATAGTATTTGGGATTCCGGAAGGATGCCAGGCCTTTCAGGTGCCTGAGCACCTTTCCGGAAACGCTCATAATAGGCACATACAATCCATTCGCCCGGACAAGTTTGACAGGGCCACAAAAATCTTCAAATGAGATTCTGTCCGGTCTGGGTGTTTCCCATGGTTTTGTCTCAGATGACGAGGACAACTCTATCTGATATGCGTGATTTGCCAGAATAGTTTTAACCTCATATGCAGTGAGTTTCCGTACCGATGATAAAAACGACCATTGGTCCTTGAAAGCCATGAAGCCCTCATCCACAAATACACTGTTGTCGTTTTTCCGGGCCAAGCCCTGCAACGGGAGCGCAATCAGGTTCCCGAAGCCACCCTTTGGCAAAAAGTCTTGATTCGGCAAGAATCTGTCATAGGATTTCATATCCAGACGGACATTGCTTTCCATGGCGGCACCGATGATAGCGAAGCCTAACCTCCGAGCGTCAGCAGCCAAGACTGGCTCTTCGAAGAATACCCATACATGGGCGCCCTTGCCGGATCGTGAGCGCTCGATGTACGCAGGGATACCCCAATCTTTACAGACGCGTACGTACGAAAGGATGTCGTCCTGGTAGCCATGCTCACAGTTCTTGTCATCGAAATCGGCGCACAAGAAGAGAACCGTATTGTCCTCAAGGATAGGATAAATGCCAATTACATCCTTCTCCCTTGCTTCTTTATCCAGATGCTGGCGAATGACCGATTCCTCAAGTGGGACAAACTCTCTGAAGGGGCAGCCCTCACACTTGTATTTATGCTCTACACATCCATCCGACCACCGATTCTTGCATACTGGTTGATAGCCTGCTTTGCCCGCCTTGGAAACAAAGCGCTGAGCAAACACATCTTCCCGACCTCGGAACAAACCCCGGAAAATATCCAGCCGCCGTTGGATTTCTGTGTTCCTGTCCCGTTCCAGCCGCACAAGGCCACTACCATATTGTGGCGGCTCCGGTTCGCACAACAACGAAGAGCCAGAACCTTTCAGACGGGCATTCTCCTGCTCCAATTCACGGATACGCGTACGCAAGCGAATGTTTTCGGCCAGAAGTTCTTCGTAAGTCATTTAGACAAAGAATTAATCCGCTCAATTACGTTTTCAGGATTGTTTAATTCATTAACCAGCCTGTAAACTGTAGTACAAGGTTTATGTGAAGCGTAGTCGTTACCTACATACCGGTTCTCCAGAGCTTTGGCGCTCTTAATGGCTTGCTCTTGGTTTCCAATTTCGGTTAGAAGTTGGTATATACCCTCATCGTTCTTTCTATACTCAAACTGCGGATACACTTTTCTTACTTCACGCGTGAGCATTTCTATGTACTGATGACGGCCAACCTGTGTGTCCAAATACTGAAAATGCAGGTAATACCAGAGTTCAAAGGCCTCATTGGACCATGCGGGGTTAACTCCATTTGATTTGGCATACTCAATGGCTTCATTGAAATCCACGAAATCATCCTTGTCAAATACCGCCCAGGTAACGTCAAAGTGGATGGGAGAAAGAGCGCGTCTCTTTATAGCAATATCTATCAAAGACTTTGTATTAGCCCCTTCTCCCTCGATTGTAGCTGTGAGGACTTGTGAGTTACGGCCCTTCACAAGCGCTTTGAAGTAATTGGGCTCTGTCTTTTCACCCTCGCAGACAATCAAATAGTTCAAGTGCGTGAGCCTGCTGGCCACCTTGATTTTCTTTTCAAGGTGGTGGGCCTTTCGCTCCCGCTCTCTCATCTCACGGATAGCCTTCCCTGATATAGCTTTTCCCATACTAATCCTCCCAATCGTAATTCAGATAAGGGATGGCACCGTATTTCCCCTGGATGTAATCCTTTTCGAAACTGCGGTCATTACGCACCTTCACACCCTCAGCATCCTTGAATTCAGCAAGGCAATAAAGATCGGAAGATTCCGTTTTGTCTTTCTCAACGAACCAGATTTGGTCGCGCCGGAAAATCTTGGAACTGAGGAGGTTGGTATCATGCGTCGTAAATATCAACTGGGCACCTTTAGGGTTTGTCTTGGCATTATTGAAGAGCCCGATTACATATTTTGTAATCAAAGGATGCATCGCCCGGTCAACTTCGTCAACAACCAAAGGAGATCCTTCCGAAAGTGCACTCATAATCAGATATATAATATCGAATAAACGGTTTGTACCTGCCGATTCGGATGTTTTCATTGAAAACCGCTTGCTTCCTATGACGTGCCCATTGTCATCATAGACATTATGCGTTGTCCAAGCCTTCACCGCCTTGGCTTCTTCAACTGAAGAGGGTATTTCAAAGGAAGTAAAGCCAAAGTCAAGATTCTTGAAAACCTTTATGACATCCTCGGAATAAACCTCCTTGGCGGCTTGAATGAATGCAAGTTGTGCATCAAACAGCTCCTGCGGATTATCAGGAAGAGGCGGAATCACGATGCTATGGACCAGTTCTTTTGCAATCGGCCCATTAAAAGCATCGCACACTGAAAGAAATAGTGCGTTGCTACGCGTTCTTTCCTCCAAGCCTTTACCCTCATTGAATGATGACGAAACGCCTATATTTTCTCCTTCACGGATGAAAAGGTTTTTCTCGGAGCGGCTGCCAATCCTATACAGCCACTCCCGTACAATAATTTCTTGCGTACACTCAAATCCGTAGCGGTAGTGATTAAGCGAAGGTGTAATAACTTCAATTTCAAAGAAAGATGGCTCCTTTTCACTGCTCGCATCCAAAAGAAAAGGAATTACTGGCAAACGCGTAATGGAGCTACTGGAAGATGATTTATTTACCATAACCGATAGCGCTCCTAATGCATGAAGAAAATTACTCTTCCCGCTGGAGTTTGCACCATACAGGGCAGCCGAAGGAAGAAGTTGAAGCCTTCCGACCTCAATAATCTGACTCCCGCTATCTTTTATTGGCGCTGCCTCCAGGCTCAGTGTTTTCTTTTCCCGGAATGAAAGGTAGTTTCCGACAGTGAAATAAACAAGCATAGCAAATTCTATTTTTCACAAAGAACGCATTTTTTCACCAAATATGCAAATATTTTGAGAAAATCTCTCAAAACTTAAACCGAAACCACCTCGAACCTGTCATCTACTTTGTATTGCTCCTCCCCAAACGCCACGCACATCAGGGCAAATCGATCCCTGAGTTCCAGCATAGTATAGCGCTGGACGGCCTTGCTGCCCTGGCGGTGTAGTCCGGCGGCGTAGAGGTCCACCTGTACCTTGTTCATCAGGTCCACGTGGGTTTTACGGGCCAGCTTGCTGCTGCCCACTTCGTACAGGGGCAGGTATTTGTTCTCCCCGGCAGCTTCATCAAACACAGCCACCTTGCGGTCAATGCCTGCAACTTCCAGAAGTTGCTTAATCTTCTTGTTGTAGCCACTCTTCCCGGAAGGATAGCGAAGAATCGGCAGGTTGAAACCTGTTTTCTTGATGATTTCCAGTGCCGATTGCATTAGTGGCGTCTCCACCTCATGATTATCGCCCTGAGTGTTCTTGGTCTTCTGCGGCAGGTAATGGATGTAGGGAATCCCTTCCGGGGAGACGGCCACGTTGTCCATCGTCATCTTCTGGAAGTCTCCCACCCGGCAGCCAATGGCGCAATGCAGGATGAACGCATCCTTGGTTTCTTTCAGCGATTCGGGCACGTCGGCGGCCATTACCGCCTTCAGTTCTTCCTTGCGCAGAAATACAGGGTCATCGTAAGTGGTTTTCATAACGGTCTTGCGCCGCTCTGAGCCAAGCTTTCGAAAAGGAGACTTGCCAATTTCATCCCGGTCCTCCAGCTCGCCGAAGAAGGTGCGCAGGAATTTCATTTCGCCGACCACCGTATTCCCCTTGCGGCGCTCTGTGGGGATATCGCGGTCTTTCATCTCCTTGTAGACGGCAGGATAGCGCTCCACA